>NZ_JARVSL010000046.1:0-43690 GCF_030209215.1 Pseudomonas sp. efr-133-TYG-23 | reverse complement strand
GTTTCGACTGCGCCGGAAGTGGGGCGAATTATAGACTTCTGGAATCTGCCGTCAACCACTATTTTCATATTTCTGTCGCACTGGTCAAAAAACGCCCAAAAACACGAAAGCCGGCCCTAAAGGGCCGGCTTTCCGCCTAGCTAACGAGGGCTAAAGGCTGGGAAAAGCAAACTGTGACGCTTCATGACTGGCCCGCTGCGGCCAACGCTGGGTAATCGCCTTGCGCCGAGTGTAAAAGCGCACACCATCCGGCCCATACGCATGCAAATCGCCAAACAGCGAACGCTTCCAACCACCGAAGCTGTGATAGGCCACCGGCACCGGCAATGGAACGTTCACACCCACCATGCCCACTTCGATTTCGTCACAGAACAGACGTGCCGCCTCACCATCGCGGGTGAAGATACAAGTGCCGTTGCCATACTCGTGATCATTGATCAATTGCATCGCAGCTTCCAGGCTGTCCACTCGGACCACGCACAACACCGGCCCAAAGATCTCTTCTTTATAGATACGCATCTCAGGGGTTACGCGATCAAACAGGCTACCGCCCAGGAAGAAGCCCTGCTCATGACCGGCAACACTCAACCCGCGACCATCGACCACCAGCTCAGCGCCGGCAGCCACGCCGTCTTCTATATAGCCGCTGACCTTGTCCCGGGCCTGCCCAGTGACCAACGGCCCCATATCCAGGCCGCAAGACGTGCCTGCGCCAATCTTCAATGCCTTGACCTGCGGCACCAACTTGGCAATCAAAGCATCGGCGACCTGGCCGCCCACGCACACAGCCACCGAGATCGCCATGCAACGCTCGCCGCATGATCCGTAGGCAGCCCCCATCAAGGCATTGACCGCGTTATCCAGATCGGCGTCCGGCATCAATACCGCGTGGTTCTTCGCTCCACCCAGCGCCTGTACGCGCTTGCCGCGTTTGGTCGCTTCGGAATAGATGTACTCAGCAATCGGCGTCGATCCTACAAAGCTCAATGCTTTTACTTCAGGCGCTTCGATCAACGCATCCACCGCCCCTTTGTCTCCGTGCACCACATTGAGGACGCCTTTGGGCAGACCGGCTTCTTGCAACAGTTGTGCGATCAGCAGCGTCGAACTTGGATCGCGCTCCGAAGGTTTGAGAATGAAGCAATTGCCGCAGACGATCGCCAACGGGTACATCCACAAAGGCACCATCGCCGGGAAATTGAACGGCGTAATACCGGCCACTACACCCAGGGGCTGGAAGTCCGACCACGCATCGATGTTCGGCCCAACGTTACGGCTGTATTCGCCCTTGAGAATCTCCGGCGCCGAGCACGCATACTCGACGTTTTCGATCCCGCGCTTGAGCTCGCCGGCGGCGTCTTCCAACGTTTTGCCATGCTCCTCGCTGATCAACTGCGAGATGCGGGCTTCGTTCTGCTCCAGCAATTGCTTGAAACGAAACATCACCTGAGCGCGCTTAGCCGCCGGCGTATTGCGCCAGGCCGGAAAGGCCGCCTTCGCTGAGTCGATTGCACGCTGGATAGTTTCACGGCTGGCCAACGGCACTTGGTGAATCACCTGGCCGGTGGACGGGTTATACACATCAGCGCTGCGACCGCTGTCGTTGACCAACTCGCCATTGATCAAATGCTGGATAAGGCTCATGCAGGGCTCCTGAAAAGTTGTTCTATATAGAAGGAGAAATCAGTCGATCTTGTTCAGCACGTCGCCGACCGCGTCGAACAAGCGATCCAGGTCCTGCGGCTTGCTGTTGAAGGTTGGCCCGAACTGCAGCGTGTCGCCACCAAAGCGCACGTAGAACCCCGCCTTCCACAAAGCCATGCCGGCCTCGAATGGACGCACAATGGCGTCTCCGTCACGCGGGGCGATCTGGATCGCGCCGGCCAGGCCATAGTTGCGAATGTCGATTACGTTCTTGCTGCCCTTCAAACCGTGCAGCGCATTCTCAAAGTGCGGAGCGACTTCAGCTACGCTCTGCACCAGGTTTTCCTTCTGCAACAGGTCCAACGCCGCCAGGCCGGCCGCGCAAGCGACCGGGTGCGCCGAGTAGGTGTAGCCGTGGGGGAATTCCACTGCGTACTCCGGCGTCGCCTGGTTCATGAAGGTTTGATAGATCTCGCTGCTGGCAATCACTGCGCCCATGGGGATCGCGCCGTTGGTGACTTGTTTGGCGATGCACATCAAGTCCGGGGTCACACCAAAGCTGTCCGCACCGAACATCGAGCCGGTGCGGCCGAAACCGGTGATCACTTCATCGAATACCAGCAGGATATTGTGCTGATCGCAGATCTCCCGCAGACGCTTGAGGTAACCCTGTGGCGGCACCAGCACGCCCGCCGAACCGGCCATCGGCTCGACGAACACCGCGGCGATATTCGACGCGTCATGCAGCTCGATCAACTTGAGCAACTCATCCGCCAAGGCGATGCCGCCCTGTTCAGGCATGCCGCGGGAAAACGCATTGCTTGCCAGCAAGGTGTGCGGGAGATGGTCAACATCCATCAGCGCCTGGCCAAACATCTTACGGTTACCGTTCACACCGCCAAGGCTGGTGCCGGCGATGTTCACCCCGTGATAACCCCGTGCCCGGCCTATCATCTTGGTCTTGGTGGCCTGGCCTTTTAAGCGCCAGTAAGCCCGCACCATCTTCACCGCGGTGTCAGCGCACTCGGAGCCAGAATCGGTGAAAAACACATGATTGAGGTTTCCGGGGGTCAGATCGGTAATCTTTTCCGCTAGTTGAAAGGACAGCGGATGACCGTATTGGAAACCCGGCGAGTAGTCCAAAGTGCCCAATTGCTTGGCCACCGCGTCCTGAATTTCTTTGCGGGTGTGCCCGGCGCCGCAGGTCCACAGACCTGATAACGAATCGTAGACCTTGCGCCCCTTGTCATCCGTCAGCCAGCTACCCTCTGCGGCCACGATCAGGCGTGGATCGCGCTGGAAATTACGGTTAGCGGTATACGGCATCCAATGCGCATCCAACTTGAGTTGGCTGGCCAGGGACGAAGGGGCGTTTTCGGGCATGTTCATCAGCAAAACCTCGCAGGGCAAAAGGCAGCGTCGGGATTGAAAGCGTTCTTGCAGCTAAATTGCCATGGCGATAAAGTCGGTGAAATCCAACTTTTCTAACCTTCAGTCAGGGCTTCACTAAACTATGAGCATCCGTCGTCCCGATCCTCTGGCTCAAGTCAGCGACTTCGATATCCGCTTATTGCGCATCTTTCGCAGCGTGGTGGAATGCGGCGGGTTCTCGGCGGCAGAAACCGTGCTCGGCATCGGGCGCTCGGCCATCAGCCAGCAAATGAGCGACCTTGAACAGCGGCTGGGATTGAGGCTCTGCCAGCGTGGCCGCGCGGGGTTTTCGCTCACGGAGGAGGGGCGCGAGGTGTACCAGTCGGCCCTGCAGTTGTTGAGCGCGCTGGAAAGTTTTCGCACAGAGGTCAACGGCCTGCACCAGCACTTACGCGGCGAATTAATCATCGGTCTCACCGACAACCTTGTCACCCTGCCTCACATGCGCATCACACACGCCTTGGCACAATTGAAGGAACGGGGCCCGGACGTGCAGATTCAGATCCGCATGATCGCGCCCAATGAAGTGGAGCAAGGCGTACTCGACGGCCGCCTGCACGTGGGGGTTGTGCCCCAGGCCAGCGCGCTGTCCGGCCTGGAATACCAGCCGCTCTACAGCGAACGTTCGCTGCTTTACTGCGCAGTCGGTCATCCGCTGTTCTATGCCGACGACAAAGCGCTGGACGACGCCCGCATCGATAGCCAGGACGCAATCGCCCCGACCTTCCGCCTGCCCGCAGACATCCAGGCTCACTACCAGGCGCTCAACTGCACCGCCAGCGCGTCGGACCGCGAAGGCATGGCGTTTCTGATCCTCACTGGTCGCTATATCGGCTATTTACCTGATCACTACGCCAACCTATGGGTACAACAAGGCCGACTGCGTGCGCTGAAACCGGCTACACGTTTTTACGATTTGAGCCTGGCATCGGTCACGCGCAAGGGCCGTCGCCCTCATTTGGTGCTGGAAAGCTTTCTCGACAGCTTGGCTGCAACACGCTAAATCGGGCCTCGGCGCAAAAGCTGAGCAACTGGACAGCTTTTTGCAAGGGCATCAGGACCTAGAACCGTCCGCCTTGAGTTTGCCCGCCATGCCACCAGAATCCTCCAGCCCCAGCGACCTGATCTACGGCCTCAACGACCGCCCAAAACCCGCCCCCGCCCTATTGGCCGCCTTGCAGCATGTGCTGGCCGCCTTCGTCGGTATCATCACTCCGCCGCTGATCATCGGCTCCACCCTCGGCCTTACCGCGCATTTGCCCTACCTGATCAGCATGGCGTTGATGGTTTCCGGTGTGGGCACCTTCATCCAAGCGCGTAGGCCGTTTGGTATCGGCGCCGGAATGATCTGCCTGCAAGGCACCAGCTTTGCGTTTCTCGGCGCGGTGCTGTCAGCCGGTTTTCTGGTCAAGCAACGCGGCGGCAGCCCGGAAGACATCATGGCGATGATCTTCGGCGTGTGCTTTTTCGGCGCGGCCGTGCAGATAGTCCTCAGCCGCTTCATCGGGCAGTTGCGCCGGGTAATTACGCCGCTGGTCACCGGCATCGTGATAACGCTGATCGGCATCAGCCTGATCAAGGTCGGCATTACTGACGTGGGCGGCGGTTTCAACGCCGCCGATTTCGGCGCTCCTACCAACCTGGCATTGGGGCTGTTCGTGGTGCTAACGATCATTCTGCTCAATCGCTCGAACACACCGTGGGTGCGGCTTTCGGCGATTATCATCGGCCTGGCCCTGGGCAGTCTGGCGGCCTGGTTCAGCGGCAAACTGGTGCCTCAGGCCTTGCCGGACTTGCCTCTGGTTAGCTTGCCGATACCGTTTCGGTTTGGTTTCAACTTCGACTGGAGCGCTTTCCTGCCGATTGCGCTGATCTATCTGATCAGCAGCATCGAAACTGTCGGCGACCTGACCGCCAATTGCATGATCGCCCGCCAACCCATCAGTGGCCCTTCCTATATAAGCCGGCTCAAAGGCGGCGTGCTGGGTGACGGGGTGAGCTGCATGATCGCCGCCACCTTCAGTGCGTTCCCCAACACTACCTTCGCGCAGAACAACGGGGTGATCCAACTCACCGGCGTCGCCAGCCGTTACGTCGGCTTATATATCGGCGTGGTGCTGTTCTGCCTCGGTTTGTTTCCGCTGATTGGGGCCGTGCTGCAGCAAATCCCCAAGCCGGTATTGGGCGGCGCGACCCTGGTGATGTTCGGCAGTGTCGCCGCCGCCGGGGTGCGCATCCTCGCGCAGGCGCCACTGGACCGGCGCAGCATGCTGATCATCGCAACTTCGTTCGGCGTCGGCCTGGGGATCGCTGCCCAGCCAAACCTGCTACACCTGATGCCCGCGCTGATACAGAATCTGTTCGATTCCGCCATCACCAGCGGCGGCCTGACCGCGATTGTGTTGTGCGTGCTATTGCCGGAGGCCAAAACCCCCGGCACCGCCGTAAACCACGCAACCGAAAGCGACACGCTGGAGCCGCTTTGACGGTTTTATTGCATCGGGACTTGTCTGGGGCTTGAGGGTGGGTTATCTGTGCACACGTCGTCTCTATCGATCAGCACGGTAATCTCCATGAGCCTCGAAGTTCCTGCCCACAGCCACCACGCCGGTAAGCCCGCCAGCCGCATCCGGCAAAAGAACGAACAAGCGATTCTCCAGGCTGCTGAGGATGAGTTCGCGCGCCATGGCTACAAGGGCACCAGCATGAACACCATTGCTGCCAGCGCCGGCCTGCCCAAGGCCAACTTGCACTACTACTTCACCAATAAGCTGGGCCTCTATATCGCAGTGCTCAGCAATATCCTCGAGCTATGGGACAGCACCTTCAACACGCTGACCGCCGAGGACGATCCCGCCGAGGCCCTGACCCGCTACATCCGCACCAAGATGGAGTTCTCACGGCGCCAGCCCCAGGCCTCGCGGATCTTCGCCATGGAAATCATCAGCGGCGGCGAATGCCTCACCGAATATTTCAGCCAGGACTACCGCGCCTGGTTCAGCGGGCGTGCGGCGGTGTTCCAGGCCTGGATCGACGCCGGCAAAATGGACCCCGTGGACCCCGTACACCTGATCTTCCTGCTGTGGGGCAGCACCCAGCACTACGCCGATTTCGCTACCCAGATCTGCCGCGTCACCGGGCGTACGCGCCTGACCAAACAAGACATGGAAGACGCCGGCACCAACCTGATCCATATCATTCTCAAAGGCTGCGGCATCAAGCCGGCCCTCTAGACGAAGCAACCTATGCCTTTCACGCTCACCGGCCTTTGCGAATTTCGTGAAGAGATACGCAAAAGCCGCTTTATCACCCTCGCTGTGCCGATCACCAGCCCACAGGACGCCCAGGCGTTTTTTCAGGAGCACAGCGTTCTCGATGCCACGCACAACTGCTGGGCCTGGAAATTGGGCGATCAATACCGCAGCAACGACGACGGCGAACCCGGCGGCACGGCCGGGCGGCCGATCCTGGCCGCCATCGAGGCCCAAGGTTTTGACCAGGTCGCCGTGCTGGTCATCCGCTGGTACGGCGGTATCCAACTGGGCACCGGTGGGCTTGCCCGTGCCTATGGTGGTGGCGCGAATAAATGCTTACAAAACGCCGAGCGCATCGAGCTGATCAGCCGCGTGCCGTTGCGCTGTGCGTGCGGCTTCTCCGAATTGAACCTGGTCAAACTGCGCGTGGCCGAATTGGGTGGGCTGGTGGTGGAAGAAACCTTCACCGCCAATGGTGTCGAACTGCAACTGGCCCTGGGGGAAGCGCAGATCGAAACCCTGCAAACCCAGCTCGCCGACTTGAGCCGTGGCCGCATCCTCCTGCAACGCTGAAACTGCTACTGTTGTGCGCTGAATCTCCCTGAACCGCGATTTCAAAGGAAGCCTTTCATGTCTACGCCAAAAACCGCACTGATCATCGGCGCCTCCCGTGGGCTGGGTCTTGGCCTGGTCAAGCAACTGCTCCAGGACGGCTGGGACGTGACCGCCACCGTGCGCGATCCGAGCAAAGCCGATGCGCTGAAAGCCGCTGGCCCGGTACAGATCGAGAAACTCGACATGGACGATCAACAAGCCGTGATCGCCCTGAACCAGCGCCTCAAAGAGCGCACCTTCGATCTGCTGTTCATCAATGCCGGCGTCAAAGGCCCGGACAATCAGGAACCCGGCCACGCCACCCTGGCCGAAGTCGGCCAGCTGTTCTTCACCAACGCCGTAGCGCCGATCAACCTGGCCCAGCGTTTTGTCGGGCAGATCCGCAAAGACAGCGGTGTGTTGGCGTTCATGAGCTCGGTACTGGGCAGCGTCACCATTCCCGACGGTTCGGAGATGGCGCTGTACAAAGCCAGTAAGGCTGCGCTCAATTCCATGACCAACAGCTTTATCACCCAATTGGGCGACCATCGGCTAACGGTGCTGTCGATGCACCCGGGCTGGGTCAAAACCGATATGGGCGGCGAAAACGCCCATATCGATGTCGATACCAGCGTGCGTGGCCTGGTGGATCAAGTGAATGCCTTCGCCGGCAAAGGTGGCCATCATTTCGTGGACTACAAAGGCGACACAATCGCCTGGTAAGTACACACGAAGAAAATGTGGGAGGGACTTATCCTTCCCACACAAATCAATCCGCTTTCCTACAAACCGAACTCCACGTAATCTAGCCCCTCGCCCCCACCGGCGACCCTGGATCAGCAGACAGGGCAACACTGAGCTGGCAAACCTGAACCCATCATTCAGAGGAGCCGGCCAATGCCTGCGACCCGTATCTGGTTAAAAACTCCCCTCGCGATTTTTACTGCCAATGGCCTTGATGCCCGTGGCGGCCTGGTGCTGCAAGACGGTGTGATCGCCGAAGTACTGGCGGCTGGCCAAGTCCCTGCGCAACCTTGCGAACAGGTCTTCGATGCCCGTGAACATGTGGTCCTGCCGGGCCTGATCAACACACACCATCACTTCTATCAGACCCTCACCCGTGCCTGGGCGCCGGTAGTCAATCAGCCGTTGTTTCCGTGGCTGAAAACCCTTTACCCGGTATGGGCGCGGCTGACCCCGGAAAAACTCGCCCTGGCCAGTAAAGTGGCATTGGCCGAGCTGTTGCTGTCCGGCTGCACCACTGCGGCCGACCATCACTATTTGTTCCCCGACGGCCTGGAACACGCCATCGATGTGCAAGTGGACAGCGTGCGCGAACTGGGCATGCGCGCCATGCTCACCCGCGGCTCCATGAGCTTGGGCGAAGCCGATGGCGGCCTGCCACCGCAGCAAACCGTGCAGCAAGGCCAGGTGATCCTGGACGACAGCCAGCGCCTGATCCGCGCCTACCACCAGCGCGGCGACGGCGCACAGATCCAGATCGCCCTGGCACCCTGCTCGCCGTTTTCAGTCACGCCGGAAATCATGCGCGCCAGTGCCGAATTGGCCACTCAACTCGATGTGCGCCTGCACACCCATCTGGCCGAAACCCTCGACGAAGAAGACTTCTGCCTGCAGCGCTTCGGCCTGCGCACGGTGGACTACCTCGACAGCGTCGGCTGGCTCGGCCCGCGCACCTGGCTGGCCCACGGCATTCACTTCAACCCGAATGAAATCGCGCGCCTGGGCGAGGCCGGTACCGGTATCTGTCACTGCCCAAGCTCCAATATGCGCTTGGCCTCGGGCATTTGTCCGACCCTGGACCTGATCGCCGCCGGCGCGCCAATCGGCCTGGGCGTGGACGGCTCGGCCTCCAACGACGCGTCGAACATGATCCTCGAAGCGCGCCAGGCCCTGTATATCCAGCGCTTGCGTTATGGCGCGCAGCACATCACCCCCGAAGGCGTGCTCGGCTGGGCCACTAAAGGCTCGGCGCAGTTATTGGGGCGTACGGATATCGGCGAGTTGGCCGCTGGCAAACAAGCCGACCTGGCGCTGTTCAAGCTGGATGAGCTGCGCTTTTCCGGCAGCCATGACCCGATATCGGCGCTGCTGCTGTGCGGCGCGGACCGAGCGGATCGGGTGATGGTCGGCGGGCAGTGGCGAGTCATCGACGGGCAGGTAGAAGGCCTGGATCTGAAAGGCCTGATTGCCGATCACAGCCAGGCGGCGCGGGCGTTGATCGCCGGGAGCTGATCCCGGCGTCCTCACCCACCTTACGCTGCTGCGCTTACAGGCCCAGCAGCGACAACATGATAAACGTCGCAAACAGCACAAAGTGGGTCATCCCTTCGATGGCGTTTGTTTCGCCATCGTTGAGGTTGATCGCGCTGACGATCAGCGTGATAAACACCATCACGGTTTGCACGGGGGTCATTGCCATCTGGAACGGCTGGCCGGTGTAGAGCGCCATGGCCTCCATCACCGGCACGGTCAGGATCACTGTTGACAACGAAGCACCCAACGCGATGTTGACCACCGACTGCATACGGTTGGCCAACGCGGCGCGCAATGCCGTCAGTATTTCCGGCGCCGCCGAAATCGCCGCCACCACAATCGCCGTCACTACCGGCGGCGCGCCCGTGCCTTCCAGGCCAAGGTCGAGAGTCTTGGACATGACCTCTGCCAACGCACCAATCACCACCACACCGAACACCAAAGTGCCAATGGAAAACGCCAGGCTGACCGGCGGCGCTTCCGCGTCTGCCGGCAACTGCTTACGGCGTTTTTCCGGGTAGCTGTAACTGAAGAAGTAACTGTGCGGCCCCACCTGCATCCTCAGGAACAAGGTGTACAGCACCACCATCGCGCCGATGGTGAAGGCCGAGTAAATTTTCCAATCGCCCTTGGGGATAAATTCCGGCACCACCATCGACACGCCCATGGCGGTGAGGATCATCACGCTGTAGGTCCGCGCCGAATCGTCGTTGTAGGACTGTTCGCCATGCTTGATCCCGCCCATCAGCGCGGCAAGGCCAAGGATGCCGTTGATGTCGAGCATCACCGCCGAGTAAATGGTGTCGCGCACCAGGGTCGGTGAAGGTTCGTTACTCATCATGATCGCCAGGATCACCACCTCCACCAGCACGGCCGCGAGGGTCAGGATCATGGTGCCGTAGGGGTCGCCGACTTTTTCCGCCAGTTGCTCGGCGTGGTGAGCTACACGCATCGACGCCATCACGATAAACGCGATCAGCGCCAACCCCGCGAGCAACGCCACCATTTGCCCGCTGTGCAGCATCCAATGCTCCAACGGGTAGGCGGCGATGGCGGCAATCAGCGCCAGCAGCATAAATTTTTCTTGCTTGAGGGATGTGAGCATTCCGGGCCTTTTAATGCGGCAAATCAGTCATTGATGGGGTACAGACTGCGCCACGCCGCTAACGTTTCGTTACACCTTAGTTCACGTCGCCCTTGCGCGAATAAAACGAATACTCTCCTGCTGGTCAGGTTTTGCCGATTATTTCAGCCATGGCCTGTAGAATGCGGCGATTGCACCTGATGAGAATTTAGACATGTACGATTGGCTCAACGCCCTGCCCAAGGCCGAACTGCACCTGCACCTGGAGGGTTCGCTGGAGCCTGAGCTGCTGTTTGCCCTGGCCGAGCGCAATAAAATCGCGCTGCCGTGGAACGACGTCGACACCCTGCGCAAGGCCTACGCCTTCAATAACCTGCAAGAATTTCTCGACCTGTACTACCAGGGCGCCGATGTGCTGCGCACCTCCCAGGATTTTTACGACCTTACCTGGGCCTACCTGCTGCGCTGTAAAGCCCAGAACGTGATCCACACCGAGCCGTTCTTCGACCCGCAAACCCATACCGACCGCGGCATCCCGTTCGAAGTGGTGCTGAACGGCATCGCCGCCGCGCTCAAAGATGGCGAGCAGCAATTGGGTATCACCAGCGGTTTGATCCTCAGCTTCCTGCGCCACCTGAGTGAAGCAGAAGCCGAGAAAACCCTGGACCAGGCCCTGCCGTTCCGCGATGCGTTCGTCGCCGTTGGCCTGGACAGCTCGGAAATGGGCCACCCGCCGAGCAAGTTCCAACGCGTGTTCGATCGCGCACGGCATGAAGGCTTCCTCACCGTGGCCCACGCCGGCGAAGAAGGCCCACCGGAATACATCTGGGAAGCACTCGACCTGCTGAAAATCCAGCGTATCGACCACGGCGTGCGCGCCATCGAAGACGAGCGCCTGATGCAGCGCATCATCGACGAGCAAATTCCGCTCACCGTGTGCCCGTTGTCCAACACCAAGCTCTGCGTGTTCGATGACATGGCCCAGCACAACATCCTCGACATGCTTGAGCGGGGCGTGAAGGTGACGGTGAATTCGGATGATCCGGCGTACTTCGGCGGTTATGTCACCGAAAATTTCTATGCGCTGTATGAATCACTGGGCATGACCCAGGACCAGGCCAAACGCCTGGCCCAGAACAGCCTGGATGCGCGCTTGATCAAGCCGTAACGAAAAAAGGGAGGGTGCTTGCACCCTCCCTTCTTTTGCGCAGCGGTTTTCAGGCTTCGGCCAACTCTTCCAACGTTTTGCCCTTGGTTTCCATCCCAAATACCCACACCACCAGCGCCGCCACCGCAAAACACAGCGCGCCCAAGGCAAATACTCCGCCCTGCCCGGTCACCGGAAACACCAGCCCGGTCACCAACGGCCCCAGCAACGAACCGACCCGGCCAATCGCCGAGGCAAACCCGGACCCGGTCGCCCGCGCCGACGTGGGGTACAACTCCGGCGTGTAGGTGTAGAGCACCGCCCACATGCCAAACAAAAAGAACTGCATCAACAGCCCCGTGGTGATCAGCAAGCCGACATTGCCGCCAAACACCGCACTCTGCCCATACAGAAACGCCATCAAGCCGCCACCGAGCAATGTCACCACACACACCGGTTTACGCCCCCAGCGCTCGACCAACCAGGCCGCCATCAAAAAGCCGGGGATCCCGCCCAGGGAAATGATCACCGTGTAGTACACCGATTGGGTCACCGCGAAACCGGACTGCTGCAACAGCGCGCTCAGCCACGAAGTCAGCCCGTAGAAACCGAGCAGGGCAAAGAACCAGACGCTCCAGATCATCAGCGTGCGCTGGCGATACTGCGCGGACCACAATTGCTGGAATGCCGAAAAGAAATTCCCCGGTACGCTCTGCACCCGTGGCAGGCGAATCGGTTCCGGCAAGTCGGTGCGGCCCAGGGAGGTACGCACTTTGTTCTCGATCCCAATCAGCACGTTGTCCGCTGCGTCATGGCGGCCGGCCTGTTCCAGCCAGCGCGGCGATTCGGGGATGAAAAAACGGATCGCCAACACAAACACCGCAGGCACCGCCAACACCAGGAAGATGTCACGCCAGCCGATCACCGGCAGCAGGAAATACGACAGCACCCCCGCCGCCACAAAGCCCAGCGGCCAGAAACCATCCATCAACGCGATATAGCGCCCGCGCGCCTTGGCCGGGATCAGCTCAGACAGCATCGATTGCGCAATCGGAAACTCCATGCCCATGCCGATCCCCAGCAGGATACGAAACAGCGTCAATGTCTCCACGGTCTGCGCCGTGGAACACAGATAGCTGGCCAAGCCCCACAGCACGATGCTCCACTGAAACACCGGCTTACGCCCGAAGCGATCGGCGAGCATCCCGGACAACGACGCCCCCACCACCATGCCGAAAAAACTCGAACTGGCGAGCAAACCCGCCTGGGCGGTGCTCAGCCCGAACTCGGTTTTGATCGAGCCCAACAGAAACGTCATCATCGCCAGATCCATGGAGTCGAAAAAAAACGCCAAGGCAATGATGATAAAAATCACTCGGTGGTAACCGCTGATGGGTAACCGTTCGAGGCGTTCCGCTGCACTAAAACCTTGCATACCCATGCCACACCCCCAGTAAGAAAAGCCCGAAGACGAGTGTGCGGCATGCTTTTTCCAGATTTTTGCTGGATGCGACCTGATTAAAACTCTCAACGACGCCACGACTATTCAGAAGCGGCCAGGCGGGCGATTTCCTGCTGCCCGATGTCACTGACCTGTAGCGCTTGGGAATCATTGATCAGGCTGACCCAGTTCGATTGCAGAAACAATTGCAGCAACCCCGCCCCCAGCGCGCCGCCCAAGTGCGGATGCTGCTGGCTCCAGTCGAAACAATCGCAGGTCAGCGGCGAGCTCAGTGCCTGGGTGAAAATGCCCAAGTTCGCCAGTTGCTGGGCCCCCTTGACGGTGACATCGGTGCGTTGTTCATAACGCTCGATCCACCTCGCCGCCATCATGCGCTCGTACAGCCCCGCCGCCAGCTCGCCGCCGAGATGGCCGTGACACAGTCGCGCCCGACGCAGTGACGGCGGCGCCAACAGCGTCGGTTCCGGCGAACAGGGCGCAGCACGAGCGGCACTGGCCAGGGTGGTACTGGCCAACGCATCGATGGCGAGGCTGACATCGGCGGCGGCCACCCGAAACAGACGCTTGCCGCGCCGCGCCTCGGCCCGTAGCAAGCCACTGCCGGTGAGCCGCGCCAAATGCGCATTGGCCGACGCTGGCGAGAGCCCGGTCAGGCTGGCGAGTTCTTCTGAAGTCTTAGCGGAGCCGTCCATCAAAACCCAGAGCATGGCGGCGCGTTTCGGCTCGGCGAGCAAGCCGGCGATCTGACTGATACAAGGTGCTGCTTCCATCGGTTCACTCCCTGTTAAATCACTTTTCTGCTGCGGTTGGCGCCAAAGTATAGGTGCGCCATGGGCCGGTTCCGCGGCGTCTGACAGCGCGAATAGGGACAGAACATGAGTGAAATTTCTGGCTGTGGTGGAGGCTATTGCCCAGCCCCTGCTGGCTCCGGCATTTGCGCGGTCAAGTTCGCACAACGGGTGACCAGCATGTCCCGCAGCAAGTTGACGGGTTTGCTCAATTGCGCCCGATGGGCACACAGCAGATTGAGCGGTGTGGGCTCGCCGCGCAGCTCTGGGAGGATCAAGCGCAGGCGCCCGGCGAGCACGTCGGTGCTCACATCCAGCCAGGATTTGTAGGCAATGCCCACGCCGGCCACCGCCCAGCGCCGCACCACATCGGCGTCGTCGCTGAAACGGTCGCCGCTGACCGTCAGACTGATGTCGCGCTTACCGTCGCGAAACGCCCAATGGTCATGCACGCGGCTACCGAGCATGTACAACAGGCAATTGTGCTGAGCCAGTTGTTCCAGGTGACGGGGTTCGCCGTGACGCGCCAAATAACTGGGGGCGGCGCATAGCACACGCACGTTGCTCGGCGCCACGGGCAGCGCCACCAGGCTGGAGTCCTCGGGTTCGCCGTAGCGCAGGGCGATATCCACCGGTTGGCGAAACAGGTCGGCGATTCGATCGCCCAACAACAGGCGCACGTTGAGCTGTGGATGTTCACGCTGGAACTCATCCAGCCAGGGCAGTAATTGGTTACGGCCAAAGTCCGACGGTGCCGAGAGTTGCAGCACGCCGCTGACATGGTCCTGACCGCTGGCCAGCAAGCGCCGGCCCTCATCCAAGGAACCCAACGCAGCTCGGGCATACTCCAGGAACCCCTCACCCTCGGCGGTCAAGCGCAGGCTGCGAGTGGAGCGCGCCAGCAAACGCGCGCCCAACTGCTGCTCAATGCGCTTGAGCGCCGCACTGGCCACCGCCGGCGACAGGTCCATCACCCGCGCCGCTGCCGACAGGCTGCCCAAGTCCGCCGCACGTACAAACAATTGCAAATCATCGAAGCGCAGCATTATCAAAATTCCGTTGAAACAGCCCTCTGTTTTAGCCGCTTTTATGATGGCGGGAAATAGCCAATCATCTGCCCACCCCGTGTTTAACGTGCCAGGAGTCGCTTATGTCCGCTGCCTTTAATGTCATCGCCACGCTGATCGCCAAACCTGGCCAACAGGCCGCCCTGGAAACCCTGCTGCGCGGTCTGCTTGAACCCACACGCCGTGAAGACGGCTGCGAGCAGTACGACCTGCATCAGGACCAGCAACACCCCGAGACCTTCTACATGCTCGAACGCTGGCGCGACGACGCAGCCCTGGCGGCCCACGACCAGAGTGCGCATATCCAGCACTTCCGCGCCGAGGCGGCGCAGGTACTCGAACATTTCGAACTCAAACGCCTGAATTTTCTTGCCTGATCACCGCTATTTTCCGGAGCCTCCATGAAAGCCATTGCCTACTACGCATCACTGCCCATCAACGACCCTCTGTCCCTGCAAGACATCGAACTACCGGCCCCCGTCGCCGGCCCACGCGACCTGCTGGTGGAAGTCAAAGCCATCTCGGTCAACCCGGTGGACACCAAAGTGCGCCAGAACGTCGCCCCCGAACACGGCGCTGCCAAGGTGCTGGGCTGGGACGTCGCCGGGGTGGTCAAGGCGGTCGGCAGCGACGTGACCCTGTTCAAGGCTGGCGACAAGGTGTTCTACGCCGGCTCCCTGACCCGCCCGGGCGGCAACAGCGAACTGCACACGGTGGACGAACGCATCGTCGGGCATATGCCCAAGAGCCTGAACTTTGCCGAAGCCGCCGCGCTGCCGCTGACCGCTATCACGGCCTGGGAACTGCTGTTCGAGCGCCTGCAGATACGCGAGGGCAAGGAAGATGAAGGCCAGAGCCTGCTGATCGTCGGCGCCGCCGGCGGTGTGGGTTCGATCCTCACCCAACTGGCCCGGCAACTGACGGCATTGAAGGTGATCGGCACCGCGTCGCGCCCGGAAACCCAAGCATGGGCCAAGGCACTGGGCGCCCATCGGGTGATCGACCACAGCCAGCCGCTGAGCCAAGCCTTGCAACAGGCCGGCGAAGCGCAGGTGACCCATGTCGCCAGCCTGACCCAGACCGAGCACCACCTGGATCAGTTGGTCGAAGCGCTGCAACCTCAGGGCAAGCTCGCGCTGATCGACGACCCCAAGGCACTGGACGTCAGCAAGCTCAAGCGCAAGAGCCTGTCGCTGCATTGGGAGTTTATGTACACCCGCTCGATGTTCGAGACGCCGGACATGATCGAACAACACCACCTGCTCAATCGCGTGGCTGAACTGATCGACGCCGGCACCCTGGAAACCACCGTGGGCGAGCACTTCGGTGCGATCAACGCGGCCAATCTGCGTCGGGCTCACGCGCTGCTGGAGAGCGGCAAGGCCAAAGGCAAGATCGTGCTGGAAGGTTTCTGAAACAGGTCTGTAGGCGTCGTCTGTTACTCGTGTGAGTGAAGGACGACGCCGCTAGTCAGACAGTTGACCTTTGTCATATTTGCGAGCGCATTCGGGTTTATATTGGCCGCCTTTGCCACGATTCTTTTACGTGAGGAAGTCAGCAATGAAGATCCTGATAAAAGCGTTAGCAAAATCTCAATGGGAGGTTCGTTTGGACCAGAAAACCATTACCTTCCGCAGTGAAGCCGAGGCCCGCGCCTTTGCCGAGACCCTGCAAGCGCGCATTCAGGCGCCGCACAATTTCCAGGTCAACCAGCAGCGCGCCGCCGCTGGCTGACCCCCTCGGTCAGCCCTGCGCCTGCACGGCCCTGGCCCGTTGCAGGCGCAAGGTCGACATGGCCACTGTCACCGCCAATAGCCCGCACAAGCTGATGACCATCGCCATCGGCATCGCTGTGCCATCGTGCAACGCCCCCACCAACGACGCCGCCCCCGCCGCCACGCCGAACTGAATACAACCGAGCAATGCCGAAGCACTACCGGCCCGCGCACCCTGGCCTGCCATAGCACAGGCCGAGGTGTTAGGCAGGATGCAACCCAGGCTGGCGATACAGATAAAGAGCGGTATCAGCAGAGGCCACAACGCTTGGGTGCGCAGCGCGGCCACTCCCAGCAGCGTCAGCGCCGCCGCCACGTACACCCACACTGTGCGCGACAGCAAAAATGCCGGGCCACGTTTGGCTAACAGTCGGGCATTGAGCTGAGCCACCAGGATAAAACCGGCGGCGTTGGAGCCGAACACCCAGCCGTAATGCTCGGCTGGCACGCCGTAGAGTTTGATAAATACGAAAGGTGAACCGGCGATGTAGGCAAACATTCCGGCAATCGACAGCGCACCGGTGAGGGCATAGCCGAGGTAGACCCGGTCCGACAGCAACCCCAGATAACGACGCAGCGAGCCGGACAACGGTTGGCGCGGTTGATGGGCCGGGAAAGTTTCCGGCAACCCCACTGCCACGGCGACCGCTGCCATCACGCTGAAGATCGACAACGCCAGGAAGATCGACTGCCAGCCCCACAACCCCACCATCAAGCCACCGGCCAGCGGCGCGAGGATCGGCGCCAGGCCGGTCACCAGCATCAGTTGGGAGAACACTTTGGCCGAGCCCACGGCATCGCATTTGTCGCTGACCACCGCGCGGGAAATCACCATGCCCGCGCAGCCACCCAGGGCTTGCACAAAGCGCGCGCCGATCAGCCATTCCAGGGACGGCGCAAAGGCACAGGCGAAGGAGGCCAAGGTAAACAGGGTCACGCCGCTGAGCAGCGGCCCGCGCCGACCGAAACGGTCTGCCAGGGGGCCGTAGATCAATTGGCCGATAGCCAGGCCGGCGAAATACACCGCCAAGGTCAGCTGGATATGTTTTTCATCGGTGGCAAACGCGGTGGCCATCGCCGGAAAACCCGGCAAGTAAAAATCGATCGCCAGTGGAGCGAAGGCGCTCAGGGCACCCAGGATCAGAATTATGCGAAGGTTCATCAGGCACCCAAGTGAGTCGGCAGCCCGACAGTCTAGCCGTGCTTGGGTGCCTTGAACATTACGATAGCTCGCTAACTATTAAATTTCAGACGACGCTGTAGCCTTCCTCCTTGATCAGCCCGGCAATCGCTTCACGGCTCAGTTGGCTCTGCACGCTGACCTGCTTCGCCGCCAGGTCCACCTTCACTTCGGCTGTCGGGTCCTGGCTCTGTACCGCTTGGGTCACCGCTTTGACGCAATGGCCGCAGGTCATTCCTTCCACAGTGAATACTTGCATGACATGACTCCTTTGATGAGGTTGGACCCAGTCTCGACCTTGCCACGATGGCAAGGTCAAGTTCCTGAGAAATCGGCCGGGCTGGTATTCGGCGGCCACGTCGGCCAAGCTTCAACTTTCTCAAGCTGTGAACCACGGAGTACTCGCCATGCGCTGGTCGTTTTTTGGCCTTGTGGGCCTGATGAGCTTGTCTGCCGCCGCGCCCCAGGCCCTGGCCGCAGAAGACTATGCGGTGCTGATCATTTCCCGGGAACGCCTGGAAGTGCCGACCAATTGCGAGATTGGCCTGTACCTCAACGACCAGTTGGCCGGCCGGCTGTTCCAAGAGCAGTCCACCTCGTTCAACTTGCCGGCGGGTAACCTGTCGTTGCGCCTCAAGTTGCTGCCGGGCCAGGCGCCGGGCTGCTTGCCGGGTCTGCTGGCACCGCCGGCGCAGAACATCACATTGAAGGCCGGTGACGTACGCAAACTGCGGATCGCCCAAGGCCCGGACGGCATGTACCTCAAGCCTGCCGCATTGGAATACTGAAGGCACTTGACCTTACCCACAGGACAAGGTTGATCCTAGGGGCCACTTCTCTTGGAGGATTGCCCCATGAATGGAACCACCACCTTTGACCTGCCCATCGGCGGTATGACCTGCGCCAGTTGCGCCGGGCGTGTCGAGCGCGCGCTGGGCAAGGTGCCGGGGGTGCAGAGGGTCAGCGTCAACCTGGCCAATGAACGTGCCCACGTCGAAGTCCTCGGCCAGATGGACCCCAGCGTGCTGATCGCCGCCGTCGACAAGGCCGGTTACAGCGCCAGCCTGCCGCAGACCGAAACCCGCACCGCCGCCGATCAAGCCCAGCGCCTGCACCGCGAGCGCTGGGCCTTGCTGTTGGCCATCGTGCTGGCGCTGCCCCTGGTGCTGCCGATGCTGGTGCAGCCGTTCGGCCTGCATTGGATGCTACCGGCCTGGGTGCAATTCGCCCTGGCCACCCCGGTGCAATTTATCCTCGGCGCGCGCTTTTACGTGGCCGCCTGGAAAGCCGTGCGCGCCGGGGCGGGCAACATGGATTTGCTGGTGGCCATCGGCACCAGCGCCGGTTACGGCCTGAGCCTGTACGAATGGCTCAACGCCCCCGCCGGCAGCATGCCCCACCTGTATTTCGAAGCCTCCGCAGTGGTGATCGCCCTGATCCTGCTGGGCAAATACCTGGAAAGCCGCGCCAAGCGCCAGACCGCCAGCGCCATCCGCGCCCTGGAAGCCTTGCGCCCCGAGCGTGCCACCCGCGTGCGCGATGGCCATGAACAAGAGGTGGCGATCAACGCCCTGTCCCTCGACGATGTGGTCAGCGTCAAACCCGGCGAACGCTTCCCGGTGGACGGTGAAGTGATCGAAGGCCAGAGCCATGCCGACGAAGCCCTGATCAGCGGCGAGAGCTTGCCCGTGCCGAAACAACCGGGCGATAAGGTCACCGGCGGCGCCATCAACGGTGAAGGCCGCCTGTTGGTGCGCACCACCGCGCTGGGCGCCGAGAGCGTCCTGGCGCGGATCATCCGTTTGGTAGAAGACGCCCAGGCCGCCAAGGCGCCGATCCAGAAACTGGTGGACAAAGTCAGCCAGGTGTTTGTGCCGACCGTGCTGGTGTTGGCGCTGATCACGCTGGTGGGCTGGTGGCTGTACGGCGCGCCGTTGGAAACCGCCATCATCAATGCGGTCGCGGTGCTGGTTATCGCCTGCCCGTGCGCCCTGGGCCTGGCCACGCCGACCGCGATCATGGCCGGCACCGGCGTCGCCGCGCGACACGGCATTCTGATCAAGGACGCCGAAGCCTTGGAACGTGCCCATGAAGTCAGCGCCGTAGTGTTCGACAAGACCGGCACCCTCACCTCCGGCACGCCCAAAATCGCGCATATGATCGCGGTGGATGGCAATCAAGCCCAACTGTTGCAACAAGCCGGCGCGCTGCAACGCGGCAGCGAGCACCCATTGGCCAACGCAGTGCTGGAAGCCTGCGCCGAACAGGGGCTGAATGTTGCCGATGTCAGTGCCAGCCAATCCCTGACCGGGCGCGGTATCGCCGGCACCCTCGATGGCCGGCCACTGGCCTTGGGCAATCGCCGCCTGCTGGAAGACAGCGGCCTGAACCCTGGCGATCTGACGCAAACCGCTCAGACCTGGGAGGCCGAAGGTCGCACGTTGTCCTGGTTGATCGAGCAAGGCGCACAACCGCGGGTGCTGGGGCTGTTCGCATTTGGCGACACCCTCAAGCCCGGTGCGTTGCAGGCCGTGGGGCAGCTCACGGCTCAAGGCATCAGCAGCCATCTGCTCACCGGCGACAATCGCGGCAGTGCACAGGTGGTGGCGCAGGCGCTGGGCATCGACGATGTGCATGCCGAAGTGCTGCCCGCCGACAAAGCCGCCACCGTCGCCGCGCTGAAAAAAACCGGCGTGGTGGCGATGGTCGGCGACGGCATCAATGACGCCCCGGCCCTGGCGGCCGCCGATATCGGCATCGCCATGGGCGGCGGCACCGATGTGGCCATGCATGCCGCCGGCATTACCCTAATGCGCGGCGATCCGCGCCTGGTGCCGGCCGCGCTGGAGATCAGCCGCAAGACCTACGCCAAGATCCGCCAGAACCTGTTCTGGGCCTTTGTGTATAACTTGATTGGCATTCCCCTGGCGGCCTTCGGCCTGCTCAACCCAGTGTTGGCGGGCGCGGCGATGGCGTTGTCCAGCGTCAGCGTAGTGAGCAATGCCTTGCTGTTGAAAACCTGGAAACCCAAGGATTTGGAGGATCGACACCCATGAACATCGGCCAAGCCGCCCGTCAGAGCGGCCTCAGCGCCAAGATGATTCGCTATTACGAATCCATCGGTCTGCTGAAAGCGGCTCACCGCACCGACAGCGGCTACCGCGTGTACGGCGCGGAGGACCTGCATACGTTGGCGTTTATCAAACGCTCGCGGGATCTGGGGTTTTCACTGGAAGAGGTCGGCAAACTGCTGGCCCTGTGGCAAGACCGCCACCGCGCCAGCGCCGACGTAAAAGCCTTGGCGCGCCAGCATATCGACGAGTTGAATCAGAAGATCCTGGAACTGGGCCAACTGCGCGACACCTTGCAGGACCTGGTGGAACACTGCCAAGGCGATGATCGGCCCGATTGCCCGATCCTCAAGGAGCTGGCGTCCGGCTCTTGCTGCTCCTAAGGCCATACGCAAAACCAATGTGGGAGAGAGCTTGCCCGACAGCGGTGGATCAGCCAGCCGTTGCGGTGACTGAAACGCTGCCATCGGGGCATAGATATCTTCTAGTTTTAAAGGCGGACACATAACGCTTTGGTGAGCAGGCTTGCCCTGCGCTGGGGCGCGAAGCGGCCCCCTCTCCGCACACTGCGGCGTATCAGGCCAAACCGGTTGTCAGGTTTTAGGGCCGCTTCGCAGCCCAGCGCAGGGCAAGCCTGCTCATCACAAAAAATCTCACTTTCTCAGGTTATGTTTTCGACCGAAGCTGTGTGCCACCGGGGGCAAGTCGAATCGTCGCACCGCCCCTCCCACCTGTTGATCTGCATGCAGCCGAAGACTATTGCATCCAAGGCGGCGGTGGCGGTTCGTCGGGGACTTTGCTCGACGGCGCATCATCCGCCGCCCGAATCGCCTGGCGACGCTCTTCATCGAGCCGCGCCGCTTCGATCTCGCGGATCACACCCCCCACGTCCGCCAGTTCTTCCGGCTCGTCGAATTCACCGGTCAAGACGCTGCCAGGGTGCAAGGTGCCGGCCTCATACAACGCCCACATTTCCTTGGCGTACTTGGTCTTTTTCAACTCCGGGGCGAAGCGCCCGAAGTAGGAAGCCATGTTGCCCACATCCCGCTCCAGCATGCTGAATGCGTGGTTGTTGCCCGCCGCATCCACCGCCTGGGGCAAGTCGATGATTACCGGGCCGGTCGGCGTGAGCAGCACGTTGAACTCGGACAGGTCACCATGCACCAGGCCGGTACACAGCATCAGCACGATCTGGGAAATCAGGAAAGCGTGGTACTCGCGGGCCTGATCCGGCTCCAGCACTACGTCGTTCAGACGCGGGGCGGCATCGCCATACTCATCGGCCACCAGCTCCATCAGCAGCACGCCTTCGAGGAAGTCATACGGCTGCGGCACGCGCACACCGGCACCGGCCAAGCGGAACAACGCCGCGACTTCGGCGTTCTGCCAGGCGTCTTCGGTTTCCTTCTTGCCGAACTTTGAGCCCTTGGCCATGGCGCGGGCCTGGCGGCTGTTACGGACTTTACGGCCTTCCTGGTATTCGGATGCCTGACGAAAACTTCGTTTGTTCGCCTCCTTGTAAACCTTGGCGCAACGCAATTCGTTGCCGCAGCGCACCACATAAACAGCTGCTTCTTTCCCACTCATGAGTGGGCGCAGCACTTCGTCGACCAGACCGTCTTCGATCAGGGGTTCAATGCGTTTAGGAGTCTTCATCAGCTTTTATTGTGGGTCCTTTGTTACCAAATACGCGTATGGCACTCGTTATACGGCAATCGGCTCGCGGGTGGGAGAGGCGACTGATCTTTGCCCGTTTAAGAATGCAACCAATAGGCCAATTCCGGGGCGCCGTTAACGCTCAATGATTGCGGTCACCCCTTGCCCGCCGGCGGCGCAGATTGAGATCAGCCCACGGCCCTTGCCCGCCGTCTCCAACAACTTGGCCAAGTTGGCAACAATGCGCCCGCCGGTGGCGGCAAACGGATGCCCCGCCGCCAGGGAGCTGCCTTTGACATTGAGCCGGCTGCGGTCGATGGCGCCCAACGGCGCGTCGAGGCCCAGGCGGGTCTTGCAGTAATCGGCATCTTCCCAGGCCCTGAGTGTGCACAACACTTGGGCGGCGAAGGCTTCGTGGATCTCGTAGTAATCGAAGTCCTGCAGCGTCAGACCGTTCCTGGCCAGCAGGCGCGGAACCGCATACACCGGCGCCATCAGCAAGCCTTCGGCGCCGTTGACGAAATCCACCGCGGCCGCTTCGCCATCGCGCAGGTAAGCCAGGATCGGCAAGCCCCGTTCCTGAGCCCATGCCTCACTGCCCAGTAGCACCAGGGAGGCGCCGTCGGTCAGCGGCGTGGAATTGCCTGCGGTGAGGGTGCCCTTCTCGCTGCGTTCAAAGGCCGGTTTGAGGGCGGCGAGTTTCTCCAGTGTCAGATCGGAGCGCAGGTTGTTGTCGCGGGTCAGGCCCAAAAACGGCGTGATCAGATCGTCGTGCCAGCCTTCGGCGTAGGCGGCGGCCATTTTCTGATGGCTCTCAAGGGCAAGTTGGTCCTGTTCGGCCCGGGGGATCTGCCAGGTCTGGGCCATCAGCTCGCAGTGCTGGCCCATGGACAGGCCAGTACGCGGTTCGCCATTGCGCGGCAGTTCAGGTTTGAGGTGATGGGGACGAAGTTGTAACAGGACTTTTAATTTATCCGCCATCGACTTACTGCGATTGGCCTGCAGCAGGATCTTGCGCAGCCCCTCATTCACACCGATCGGCGCGTCGGAAGTGGTGTCCACGCCGCCGGCAATGCCGCATTCGATCTGGCCTAGAGCGATTTTGTTGGCCACCAGCAGCGCCGCCTCCAGCCCGGTGCCGCAGGCTTGTTGGATGTCGTAGGCCGGGGTTTGCGGCGACAGGCGCGAGCCCAGCACGCATTCACGGGTCAGGTTGAAATCCCGCGAATGCTTGAGTACCGCACCGGCGGCCACTTCGCCCAGGCGCAAGCCGTGCAGGTTGTAGCGTTCGATCAAACCTTCCAGGGCAGCCGTCAGCATCGCCTGGTTGCTCGCAGTAGCGTAGGGGCCATTGGAGCGGGCGAAAGGAATGCGATTTGCGCCAATGATCGCTACACGCCGCAATTGAGTCATGGAAAGCTCCCTGTGTGTGGTGGGCCGGCCGCCGTGGCCTGGAAGGATAAGCCTAGTCGAACGACTGCTACCCTGGGATGGTCAACCCTTTGAACCCCAGCCTTCGGAGAGCGTTCCATGTCTGACCGTTATATCGACTTCGCCAACTCCAGCCTCGGCCAGCGCCTGGTCGCCGCCATTGGCCTGCCGTCGCCGGGACGCCTGGAACGCTGGCAGGCCGGGCGCCTGCGGCCGGTCGAGGGCGCCTTGCTGCTCGGCGGCGGCGCACTGGCGGCCCAAGTGCTGCCGTTCGCCAACAGACTCACCGATGCCATTTACAGCTATGGCGCCGAACCGCTGGAAGCCCCCGCATGGATCCCCGGCCATGGCCCCAAGCTCAAAGCGGTGGTGTTCGACGCCAGCGGCCTGCAGCACACCGATTCGCTCAAGCAACTGCGCGAATTCTTTCAGCCGCTGCTGAAAAATCTCGACCATAGCGCCCACTTGGTGATCCTCGGCCGCGCCCCGGAAAGCCTCAGCGATCCGTTTGCCGCCAGTGCCCAGCGCGCCTTGGAAGGCTTCAGTCGCTCCCTGGCCAAAGAACTGCGCAACGGCGGCGTGTTGCAGTTGCTGTATGTCGGCGATGGCGCCGAGGCGCAACTGGAAGGCGCGCTGCGCTTCTTCCTATCGCCGAAGAGCGCCTACATTTCAGGCCAGGTGATTCGCCTGCAAGCCTGCGCCACCCCGGTAGAGGACTGGACCCGCCCCCTGGCGCGGCGCAAGGCCCTGGTCACCGGCGCCGCCCGTGGCATCGGTGCGGCCATCGCCGAAACCCTGGCCCGCGACGGCGCCGAGGTGATCCTGCTCGATGTGCCCCAGGCCAAGGCCGATCTGGAAGCCCTGGCCGCACGCCTGGAGGCGCGCACCGTCATCCTGGATATCTGCGCCGAAGACGCCGCCACGCAGTTGATCGAACATCTGCCCGAGGGTCTCGACATTCTGGTGCATAACGCCGGCATCACCCGCGACAAGACCCTGGCCAATATGACCCCGGAATATTGGGATGCCGTGCTGGCGGTCAATCTGAATGCGCCGCAAGTACTGACCAAAGCCCTGCTCGACAGCGGCACCCTGCGCGACAACGCCCGCGTGGTGCTGCTGGCCTCCATCAGCGGCATCGCCGGCAACCGCGGGCAAACCAATTACGCGGCGAGCAAGGCCGGTTTGATCGGCCTGGCCGAAGCCTGGGCGCCGCTGCTCAAGCAGCGGGGCATCAGCATCAATGCCGTCGCGCCCGGGTTTATCGAAACCCAGATGACCGCGCATATTCCCTTCGCCCTGCGCGAAGCCGGGCGGCGCATGAGTTCGTTGGGCCAGGGCGGCTTGCCTCAGGACGTCGCCGAGGCCGTGGCGTGGCTGGGCCAGCCGGGTTCCGGCGCGGTCAGCGGGCAAGCCCTACGGGTGTGTGGGCAAAGTCTATTGGGAGCGTGAGCATGCAGTGGCAGACCTTAAGCAACCGACCGTTCCTGCCGCCGCTGTATTGGCGTGCAGCGCTCAAGCGCAAGATCAGCGGCACCAGCCTGCCGGACCTGGGGTTGCGCTGCCGGGTCAGCGTCGATCCCAAGGCGGTGGCGGCCTATCGCAAGGTGTGCGGCTTTGCCGACAGCCCGATGCTGCCGGCCACCTACCCGCATATCCTCGCCTTCGGCGTGCAGATGCAATTGCTCACCGACAAAGCGTTCCCGTTTCCCCTACTCGGGCTGATCCACTTGAGTAACCGCATCCGCGTGCACCGCCCCTTGGGCGGTGTGGGCGAACTGTGGATTGGCGTGCACGCACAGAACCTCAAGCCACACGCCAAAGGCGCGACGTTCGACCTGATCACCACCGTCGAGGACGCCCTCGGCCTGCTGTGGGAAGGCGAGAGCCGCATGCTGTGCCGAGGCGTGAAGCTGTCAGGCCCGGCAGAGGATGAGCCTCTGCCCACGCCCGCCCAGGTCAGCGAACTGACGCGCTGGAACGCCCCCAGCGACATCGGCCGCCGCTACGCACGGGTGTCCGGCGACTACAACCCGATCCACCTCAGCGCCCTCACCGCCAGACTGTTCGGGTTTCCCCAGGCCATCGCCCATGGTTTATGGAACAAGGCGCGCAGCCTGGCGGCTCTGGTTGAGCATCTGCCTGCGGCCAATATCGAACTGTTTGTGGAGTTCAGAAAACCGGTGCGGCTGCCCAGCGAAGTGCACCTATCGGCCAGCGCCGCCGGTTCGAGTGGCGAGTGGGTGTTGAACGGTGCGGGCGGGATTGAGCATATGGTCGGCAGGTGGCAGCCCATCGGCTGAGCACCGTTGGCCGCTCAAGGCTTGAACCGTGTGACGTGTTTGGGAAACAGGCTGTTCAACGTATCGACCAGCCGCGCCAGATAGATCGGTTTGCGAAACAGGTCCAGCACTTGCAAGCGCAGCAAGTCGCTGACGTCATCCATCTCGGCGTGACCGGACATAACGATTACCGGCAAGTGCGAGCGGTCCGTGTGTTCGCGCAGGCGCTTGATCAAGGAGATACCGCTTTCCTCGGGCATACGCAGGTCAGTGATCACCAGGGCGATGTCCGGGTGCAGGGTCAGTTCCTGCAAGGCGAAGGTGACGGAGGTGGCGGTGTAACATTCGAATCCTTCGTTTTCGAGGGATTCGGCAAGCTCGACCAGGGCGTCCTCTTCGTCGTCCACCAAAAGAATTTGCTGGCGGGTTGGCGAAGAGGCGCTCATAGACATTCCTGAAATCAAAAAGCCTAAAGGATGATGGCCACGAATAGTTCGTGAAGTTATTTAAGTGGTCATCTTGGTGGCAATACTGTCGAAGATCGATTTGATCTTATCGCCAAGCCCCGCGCCGGCACCAACAATTACCAGTGCAACTAACGCCACGATAATGGCGTATTCAATACCTGACGCCCCCTCTTCGCGCTTGAAGAAAAGTTGCGCCTGCACATAAAGCTTCAACATCTGGTCAAGGAACATAAGGCTTCTCCCTAATACGACACAGCAAGCCGGTACGGCTCTAGCGCGGTTGATCGCGGCATGCCTTTAGAGCATTGACAACAAACCTACCCCTCACAACTGTAAGAACTAATTAATCACAAAGTATTAGTCGTAAGGTTATCGCCGCTGTGTTGCCGTTATTAAAAGGCGATAAGGAAAGTACGGATTAATTTTCCAGACGGTAATGGCGTTTCGTCCTAGCTGAGCTACCGTCAAATAGCCAAATCGTTAGATGTTCATCACAGCCAGGTTGCGATTTCACCCGTTTGGATACACGGGCAGGCAGTGCAACGGGAAAGGGAGAGCCGTCATGAACAGTCGTATCAGCATGGCGCTGGCTGGCTTGCTGCTCGTCGGTGCATTGATCGCCGGGTATTGGGGCTTGGTGTTGAGCCGCACGCCGGAGCCTGTTGCCGCCCCGGTGGTTTCCGTGGAAAGCACCGCTGCCGCCGTCGAAGACCAGACCCGTCGCCCCGTGGTGGTGCTGGTGCATGATGTGTCAGCATTCGCGCCTCTTACCGCTGCCGACCTGGCGCTGGAAAAACTGCGCACAGTGCCCGCCGGTAGCCTCACGGAAGTCGACCAGGCCATCGGCCGCATACCGTTGCGTGCCCTGGGCGCTGGCACCTGGCTCAACGACCAAAGCTTCAGCGAAGGCGGCCCGCTGGCACGCATGATTCGCCCGGACGAGCGCGCGCTGGCCGTCGCGGTGGACGAGGTGATCGGTGCGGGCGGGCAACTGAGCCCCGGTGATTACGTGGATGTGTTGCTGTTTCTGGGGCGGGACACCGGGAACGCAGAGCAGTCGGCCCAGATCATCATTCCCGCGCTGCGCCTGCTCAGCGTCGGCGATCAATTGGGCCTGGCCAACGACGGCCAGCCCGCCGTGCCGGCGCCGGCTACCGTGGAGGAGCGTGTGCAGGCCGCCCAACGCCGTGCCGCCGCGCGCACCGTGGTGCTGGCGGTGCCCGAGCCGCTATTGAGCCGCCTGATGCTTGCGGCACAAGCCGGCACTTTGCGCCTGGCCGTACGCAGCGCCGATGAACAACTGCTCGGCCGCTACTGGGCCGGCGAAAGCGACGCGGCGAGCAAACTCGCCGAAGCCAATCGCGACCTTTACCAATTCACCCAACTGGCGCTGATCGGCCCGCCTAAAAGTCTCGCGCAGACCGACACCGCCCCTGCCGTTCGCCGAGATATCGAAGTGATACGTGGCGCCCAAGCCACTCAACAAACCCCGTGACCATGCAAGGATGCAGTGAATGAGCCATCGCTACGCCCCCTCGCTCGCGCAAATGGCCTGGGCCGTGCTGCTGACGTGCTTGCCGGCGGGCATTGTCCTGGCGGCGCAAGGCAATTGCAGCGCATTGGGCCAACTGCCCGCCGTGCTGGAGGTGGGCGAAGGGTTGCAACAGGAACTGCAATCGCCGGTCGCCATCACCCGCCTGGCGATTGGCGATCCCAAGATTGCCGATGTGCGGGTCAACGGCGACCGCCACTTTCTGCTCACCGGCGTCGCCAGCGGCGCCACCAGCCTGATGGTCTGGACCGCCTGCGCCAGCGCGCCGCGCCAGAGCATGGTGTTCGTCAAAGGCAAGGCCACCTCGGCGCTCACCAGCCTGTCGCTGTCGCCGTCCCAGGACCCGCTGCTGCCCAGCCAAGTGCAAACCGACATCCGCTTTGTCGAAGTCAGCCGCAGCAAGCTCAAGGAAGCCAGTACCCGCTTGCTCGGCAACGGCAGCAACTTTTTCTTCGGCAGCCCCAACCTGCTGTCACCGTCGGAGGGTGTGTTCAAACTTCCGGTGAGCGCCGACAGCTTTAACATTGGTTTCGGCGGCGGGCGGGTCAAGGCCATGATCAACGCCTTGGAGCGCAGCGGTTTTGCCTACACCCTGGCGCGCCCTAGCCTGGTGGCGATGAGCGGCCAGAGCGCCAGTTTTCTCGCGGGCGGCGAAGTGCCGGTGCCGGTGCCAAGCGCTGGCAGCGACAGCATCTCCATCGAATACAAGGAGTTCGGCATTCGCCTGACGCTCACGCCCACGGTGATCGACCGCAACCGCATCAGCCTCAAGGTCGCGCCGGAAGTCAGCGAGCTGGACTACAGCAACGCTGTACAGATCCAGGGCATCCAAGTGCCGGCGCTGACCGTGCGCCGCACCGACACCAGCGTGTCCCTGGCCGATGGCGAAAGTTTTGTGATCAGCGGCCTGATCAGCACCAATAACCGTTCCACTATCAACAAGTTTCCGGGGTTGGGTGATATCCCGATCCTCGGCGCGTTTTTTCGCGACGCCACCACCAGTCGCGAAGAAAAGGAGTTGTTGATGATTGTCACCCCGCATCTGGTGCAACCGCTGGCCGCCAATGCGCAACTGCCGTCTCTGCCCGGTGAAAAACTGCGCAACTACGACCCGAACTGGTACCGCCTGTTTTTTCTGGAAAACGGTCACTTCGACCGCAGCAGTGGACTGTCCCAATGAGCGATAGCCTGAGCCAGACCTTCCTGGCGATCACCCGCAACAACATCGACCTTGAATGGCTGCAAGGAGCCCTCGCGCCCCTCGGCCAAGTGGTCGGCGCCGGTGGGGGCAGCCTGGATGAGTTGCTCGCGCTGGTGGATGTGACCTTCGCCAACCTGGTGTTCATCGGCCTGGACCGCGAGCATGTAGTGGCCCAGACCGCGCTGATCGAGGGCGCTTTGGAAGCCAAGCCGATGCTGGCAATCGTCGCCCTGGGCGACGGCATGGACAACCAGTTGGTGCTCAACGCGATGCGCGCCGGCGCACGGGATTTTGTCGCCTATGGCTCGCGCTCCAGCGAAGTGGCGGGGCTGGTGCGCCGCCTGAGCAAACGCCTGCCGCCCAGCGCGCCGAGCGCTCACCTGGGAGGCCTTACGGTGCTTTACGGCACCCAGGGCAACGCCGATGGCGCCCTGCTGGCCAGCCACCTGGCCATGGTGGTGCAAAAGAGTGGGCAGCAAACCTTGTTGCTCGACCTGGGCCTGCCGCGCGGCGACAGCCTTGCGCTGCTGGGCCTGGACAGCACCTTCAACTTCGGCGACGCCCTGCGCCATCTGCGGCGCCTGGACCCCACCTTGATCGACAGTGCCTTCGCCCGCGCCGACGACAACCTGCGCATCCTCGCCTACGCCGGCAATGACGAGCCGCTGGAACTGACCAGCGCCGCCGAGGTGTACATGCTGCTCAGTGCCCTACGTCAGCACTTCCAGCACATCGTCGTAAACCTCACCGGGCAAGCCGACAGCGAAGCCCTGCGTACCTTTGTCAGCCACTGCGACAAGCTGCTGTGGTGCACCGACCAGAGCGTGCTCGACTGTCGGCGCAACCTGGCGGTGCTGAACCTGTGGCGGGAAAAAGGCATGAAACTCGAACACGCCAAGCTGCTGGTGGACCGCTACCTCAAAGCCTGTCCCCCCGACACCGACACCCTGGAAAAAAGCTTCGGGCTGGAGTGCATCGCGGTGCTGCCCCTGAGCGCGGAACTGCGCATGAACGCCAAAAATCAGGGCCAGAGCCTGTTCAGCCTCGCCCCCCGCGAACCCCTGACCCTGGCGTTGCGCACCCTTGGCGAGCGCCTGGCCAGACGCTCCGAAGGTCTGCAAAAACCGTCAACACGCTGGTTTGAACGCCTGCGCAGGACTGCCCGGTGAACGGCGAAAAACTCTTCGGCGGCCCCGCTGCCGGCACCCCAGGCCATCACGATCACGATGGCCTGAAACTGGTGCTGCACCGCTACATCATCGACGCCATCGAAGAGTCGGGCAAAAACCTGCTGGAAGGCACGCGCCAAACCCTGGCGCAACTGGTGATCGACAAGGTTTCGGAATACATCACGCGCATGCACCTGGCGATTTCCCGTTATGAAATGGAGCGCCTGGCCGAGGAAATCGTTGACGAACTGACCGGCTTCGGGCCGCTGGAAGTGCTGTTGCGCGACGCGTCGGTGACCGAAATCCTGGTCAACGGGCCGCACCGGGTCTTTATCGAACGCGACGGCCTGCTGCATCAGAGCGACTTGCGCTTTATCGATGCGCACCATGTGGAGCGGGTGATGCAGCGTATCCTCGCGCCGCTGGGCCGGCGCCTGGACGAATCGTCGCCGATGGTCGATGCGCGCTTGCCCGACGGCAGCCGGGTCAATGCGATCATTCCGCCGATTGCGCTGGACGGCCCATGCCTGTCGATCCGTAAATTCCGCAAGGACATGCTCAAGAGCAGCGACTTGGTGGCGATGCAGACCATCGACCAGAACATCTTCGAGTTTTTCCAGGAAGCGGTGGGCAAGCGGTGCAACATCTTGATCAGCGGCGGCACCGGCACCGGCAAGACCACGTTGCTGAATATCCTCAGCCAATTGATCAACCCTCATCAACGCCTGGTGACCATCGAAGATGTCGCCGAACTGCAACTGGGCCATCCCCATGTGGTGCGCCTGGAAACCCGGCCGCCGAATGCCGAGGGGCATGGCGAAGTCAAGGCCAGCGATTTGATCCGCAACGCCCTGCGCATGCGCCCGGACCGCATCATCCTCGGTGAAATCCGCGGCGTGGAAGTGCTCGATGTGCTGACTGCGATGAACACCGGTCACGACGGGTCCATGAGCACCGTGCACGCCAACAACGCCCAGGATGCACTGCTGCGCCTGGAAACCCTGGTGGGCCTCACCGGTCGCGCGGTGGCGGAAAAAACCCTGCGACAGATGATCTGCGCGGCGCTGGATGTGGTGATCCAGCTCACCCGCCTGCCCGATGGTCGACGCTGCGTGAGCGAAGTCGTGGAAGTGGTGGGTGTGCGCGATGACATCTACGTGACCAATACGCTGTTTCGCCTCGACCGCCGCACCGGCTTCGGCTTCGCCCGTGAAGCACTCAACCCGGCGGGCGACAAACTGCGCCGCGAAATCACGCTGCCGCTGTAAGGAGACGCACCATGACCGGCCCGATCCTGCTGCTGATCTGCATCGTTCTGGTGGGCCTGTCCTACAGCCTTTTCCAAAATGGCGTGCGCCGCGCCAGCACCGACCGTGTGCTGGAACGGCTTGCCAAAGGCCAGCCCACGACGGTGCCTACCCGCGCCGCCTGGGTCGGCCTGGAGCGCATGTTTCAACGCGCCGGCCTGGGTAAACCTAGCGAGCGCCTGGGGCTGTGGCTGGTCGGTTGGGCACTCGGCGCGTTGTTGGGGCTGCTGGCGGCCGAGTGGCCTGGGCTGCTGTTGATGATCGTGCTGCCGCCACTGGCCGCGCGCGGCTATATCGCCTGGCGCTATCAGCACCGTGTGGCGCGAATGATCGAACAACTGCCGTCCTTGCTCGATTACACCGTGCGCAGCCTCAAGTCGGGACGCACCCTGGCCGATGCGGTGCTCGGCGGTATCGAGGCGTCCGACGAACCGCTCAAGCAAGCCATGGGCCGTATCCAGCGCAACGTACAACTGGGGGTGAGCTTGCCGGAGTCCGTGCATGATTTCGCGCAATTCTACGAACGCGATGAATTTCGCCTGTTCGCCCTGGGCTTGAAGGTCAACCATCGCTACGGCGGCAATGCCAGCGAGCTGCTGGAAAACCTGATCAAGATGATCCGCGAAAAGGAACAAGGCGCGCGCCAGCTCAAGGCCATGACCGGCGAGACGCGCATGACCGCGTATGTGCTGGCCGGGCTGCCGGTGTGCATGGTGGGGTATTTCATGGTGGCCAACCCGAACTACCTGATGACCCTGTGGAACGACGAAACCGGGCGCTACATGCTGTTCGGCGCCCTGGCCATGGAGCTGACGGGCAGCTTCGTGATGTGGCGCATGTTGCGGAGTATCTGAAATGGCCCTGCTGGCGAGCGTGCTGATGTTTCTTGCGGCGTTGGTGCTGGTGGCCGGCCACTGGCTGGAACAGCGCCGCCGCCAGCGCCTGGTGAATCAGCGTCTGCTCGGCCAGATGACCCGCGAAGCGCGGTTCGGCAACCTGATGCGCCATCTCGGCACCAGCCCCCTGGCGCAACGCTCAGTGACCCTGGACACCGAGACCCAGACCCTGCTCAACCGTGTCGGCTGGCGCAAGGCCAGCCAGCGCTCGATGTTCGCCGCCTGCCAGGTCGGCACGCCGCTGGTGCTGCTGGGGGTGACGCTGGTGGGCCAGCAATTGCTGTACCCACATACGTCCTCGCCGTGGATTGCTCCGCTGGTGGCACTCGGCCTGGGCTACCTGTTGCCCAAGCGCATTCTGGCGTCCATCGCCAAGCATCGGCAGCAGCGCATCGCCGTGGAGGTCTCGACCTTCATTCCGCTGCTGCGCATTTTGTTCGAGTCCGGCATGGCGGTTGAACAGGCCCTGCGCGTGCTCAGCACCGAAGGGCAGCGCCTGCTGCCGGAACTGACCCAGGAACTGCGCCTGATTCTGGCCCGCGTCGACTCGGGCCTGGAGCTGGGCGAGGAATTGGGCAAGACCGCACGGCTGCTGGCGGTGGATGAGTTCAACGACACCTGCACCATCCTCCAGCAACTGATCCTGCAAGGCGGCGGTGCAATGAAATCACTGCTGGCCCTCAAGCAATTACTCGACGACCGACGCCTGACCCGTTTGCAGGAATACATCTCGAAGATGTCGGCAAAAATGTCGGTGGTGATGATGGTGTTTCTGTTTCCGGCCTTGCTGATCGTACTCGGCGGCCCGGCCTTTATCGGCATCGCCCGCGCCTTGAGCCACTTTTGAGGAAAGCCCTGATGAAAGCTCTGATTGCCACATTGGTCGTGATGATGCTCGGCGGTTGCGCCAGCAACGGTCAATCGCCGTGGGCCGCGCTAACCACGCCCGGCCAATGCGCCAAGCCCGGTTCGGAACAGGAACTGGCGCTGAACCTGGCCGATGACTTGGCCAACGAAGGCAAGCTGCACGCCAGCCTGGCCAACCTGCAAAACCTGCCAGATGCCTTGCCCCAGGTGCGCCAGCGCAAGGCCCGAGCTTACCGCTTGCTCGGACGCAGCGAGGCCGAGCCGTTGTATCGCAGCCTGCTCGGCACCTGCATGACTGCCGAAGGCGAACACGGCCTGGGGCAACTGGCCTCGACACACGGCGATGCAGCCCAGGCCCTGGCCCACCTGCAACGGGCTGCGCGGCTGGCGCCCACCGACGATAAAATCCGCAATGACCTGGGCGTGGTTTACCTCAAACAACAGCGGCTGGAAGACGCGCGCTTTGAGTTTATGACCGCCATCGAACTCAAGCAGGACGACCCACTCGCAGCCGTCAATCTGGTGACTCTGCTGATCTACCAAGACGATTGGGGCCAAGCGGCGAAGGTGGTCAGCCAATTGGGGCTGAGCCCGGAGCAGGTCACCGAGGCCCAGGCCCGTGCGCAAAAGCTCAAGGGTTCCAGCACGGCCGCACATAACGTAGCGGCCGCCAGCGACGCACCGCCGATGAACCTGCGCTAGGAGTCGACACCATGAAAACCCAGCATCTGCTAAGCCTGGCCTTGCTGCCCCTGGCGGCGTCAGCTATCGAACCGGGGCCGTCCTCGCCGCAGCAAGCCGAGACTGAGCAGTGGCTGACGTTGCAGGTCAACGGCCACGCCGCCTCGCCCACGCCGCAAAGCAGCAGCCCCGCCGAGCATGAGCAGGCATTGCAGCGCTGGCTGGACAGCAACAAGCATCCGATCCCGGAGTTCTTCGAACAGGGCAGTGGCGCCGCCGCGTCCGGCGGCACCGGCCGATAAAGCGCCGTCAGTGCGCCGTAACGCGCTGGCGCAGAGCCGTCCCGTTCGGCGACAGGGCCAACGCCAACTGAGTGCGATTGTGCATATGGGTCAGGCGCAACACTTGGGACACGTACAGCTTGACCGTGTTTTCGGTGATCCCCAGCTCACAGGCGATCTGGTAGTTGGTTTGGCCCTTGCCCACCAACCGCGCCACATCGGCCTGGCGCGGGGACAACTGCGCGAGGATCGGCGATAGCGCCAACGGCGCGGCACCCTCCACCGGCAGATCGCCGTGTTCGGTGCTTCCAGGGCCGCGTCGCACCTTGTCGAGGTCGTGGTACAGGTCATTGATCGAGGCCGAGAGATACTGCAACTTCTGGTTCAGGTGCCCCAGTTGCAGCTCTTTCTGGCGCTCGTCCAAGGCGGCTTCCTGGCGCTGGATGCCTTCGAGCAATTCGTGGAGGTCGATGGGTTTCTGGTAGTAATCCGCGATCCCCGCGCGCAGCGCTTTGATCACGTCCTGTTTGTCGGCGCGACCGGTGAGCATGATCGCTTCGAACGCGCGCTGCTTGCCGGCGATTTTCTGCATGGCCTGCACCAGTTCGATGCCGTTCATGTCCGGCATATGCAGGTCGCACAGCACCAGGCCGATCTCGACGTCGTCGCTAAAACACTGCAACGCATGATGACTGGATTCACAGGGGACGCAGCCATAACCGCTGCTTTCAAGAAACTCACACAGCTCTTCCACGATCAGGGGTTGATCGTCGACCACGAGCACTTTCACTGCCGATGTCAGCCTGTTCACGCGCTACTCCATGCCTGGCAAACCTAAGGGCGACCTATCCATTTGACGACTACGGCGATTGCCTGTCCCTCCTAAACCTAGACGCAGTTTGTCACTCTGTACACCGCACCGGGCCGTTCCTGCGACTAATGGGCCCACAGCCAATAGAGTGCAAACCCCACCAGTACACAGGGTGCGAACGGCTGCTTTGTTGACGGGTTCGCGGCCGTTCCCGGTGGGCGCACCGCAAGCCGTTGATGAACCAGCACCCAGCCACCTTGCACAAAGGCCGCGCCGATCAACGACCACAGCAGGCAGTCCACCTCGCTGGCCAAGCCCAGCGCTGCGAGCAACTTCACATCCCCCGCGCCGAACCGTCCCAGGGCGTAGCCTGGCAGGGTCAACAGCAGCGCCAGGGCCAATGCCCAACCGCCGTCAGCGGCGGGCGCGCCGAGCCAAGTGGTGCCGCTGGCGTTCAGGTAGATCAGCGCCACTAAGGCCACGCCCAAGGTCAGCGGGTTGGCGATCTGCCGCTGGCGCACGTCCTGCACGGCACAAAGGCCCAGCCACATCAGTATCACCACGCCGTGAATCACGTAAAAAAAGTCCCTTTTCGCTGATTGATTCTATGCTGATATCAAGTAGTAGCCGTCAGGGTAGACGCAGTCATGAAAACCGGCCTCCCTCGCCTGCAAAAAGGCGCAGCCGCCATCGAATTTGCCTTGGTCTTCGGAATTTTCTTTGCGGTGTTCTACGGGTTGATCAGCTTCAGCCTGCCGCTGCTGTTGATGCAGTCGTTCAACCAGGCCGCCGCCGAGGCCGTGCGCCAGGCCATGGCGGTGGACCCGACGAGCGCCGGCAACGCCTACGGGACGCAGCTGACCCAACGCGCCAAAGACACCGTGGTGAGCCAGTTGAGCTGGATCCCCTCCAGCTTCCAATTCAAGCGTGAGTACGTAAACGCGACCTATAGCGCCAACACATTGACCGTCGAGATCGCCTACCCCACCAGCCAACTCTATGCGGTCTTCCCTGCGTTGGTGCTGCCGGGCGTGGGTACCGTCCCCAGGCTGCCAACCAACCTGTCCGCCCGTTCGAGCCTGCAATTTTGACCCCGGGCGAAAACCTCTTCGACAGGCTGCTCGGCCGTACTGGCACGGTAAGCGTTGAGCCGCATACCAGCACAGGCAAAGGCCTGTCGGTGCAGTTGGATCATCTAGGGCATGTCCTGACACTCAGCGTCGCGTTAAGGGCGCAACTGGCACCGGGCGCTTTAAGCGAGCCTCGGCCCCACCTGAGCGCCTTGTTATGTGCCAGCAGTGCCCTGAGCATCGAAGGCAACCCGGCCGAGTGGCAGCATCAGAACCTGGACCTGGATTTCCAAGGCACCGCCGGCCAGGTTTTGCACACCCGTGGCTGGGTTGAACCGAACAGCGACGGCTGGGTGTTGCGTGTGCAGGACGTCGGCGATTTGCTCGCCGGCCAGCAACTGGCCCAGGACCGCGAACAGAACCATCTGCTGGCCTGCCAGATAAGCCAGCAACTGCGGGTGTGCAGCCTCAGCCGCTTGCCCGAAGTGTTCCATGAGCACCTGCGCAGCCTGGCGCAGCGCTGGCGAATTCCTTGCGTGGCCCTGGCGCTGCTGGATGAAGAAGATCAGGGTTGGCGGATCTACAGCCAGTACGCCGCCCACGACGCACCCGCGCTGTGGCAAACCGGCCAGCGTCTGGGCACGCGCCTGGACAGCATCCACGGCAACGCACCGCTGCGCCTGGACGAAACACTAGGCCGCAGCGACAACCCGCGTCTGCACAGCGTATTCGGGCAAGCCGACGGTTTTCTGGTGCCGTATCGGGACGGCCAGGGGGTCGCCGCCTGGTTGCTGTGCGGTTTCTACCGAGGCCAGGCGCCTATGCGCGACCAGGACTGGCTGGACCTGGCCGCCGCCCTCGCCGGCCCGCTGCTCAGCCGCCTGCGCGAACAGCACCATCACCAGCAATTGGAACGGGTCGAAGCCCTGCAAGGCCTGCTCGGCACCGGCTGGTGGGAACTGCTGCCCGGCACCGATGAAATCCAACTGGCTCCGCAGTTGCTGCACAGCCTCAGCCTGGAACACGGCCCCACCCGGCAACCGTTGGCGCGGTGGCTGGAACTGATCCATCCCGCCGACCGCCAGGAGCTGCACAGCCGCCTGCACGACTTGCAAACCCTAGGCACACCGCTGCTGGCAGGGGTGCGCCTGCAACGCAGCGACGCCACGCAAAACCCGCTGTGGTATCGCGTGCAAGGCCAGGTGCTGGGCGAAGGCGAACACCGGCGCTGGGTCGGTTTTATGCTGGACATCAGCGACATCAAGAACCAGCAACTGCACGCCGCCGCCGCCCATGCGCGCCTGGACAACCTGATCGCCAGCGCCCCGGCGGTGATCTATGTGCAGCGTTATGTCAGCGGCGCGCTGCACTCGGCATTCTTCAGCGACAGCCTATTGCCGCTGCTCGGCTGGACCCTGGCCGACTGCGACCACGAACACCTGCCGGCCCTGATCCACGCCGACGACCGCGACCTCTACTTCGAGCGCACGCGCCAACTGCTGCGCGAAGGCAGTGTGCGCAGCCGCTATCGCGTGCGCGACAAACAGGGGCATTACCACTGGCTGCTCGACGAGGCCAAGTTGTTGCGCGACGACCTTGGCATACCGGTGGAAGCCGTGGGCTTGTGGCTGGATGTCACCGAAGCGACCCTGGCCGCCGACCGCATCCAGCAAAGCGAAGAGCGTTACCGCATCCTGGTGGAAGACTCGCCGGCGATGATCTGCCGCTACCGCCCAGACCTGACCCTCACCTTCGGCAACACGCCGCTGGCCAACTACCTCGAATGCCCACCCGCCCAGTTGCCGGGCATGAACCTGGGCCATTGGTTGTCGGACGAACAGCGCCAGGCCTTTGTGCAGCGCATCCATCAGCTGACCCCGGAGTTTCCGGTGAGTACGGCGGAAATCAGCCTGGAATTACCGGGGCGCGAACATGCCTGGTGGGTGTGGTCGGACCGTGGCGTGTTCGATGCCCAGGGGGTCCTGGTCGAAGTGCAGGCCGTGGGCCGCGACAACACCGAGGTGCGGCGCTCCCAGCAGCAACTGACCCAAAGCGCCAAAATGGCCACCCTCGGTGAAATGGCCACCGGCCTGGCCCACGAAATCAACCAGCCGCTGAATGTGATGCGCATGGCCATCGTTAACGTGCTCAAGCGTTTGGGCGACGGCAAGGTCGAAGTGGCGTACCTCACCGAAAAACTCCAGCGCATCGACGCCCAGGTGCAACGCGCAACCCGGGTGGTCGACCATATGCGCGTGTTCGGCCGCCGCTCGGAAATCGAACAACAGCCCTTCGACCCCGCCCAGGCGGTGGACGGCACCCTGGCGTTGCTCGGCGAGGGGTTGCGCGGCAAGGGCGTGGAACTGCGCATCACCCCGCCGGCCGTGGCGGTGCAGGTCACCGGTTATGTGGATCAACTGGAACAGGTGCTGATCAACCTGGTGGTCAACGCCCGCGATGCGCTGTCGAGCCGGCGCGAAAAAAACCCGCAACTGCGCCCGTGGATCGCGCTGCACTGTGAGCACGACAGCCGGCATGTGCGGATCTGGGTGGAAGACAACGCTGGCGGCATCGACCCGCGGTTACTGGAGCGGATTTTCGAGCCGTTTTTCACCACCAAACCCATCGGTGTGGGCACCGGCCTGGGCTTGTCGGTGAGCTACGGCATTGTGGAAAACATGGGCGGGCGCTTGAGCGTGGTCAACGGCGAGCATGGCGCGCGATTCTGCGTGGAACTGCCGGTGGCTCAGATCACCAAGTAAGCGCGGCCCATATGGCAACTGAGGTTGGCACCGACTTCGGCATTGCCCAGGCTGATGCCCAGGGACTTGAGCAGGCTGTTGACGACCGGGTCGAGGATCGGTGAAAGCACACCTTGAACCAGGCCGATCACCGCGTTGGTAATGGTGTTCAACGTGCTGGCCATCCGGGCCAGCGCGCCACTGGATACACTGCCGCTGGGGGGCACGTACGTGACCTGCAAACCACTCAATGTGGCGCTCAGGCTGCCCACGATATTGGTCGAGCCCGACGCCGGCAGATACGTCGGCGTAGTGTTCATTTCAGCCACGGGGGCAAACACCAGCGTCCCGGTCTGGGCGCCCACGGTGGACAGCGCCCTGACCGTCAAACCACCGCCCACCGTGGGGGTACGGTTGGGACTGCAGAGCAGGTTCAAGACCGCACACGAGCGCTTGCCGAAATCCACCAGCCTCAGCGGCTGAACCACCACAGGCGAGGCGGAAGACAAGGCCGTCGGGCTGACAGTACCGACCCCCAAGGTGGCCGCCGACGTTGTCGCCTGAACAGTCAGCGATTTGCTGGTCGGCGTTGCGCAGGAATAATCGGTGACATGACTTTCGGCGCTGCCGGCTTCGAGATAAATCGACAACGTATCAGCGATCGCCACGTCGGTGATTTCACACGAAACCAGACACAACAGCCCCCCCACCGCCGCCGGAATATTCAGGTTCAGCAGGCCTGCCACCAGGTTCGAAACCGGTGTACGCAGCCCATTCAATACCGTCGCCACCGAAGCCACCCCGTTCAAAACTGGCGCCTGAACCGTAATGAGCGTGCGCACCTGCGCCGTGCGCACGGCTATCTGATCCGTCGGCGGCACGTTGTTGAGCCCCGCCTTGGCCTTCGCCGGGTTGCCGACCGCCGACAGTTGCGGCGGGTCGATGACTTTGGTCTGCACCGATACATTGCCCACCAGCGGAATATTCAACTGCACCGCTGCGCTCACGGGGTTCTTGCTGCTGGACAACTGCGCGGTGGTTTGCAGCAGTTGGAACAGTTGAAGGTTGGTGTTCAAGGCGGCAGCCGGTGTACCGGTGGCGATCTTGAGCAACTGCCCGACCGTCAACTGCCGGGTGCTGGGGGCAATCGCCTGAACCTTGATCACATCGTTGATAACGGCGGTGGCCACGGCGCCGTTTGTTTGCAGGACTTTCACTGCCGCATCAATCAGCTCATTGGCGGACACCGCCGTGGTGAGCAACGCCTCATAGTCACCCGCCTTGACGTTCAAGCTGATCGCCAACTGGTCCAGGTAGCCGAGCAGATTGACGTTGGTGCCCAGCAGTCCATTCCAGCCAGCGGCTGTCAGCGACAGGCTGCCGCCCAGCAGGCGGCCCATCAGCAGATTCAAAACGTCGGACTTTGCCGAATCGACGGTGCCCAGGTTGCTGCGGATGCTCAGTTGCGCAACGGGCGGTGCATAGGCGGCCACGGCGGTGGCACTGAGCTGGGTTTGAGTGGACGTCGAGCCGCCGCTGAACAGACTCCATAGGCCGCTGGCGATGCTGGTCGTCACGCTGCGGGTGGCCACCACGCGCACGGCCTCGCTCTGGGTGACATCGGGGCTGAAGACGCGAATATTGGCGGCATTGGTGATCAGCGTGCCGCAAGTTACCGCCAGGCCACGGCTACTGTCGCCGGCGACCACGGTGAAGCCATTGCGCGCGGCGTTTTGCTTGGCATAGTCGTTGGCCGTGGTGGTTGGGCTACACAGGCCGCCACGCCCGGCGGCCTCCAGGGCCGAAGTGTCGGCGATGGATTGTAATTTGCGCTTGTCCAGATACAGGCGGCCGCTGTCCACCGCAAGCAAAAGAAAGACCAGGGCCACCGCGAGGGTGCCCGCCGCCATCAAGCTAATGGCGCCACGCTGCCTGCAACCGATTCGGGGAGACATCAGGCACTCCTTCGCGCTTACTCTCCGTAGGTTCGATGGAGTGTAGACAAGGATGGCGGGGGCTGCCGCGCAGCCCCCGGTGATCGATCAGTGGGGCGGATAGCTGGAGAGGATGCGCGTGACCGTAGTGCGGATCGCGTTATTGCGGTCCTGTGGGTTCGGGGTGCTGCTCATCAGTTGTTCATCGCTACCGCGCCACACCAGTTTGCCGTCCTTGCCGTCCAGCAGGTCGATCTGGATGGTCGCCACTTTGTAGGTGACGTTGCGGGTTTCGTTGTACATCGGCGCGCTCCAATAGCCGTTCCATGGACCGCCCCAGGCGCCGCCGTAGTTGGTGGTGACTTGCTGCTGGCGGTCTTCGACGATCAGGTAAGCCTGTACGTTCACGTCTGCCTTGGCGCCGGCAGCCGCCGGGCGCAAACCGCGCTGGTCAAGTTGCTCGCCGACGGCTTGGCGGATGCGCTGCTCGGTAAGGTCGCTTTTGATGCGCGGATCATCGGGGCGGTATTGCAGGGCGGGGTCTTTCCAAGCCCAACTGCGGTAGGCACCGAAGTCCCGGCTGGCATCGAAGTCGTGGTTGACTTGACTGGTCTGGCAACCGCTCAGCAGCACAGCAAACGCAAGCGTAGCGATACGACGAAACATGGTGGTTCTCCAAAAAGCGGCAGACACGTTAAATGAGAATAGCGGTTAACGCGGCGGATACGCGGCCATGGCCTTTTGTACCGCCTGGCGCAGCGCATCGGCCCGCTCGCTGAGGCTGCCCTGGCTGCTGGTTTCCGCGCTGGCGCTCCACACCGGCTGGCCGCTGCGGGCATCGAACAGGTTGATGCGAACCACCACCACTTGCACTTCATAGGTGCGCACCACCGGCACGCTGTTGTACATGCCGTAGCCTGGGCCATAGCGGTTATAGCCGCCGTAACCATAGCCGTAATCATCCTGGACTTGGCGCAGGCGCTTCTCCTGGCGAACATCGGCGCTCACCAGCAGGTCCGCCGGGCGGTTGTCATGCAGCGGGCGCAGGCCGCGCTGGTCGAGGGCCCCGCTGACCGCTTCGGCGATCTGCGCCGAATCGGCCCACGCGGTGCCCGCCGGCAGTTGGCCATTGCGCCACGCCCAATTGCGGTAAGCACCGTAGTCACGCACCGGCGCCGGGTAGGCACTGGCATCGAACGTGGTGGCGGCCTGGGGCGGCGCCGGCGGGATCGGGGCCGAAGCGGCCACGTAAGGGTTGGGGCTGGAGCATGCTCCGAGCCCGAGGGACAGCAGGATCAAACACAGACGACGCATTTCGACCTCCGCAGACTGAACCGCTTAAACCGGACGGCAGATCCAGTGCAAATAACGCCCAAGTCCGGCAAAGCTTGGGTGACGACGATGAGCGAGCTCCATCTCGACAAGATCCTGCAAGGCGGCGCGGGCCTGGAACTCCACCGGCATATAGTCGTGGAACACCCGCACGCCACTTTGGCTTTCGACCTGCCACAACCCTTCGAGTTGCGCCGCCAGCTCTCGCGGGTCGAGGGGCTGTTGCGGAGTAAGGCTTTGCTTTTCGCCGGCCATGTCGTTCTTGCGCATTTTGCGGAAATGGCCTTTGAGCAGGTTGCGGTAGATCAGCGCATCGCGGTTGTAGAACGCCAGGGACAACCAGCCCCCCGGCGCGGTCAGCTGATGCAACACCGGCAGGATGGCGTGGGGTTCGGCCAGCCACTCCAGCACGGCGTGGCACAGCACCAGGTCATAGGGTTCGGTGAGCTGGCCGAGCAGTTCCTGCCACGGCGCGTGGATGAAGGTAGCGTGCTGCCCGGCTTCGGCGAAGCGTTGGCGAGCACCTTCGAGCATCGGCGCGGCGGGTTCGGCCAGCGTCACCTGATGCCCACGCTCGGCCAGCCACAGGGACATATGCCCGAGCCCGGCACCGATATCCAGCACGCGCAAAGGGCGCTGCGGCAAGGCTTCGGTTAGGTCGGCCTGCAACACCGCCAGGCGGATCGCGCCTTTGGCGCCGCCGTAGATTTTTTCGGCAAAGCGCGTGGCCAGTTGGTCGAAGTGACGGTCACTCATGGATAAACCGCCGTTCGCTATCGGCCAGTTTGGCGCGCACCACCTCGTTCATGTCCAGGCCCAGCTCACTGCACAGCAACAACAGATACAACACGATATCGCCGACTTCCTGGCCGGCGTGGGCGAGTTTGTCGGCAGGCAATTGGCGGGATTGATCTTCGGTGAGCCATTGGAAGATTTCCACCAACTCGGCCATTTCCACACTGGCGGCCATGGCCAGGTTTTTCGGGCTGTGAAACGGTTTCCAGTCGTTGGTATCGCGGATGCGATGCAGGCGTTCGGTGAGGTGTTCGAGGTTCATGGGGCGGGCTCCTGAAGGTGTATAGCTTCGGGGGGATGAGCGTTGAAGGCAAGTGAATCACCTGGGTTGCTCTTCAGGCCGCCATCGGGGGCAAGCCCCCTCCCACATTTGAATGCATTTACATACCAAAAAGTGGGAGGGGGCTTGCCCCCGATGAGGCCCTAATCCACCACGCTGAATT
>NZ_JARVSL010000055.1:0-47221 GCF_030209215.1 Pseudomonas sp. efr-133-TYG-23 | reverse complement strand
TCACATTGATCAGTGATCGACATGACAACTTGGTCAGCTGTGGGAGGGGGCAAGCCCCTCTCACATTGATCAGTGATCGACATGACAACTTGGTCAGCTGTGGGAGGGGGCAAGCTCCCTCTCACATTGATCAGTGATCGACATGACAACTCGGTCAACTGTGGGAGGGGGCTTGCCCCCGATAGCATTAGCCGCCATCAGCCGATCTAGTGGTTTTGCAGCGACTCCAGCAACTTCACCGTCGGATACCCATCCGCCGGCCAGCCCAGTGCCTGTTGCGCCGCGCGAATGGCCTTGCGGGTATTGGCGCCGATGATGCCGTCCGGGTTGCCCGCGTCGTAGCCTTTAGCGCTGAGTACCGTTTGCAGCTCAATGCGCTGTGAACGGCTCAGGGGCAGTTCATCCTTGGGCCAATCGCCACGAATCACACCGCCACCGCCGAACCGTTCGGACAGCAGGCCAACCGCCAGTGCATAAGACGACGAGTTGTTGTACTTGAGTATGGCGCGGAAGTTGTCCAGCACCAGGAACGCCGGCCCACGGTAGCCCGCAGGTAGCAGCAGGGCGGCGGACAGTTGGTCGACATTGGGCGGCATGCTGGCGCCCGGCGGCAACTGGAGGCCCAGTTTCAGCCATTCGCCAACGGTCTTGCGCGTGCCGCCGTCGGCCAGGGCGTAATCGAAGTTGCTTGGCAGTTGTTTGACCTCAAAGCCCCACGGCTGCCCTTTCTGCCATCCGGAGCTTTGCAAGTAGTGCGCGGTGGAGGCGAGGGCGTCGGCCGGGCTGTTCCAGATATCGCGGCGGCCGTCGCCGTCGAAGTCCACGGCGTGGGTGTTGTAGGTGGTGGGAATGAACTGGGTCTGGCCCATGGCCCCGGCCCAGGAGCCTTTCATCTGGTCGGCTGCGATATCGCCATGCTGGATGATCTGCAGGGCCGCCAGCAATTGTGCCTGGGCAAACGCCGGTCGGCGGCCTTCGTAAGCCAGGGTCGCCAGGGAGCGGATCACCGAGTTGTTACCCTGGAACTGGCCGAAGTTGCTCTCCATGCCCCACACCGAGACCAGCGCCTGACGGTCGACACCGTAGCGTTGCTCGATGCGTTGCAGAATATCGGCGTACTTGATCAGCAGCGCCTGGCCATTGCGCACGCGCACCGGCGACAGGGCACCGTCGAGATATTCCCACACCGGGCGAGAAAATTCCGGCTGGCTGCGGTCGGCGCGAATCACCGCCATATCAGGCGTGACGTTGGCAAAGGCAGTATCGAAAACAGCGGGGGTGATACCGGCCTTTAGCGCCTCTGCACGGAAGCCAGCCTGCCATTCGGCGAAGGTCTGGGTCGGTTGGATATCCAGGTTGTCCACGGCCAGCGGAGCCACAACGGCGGGCGCTACCACAGGGGCGGGCTGAAGCGTCTGCAAGGGCTGGGCGTCGGCGGCGGTAGGTTTTTCCGCGCAGGCGACGAGCAGAATGAGGCTGGAGGCAGCGATCAATTGGCGCAGGTGCCAACGACGGGAAAGGCTAGAGGGCATGCACAGGTCCAGGGATTACAAATCAGGTGCAGACCTTATCATGCCAGAGGGGCGCTTGCCTTCAGGCAGCCAGAAAGTAAGAAGCCTCCCAGCTATTAGACTGGAAGGCTTCGCGGCGGTAGCTGCCTTTGCCCTTGCCGGCGCGTTCCTGACGGCTGCGGAACAGTGGCTGGGCGATGATGGATTTGGCCTTATTGGGGCCATGCTTGGATGGCTTTTTGCTCATGGTCGGGACTCTCGGTAGGTGGTTACAACGGCGCAAATCATCTGCCGAAGTTTGGCCGCTGTAAAGCCCGACAAGGTTTTTGAAATGTTAACGCGGTCAACAGATGGGAGGGCTATTCGGCGGGGAGTGTCAGGCGTTGCCCGGACATCAGCAGCGCCAAGCGACTCAGGCTCATCCATGGCGAACCGGCCGCTTGTCCCTTGATTTGCGCATCGATGCGCTGTGCTTCGAGCAGAAGCTGCGCCCAACGTTGCGCCGAGTGCCGTTGCAGGGCTTTGCTCATCAGGGGTTTGCGTTTGTCCCATACCGGTGGTCGTGCCTGGCTGAAACATTTGTCCAGCGGCGTACCTTGGCTGTATTGCAGGGAAATATTGGCCAGTACCCGCAACTCACGGGCCAGGGCCCAAAGAATCACCGGCGGCTCCACCCCTTCGCCGCGCAGCCCTTCGAGCATGCGAAGGGCATGGGCAGGTTCGCCGTTGAGAATCGCATCCACCAGCCCGAACACATCAAAGCGCGCGCTATCGGCCACGGCGCTTTGCACGGTTTCGACAGTGATCTGCCCGTCTTCGGCCATCAGCTTGAGCTTCTCGATTTCCTGGGCGGCGGCAAGCAAGTTACCTTCAACCCGGGCCGCGATCAGCTCGACCGCGTCTTGAGTCGCCGCCAGGCCCGATTGGGACAGGCGCTGACGAATCCATTGCGGCAATTGGTTACTGTCCACCGGCCAGATCTGGATGAACTGGGTCTGCGCGCCTTCCACCAACGCCTTGCCCCATTTGGTTTTCTGCGCACTGCCGTCGAGTTTGGGCAGGCTGATCAGCAACACCGTATCCTCGGCGGGGCGTGCGCAGTATTCCATCAGGGCAGAGGCACCTTTGTCGCCGGGCTTGCCTGAAGGCAGGCGCAGTTCCAGCAGGCGTTTTTCGGCGAACAGCGACATGCTCGCACCGGCTTGCAGCAAGGTGCCCCAGTCGAAGCTGGCATCCGCGCTGAAGACCTGGCGTTCATCGAAACCTTGCTGGCGGGCAGCCGTGCGAATGGCGTCGGCGGCTTCCTGGCACAGTAGCGGGTCGTCACCGCTGACAATGTAGACAGGCGCGAGGCCACCTTGCAGGTGTTTGGCGAGTTGGGCGGGAGCGAGTTTCATAGGCAGGGCGAACGGGGCGCCAGGGGCGCCCCGTCTGGCTTACTCAACTGGTACCGGTACTTCGACAGGCGATTGTTTCGGCGTGTTGTCTTCGTACTCTTGTGCCGCTTTAAGCGCGTCGGCTTCTGCCTTGGCCTTGTCGTCAGCGGTGCGTTGCAGCACTTCCAGCTGTTCAGGTGTGAGCAGTTGCAGGCGCAACATCATGCGTTGAACCAGGTCGCGACGCATTTCCTTGCGCACTTGAACGACTTCCGAATCCGAACCCACCAGGTTGTTGCCGTCGTGGCTCACTACCTTCTGGATCTGAATCTTGTCATCCATCAACGGCAGGTGGTCACGGCCCTGCACTTCAAAGCTGAGCACGGTGCTCAGTTCGATGTCCGACGCACGGCCTGCGCTGGCGTAGCTCAGGTTACGTTGGGTTTCTTTCTCGTCCACCAGTACCAGCTTGTAGGGCGCGCCGGTGTAGACATGCACGCCGCTGTTTTCCAAGACCTGACGCAGTTGCGTCACGGTTTCGCCATAAGCGTTACGGGCGCTGACGTCCAATTCTTTGATGGACAGGTCATTGGTGCCCGTGCCGCGCAGCTGGAAGCCGCAAGCGCTCAGCAGCACGGCAAGGCCCATAACCAGCAAGTTGCGTTTGATCATTTTGTTGCTCCCCTTGAAACCAGGCGGGCCTTATCGCGGCCCTGAAGGTTTAGTTCGGCGCAGGGCTCAAGCCCTGCGCCCGATCCGATTAGCTGGCGACGATATTGACCAGTTTGCCTGGCACAACGATCACTTTGCGGATCGTCAGGCCTTCGGTAAAGCGCAGCACATTCTCGTTGCTGCGCGCGGCCGCTTCGACTTCTTCGCGGCTGGCGCTGGCTGGCATGTCGATCTGACCACGCAGTTTGCCGTTGACTTGGATGACCAGTTGCAACGTGTCCTGCACCAGGGCGCTGTCATCCTGTACCGGCCAGCGCGCATCGATGACCGCGTCGCTGTGGCCCAGGCGGCTCCACAGTTCGTGACTGATGTGCGGCGTGATCGGGGCCAGCAGCAGGGTGACCGTTTCCAGGCCTTCCTGTACCAGCGCGCGATCCTGCTCGGTAGCCTGCGGGGCTTTTTCCAGCACGTTCATCAGGGTCATCACCTGGGCGATGGCGGTGTTGAACTTGTGGTTCTGGCCCACGTCCTGGCTGGCTTGCTTGATGGCCAGGTGGATGCTGCGGCGAATGGCTTTCTGCTCGTCGTTCAGCGCGGCCACGTCCAGCTTGGCCGGCAGACCCTGGCTGACATGGGCATGGGCCAGACGCCAGACGCGCTTGAGGAAGCGATGCGAACCTTCCACGCCAGAGTCGGACCACTCGGCGCTCATGTCGGGCGGCGAGGCGAACATCATGAACAGACGGCAGGTGTCGGCGCCGAACTGGTCGATCATCGATTGCGGGTCGACGCCGTTGTTCTTCGACTTGGCCATCTTCTCGGTGCCGCCGATTTCCACCGGCAGGCCGTCGGCGATCAGTTTGGCGCTGATGACCTTGGCTTTGCTGTCGCGTTCCAGCTCTACATCCGCCGGGTTGAACCAGGTGTAGGCGCCATTGGCTTCGCGGCGATAGTAGGTCTCGGCGATTACCATGCCTTGTGTCAGCAGGTTCTTGAACGGCTCGTTGGAGGTGACCAGGCCTTCGTCGCGCATCAGCTTGTGGAAGAAGCGCGCGTACAGCAGGTGAAGAATGGCGTGTTCGATACCGCCGATGTACTGGTCGACCGGCAACCAATGGTCGGCTGCGGTTTTTTCTACCAGGCCGCCTTCGTAGTGAGGCGAGGCGTAGCGCGCGTAGTACCACGAGGACTCGACGAAGGTGTCCATGGTGTCGGTTTCACGCTTGGCCGGCTGGCCGCATTTCGGGCAGCTGCACTCATAGAACTCGGGCATGCGCGCCAGGGGCGAACCGGCGCCGTCCGGCACCACGTCTTCCGGCAGCACCACGGGCAGTTGATCTTCGGGCACCGGCACGTCGCCGCAGCTGGCGCAGTGGATGATCGGGATCGGGCAGCCCCAGTAGCGCTGACGGCTGATGCCCCAGTCGCGCAGGCGGAACTGGGTGCGCGAGGCGCCGAGGTTTTTCTTGATCAGCGCCACTTCGATGGCGTCGAAGGCACCGGCGAAGTCCAGGCCGTCGAACTCGCCGGAGTTGATCAGGGTGCCGTGCTCGCCATACGCGTCTTGCCATGGTGCCGGGTTGCTGTCGCCCGAGCTGGTGCGCACTACGGTTTTGATCGGCAGGTTGTACTGGGTCGCAAATTCGAAATCGCGCTCATCGTGCGCCGGCACGGCCATTACCGCGCCATCGCCGTAGTGCATCAGCACGTAGTTGGCGACCCATACTGGCAACTTCTCGCCGGTCAGCGGGTGCTCGACGAACAATCCGGTCGGCAGGCCTTTCTTCTCTTGGGTGGCGACGTCGGCTTCGGCCACGCTACCGCCTTTGCATTCGGCGATGAATGCCTGCAGCTCAGGGTTATTCTGCGCGGCCTGGGTGGCCAGCTGGTGTTCGGCGGCCACGGCGACGTAGGTCGCGCCCATGAGGGTGTCGGGACGGGTGGTGAACACTTTGAGGGTGCCCGCTTCGCCGATGGAGTCGACGTTGTACGGGAACTGCACTTCCATGCCCTTGGATTTGCCGATCCAGTTGCGCTGCATGGTCTTGACCTGTTCCGGCCAGCCCGGCAGATCATCCAGGCTCGACAACAGCTCATCGGCGTAGGCGGTGATCTTGAAGTAGTACATCGGGATTTCGCGCTTTTCGATCAGCGCGCCGGAACGCCAGCCGCGACCGTCGATCACCTGCTCGTTGGCCAGTACGGTCTGGTCGACCGGGTCCCAGTTCACGGTGCCGCTCTTTTTGTAGATCACACCTTTTTCGAACAGGCGCGTGAACAGCCATTGCTCCCAGCGGTAGTAGTCCGGCTTGCAGGTGGTCACTTCACGGGACCAGTCCACGGCCAGGCCCAGGCTGCGCAGCTGGGTCTTCATATAGGCGATGTTTTCGTAGGTCCACTTGGCGGGCGCTACATTGTTTTTCATCGCGGCGTTTTCCGCCGGCATGCCAAAGGCGTCCCAACCCATGGGTTGCAGGACGTTTTTGCCTTGCATGCGCTGGTAACGGGAGATCACGTCGCCGATGGTGTAGTTACGCACATGCCCCATGTGTAGCTTGCCGCTGGGGTAAGGGAACATCGACAGGCAGTAGAAGGTCTCCTTGCCTGGCTGTTCACTGACTTCAAAGGACTTCTGCTCGTCCCAGAAGGCTTGGGCGGCATTTTCTATTTCACGGGGCTGATATTGTTCGTGCATGGCTACTTTTTGAACTGAATAGGGGTGGCCTAATCCTCTTCGGTGCATTGTCCGGGTAGATCGACACCCAAAAGCGCCGCATCCGTGCCCAAACCCTGCGGGAAGTGGAGTTACAGGAAGCGCCGTAGCATACATGACCCCACTCTATCGAGGGAAACCCTGATTGCGCGGCCAAGGCCGTCTGTCGCGGCGCCGGGCAGGCGCAGCCACGGGGGCTACGCTGTTTATTGGGGAGCAAGTCTTTCTTCAATGAGGTGAGGGGATGGTTGAATCGCAGCGAATCGCAACGAAACCGGAAATCTACGAAGGACTGATCGACCGATTGGGTCGTGCATTGGATGCAGCGAGAACTGCGGGCCGATTGCGTGATGAGCGGCCTGTGGAGTTGGAACTGCGCGGTTTGAGCCGCGCGGAATTGGAACTGATCAAGGCTTATCTGGAACGCAACAAGTGCAGTGCGCCTCCCATGGCGGTAACCCCGCCAGTCAAGGAGCCCACGCAGTCTGCCAAGGTGGTGTGGCTCAAGGATTTGCCGGCCGGTCGTGGCCCGGAGAGATTCCGGTCCGCCCGCTGCAAGTAGTTCGCTCCCCCCTGAACAGCACCATTTCACCGTGCAACTTTCTAGATTGCCGCTAGACCCCGTTACACCTTAGGCTTCGGGCATCTGTGGAGATGCCCGATGCCTATTCGTTATTTCATCAAACAACTGCTCCTACCGCCCGGCATTCTCTTGCTGCTGCTGGCGCTTGCCTGGTGGTTTCGCCGTAGCCGCCCGAGGTTGGCCGGTTGCTGCTTTGCCCTGGGCCTGGGCGGTATGTGGTTGATCAGCCTGCCCGTGATGGTGGAGTGGTGCGCCCGTGCGCTTGAGACCGAGCCGCCATTGGCTCGTGAGGACTGGTCCACCCTGGCCCAACGCGCCGACGCCATCGTCGTATTGGGTTCCGGGCGAGAGCGAGGCGACCCCGCCTGGGGCGCCGATCAGCCTACGGGCATTGGGCTGGAACGCCAGCGTTACGCCGCGCGCTTGGCCAAAGCGTCAGGGTTGCCGGTACTGACCACCGGAGGTTTGCATTACGGCACGCCCCCCAGCGAAGCGCAGTTGATGGCGGTGTCGATGCAGGATGACTTTGGCGTCACGGTGCGTTGGAAGGAAGAACGCAGCCGTACCACTTGGGAGAACGCGCAGATGAGTGCCGAGATTCTATTGCCCGAGGGTATCAAGCGCGTGGTCGTGGTCACCCAGGCCTGGCATATGCCGCGCTCGGTGTGGAGCTTTGAAAAGGCCGGTTTCACCGTCGTACCGGCCCCGGTCGGTTTTTTGGGGGTGGATAATGCCCGTCCTCTGGGCGGTTGGATGCCGGAATTCAAATCGGTGTGGCAGAGCGGGCAGTTGATTAACGAAGCGGTCGGGCAGGTGGGGTATCGATTGTTTTATCGCTGAATTGCGTCATAAGAAATCAGCCGTTGGGCGGATTTAGGGAAGGTCAGTTTTCGGTATGAACGCAATGTTCTAACTGGCCTTATGGCGCAAGCAGTCAGACGTCTTTTTGTTTGTAAGATATGTAGGCCGCTCTGGTGTGCGTAGTGCCTTAGGTACTGTGTGATGAATATGAGCTAATAACTTTTCGTTGTTATGTTGATTGACTGTTTATGGCGATTCGTAACCCTTGGTTATGTAAGTTTTAGATTAATGCATGGTCATTTAAAAGCTGTTGTATGAGTAAGTTGTTTTTGCTTGTGCGGGTTCGCTGCGCGCCGTAATTTTTTGTGCGTTGATAACGTGGAATTTTTAATAAGTTGGCTACCACTAGTCTGTGCGAACACTGACGCTGCGCAGTGCGACAAATTAAACTTGCGGGGTGAATTAATCGCTCCCCTCGTGCATTAAGTTGTCGCAGGTGTTTCCGTGGCGAGCTATGTGCTAACTGAGCTAGAGAGGCGGAGTTGTGTGAATATATTATCAGCAGCAAATAATCACCGAATAAGCCGTTTGGGTAATGCCTTTGTCGGTGAAGAGGCTCCTGCTACAGCTGGAGCGGGAAACTGGTCAGCGAAACCAGGTGAGCATTTCACGGCTTACAGCCCTGACGTTCTTGGCCCTTTAAAACAGGACGACGCGCAATTAGGTCAAACGCTGACGACGTTGCTTTTGTTATTGAAAAACGTCACCGACAGCTTGAAACAGTTTTTGGATGCCGACGCGATATTGCCGGCGCCCGCAAACGACGTAGCGCCCAAGCCAGCCTCGATTATCCCGCCCAAACCGCGCGAACTCGAAGCGCGACCAGCAGTTGATATCAAGGTCAGGCACCTCGTGGACCGCTTGCCTGTGGCTGACGAGGAGCTTGATCCGTTTGATGCGCTGGACTTCGCTGATGGCAAGCATGGCGGCGCGGGCGTTGCACTTGAGGATTATGAATGGCGGCGGATATGGAGCGAAGTGATCAATGAAGACGATTGGGCGATGGAGTTGTCTGGAAAACCCAAGGGGCAAAAACCGGCTGATCTGAAAGCGGGGGTGTCCTGGCAATACAAGCCGTACCCGTGGTTGGGCCATGACAGCCGTGTTCCTTATTTGGAAGTCATTAAGTTGGCCATGTCGAAGTATGGCCAGAGTGTGGACAGTGTCCTGGAAAAAGTAACGGCCGTGCCTGGCGGGTACCACATCATTATGAAAGATGGTGTCGCGTTGAACATCACTCATAAAGAGTTGCACTTGGCGTCCAAGGCCTGTGGGTTTGTGGGGTTCGACGAAGGCATGGTGAACGATGCTTCATTTTTATTTGGGGTTCTGTGCAAGCGCATCTATTTGACTGAGCAAGCGAAGCACTTCGCGGACAATGAAATTTGGACGCGCCCATCGGCTGAAAAAGTTCCGAAAATGCGCACCTATGCCGGTGTATTAGCGCTCACGCCATTTAATACGAACAAACATGAAATTCTGGCGGCGCTTGGATTACGCGACGCGATCAGCACCACTGAATTGGCCAAAGGTCCTCGTGAAAGAAAGGTACGGCAACATAATTACTGAGCCTCTGATGGAAGACATTTCAAGGGTTATTAGAGCTAGCTGTTGATGAGTGCCGGTTAGTCTTGGCTGGCCGTGGCTGTTAATGAAAACCAGGGAGGAAAAGGTATGAGTCATTCGGTTGCCAGCCCCGTAAATGGTTACTACGGGCGTTATCAGGCTGAGGTGCATAAAAGTTATGTGGGTACGGCGCCTGAAAGGCCGCACGGGGCAGGGGCGTTCGACAGGGCTGCAAGCCCCGATGCCGCAGCAGCCAATAGTGCGGCCCCCCATGCCCAGGCTTCGTTCTCCGCGATCACTGACATGTTGCGCGAGTTAAATAACATGATCACTACGCTGTCCGCACGCATGGGTGGGCAGCAGCACAGGCCATTACCCGCTGCTACGTTGACCCCTGATCAAACACGATCAGTGCTTCAGCCCCATAGCCCGCCTTTGGAACGCTCGGCGCTCGGCGTAGATTCGCGTTCAGATGTTCCCGAGACGCCGCATCGAAAATTCATCCGGGGCAACGCAGAGAATGCCGGCATAAAACCGACCCATATTTGGGGGGCGTTCTCTCAGGAAGGGGTGGGTAACTGCGTCACCGTCAGTGCAATCAAGGCCGCCATGGCTAAGTTCGGCCATAACCCTCATGGCATCTACAAGCAAATCACCGAAGTTAAGGACGGTTTTGAAGTCACCATGCGGGACTCTTTCAAGTTGCATATTTCCTTTGAGGAATTGGAAGAGGCTCAAGAAGGTGCCGGACTTCGGCCGGGTCACTCGGAGGATGTTCTGATCAATGCGCAGTTTTTATACGCCGTCAGTGCCAAACGAGCGCAGCTTGAAAACAATGATGGAGACGCTGAGGACAGCTTCGAGGATGCCATGGTGACGCTGGCCGATGGAGAGCTTGCGGGCGAGGGGCTTATTCGCCTGGGATTGCGGGCGCACATGGCGCCTACCACCGTGAGGGAACTGGCCGAGGGTGCCATCGGAGTTCTCTGCAATGGGCCGCACCAAATGGCGGTAGTCGATGGCGCGCTTGATATGTGGGGCACCAAGACCAGCGTCTATAAGGACTTTCATTGGCGTTATGGCGCCAAACTCATCTAAACCAATCAAGTGAGTAAGGAATACTGCTGATGAGCGTGTCCAGAGTCGCTAACAGTTTTTACGAAGGGCGTTACGGTCAGCCTGTCACCGCCCAGCGCAACAATAACGAAAACACCTATTCATCGTACCGGTCGCCTCTCAATAGACCGTCCGCAAACCAGGCGTATGCCAGCCTCGACAACGGAGCAGAGCCCGGCGATTCATTGATCAAGGGCGATGCGGATTCACCCAGCGTTATCCCCACGAATATCTTTCGCGATTTCTACCAGGGCGGCAGTGGAAATTCGGTGGTCATTTCGGCGATTAAACTGGCCATGATGAAGTTCGGCCACAACCCTCACCATATCTATAAAGAAATCGAGGCAACGGCTGACGGGTTCAATGTGAGGATGAGGGACGGCTATAAGCTCTTCATTACTCATGACGAAATTCGGCAGGCTGCCGCCGCTTCGGGATTTATAGGCGACGGTTCCAATGATGTGCTGGTTAACGCCCAGTTTTTATATGCGGTCAGCGCTAAACGCATGCAGCTCGATAAGTTTTACGAGCGCAGCAGTGAAACCTTTGCCTCGGCGCTACAGATGCTCAGTTCAGGTGATTATCCAGGTGAAGCATTACGGCGGCTGGGGCTGAAGCACCAGATGGTCGCCGCCTCGATGCGCGAGCTACGAAAGGGCGGAACGGGCTCGATGTATACCCCCGGCCATATGCTGGCCGTTGTCGACGGTCACATGGATTATTACGGGCGACGCGTGAAACTGGCTGGGTCGGGCATGGCAATCACCGGCAGAATCGCCATGACGCTAAGGTAGGTGCAAGGGCTTTCTCCTCGGAGAAAGCCCTGCCTGCGGGTGGGGCTCTTGTCAGCCGATTTTCGACAGGCGGCCCGCCAGCAGCGCCCAGCCAAACAGCCCCAGACACACGATGATCAACGGCCACGAACGCCATTGCAGGTACGGCGTCAGGTTATGCATGGGCACCACTTCGCCATACAGGATGCCGCGTTCGAACTGCGGGATCTGCACGGTGATCTGTCCGAACGGGTTGATCAGCCCGGTCACGCCGTTGTTGGTGGCGCGGATCATCCAGCGCCCCGCTTCCAGCGCACGCATCTGCGCCATTTGCAGGTGTTGCAGAGGGCCGATGGAGCGCCCGAACCAGGTGTCGTTGCTGATGGTCAGCAACAGGTCGCTCTGGGCTGAAAGGCCAGCGGCAAACTCGGGGTAAACCACTTCGTAGCAGATGAACGGGGCGATCTGATAGCCCTTGGCTTGCAGCATGGCCTGGTCGGAGGGGCCACGGGCAAAGTCCGACATCGGCAGGTCGAAGAACGCAATCAGCCCACGCAATATGTCCTGCAACGGTACGTACTCACCGAAAGGCACCAGTTTTTGCTTCAGGTAGGTGCCTTCGCCTTCGCCTACTACGGTGATGCCGTTGAAGTAACGCTTCTGGTGGTGCACTTCCTGACGAATCGGCACGCCGGTAATCAGCGCGGTATGCCGGTCGGCCGCGAACCGCCCCATCATCCCCAGGTAACCCTCCACCGACTCCTTGAGCACCGGCACCGCTGTTTCGGGCCAGACCAGCAGGTCCACAGGCTTGGAGCTGAAACTCATGTCGCGGTACAGCGCCAATTGCGCATTGAGCTGCTGCGGGTCCCACTTCATGCTCTGTTCGATGTTGCCCTGGATCGCGGCCACCTTCAGCGGAGCGCCGGATGGCTCGGTCCAGGCATGATGTTTGAGCGCCAGCCCGATGCCCCATGGCGCGACCAGCAGCACCAGGCCCGCGGCGACAAAGCCATTGCGTTTGGCGGCCAGCAGGCGCGGCAGGTTGCACAGCACCGCAGCCGTAAGCGCCAGGGCATAGGAAATCAGCCACATCCCGCCGAGCGGGGCCAGCCCTGCCAGTGGGCCATCGAGTTGACTGTAGCCGGAATAGAGCCATGGGAAACCGGTGAGGAACCAGCCGCGAAAGGCCTCTTGACCCACCCATAGCGCGGCGAATGTCAGGGCGTCGGCCAGCGGCGCTTCGTTGCGGCGCAGCCAGCGTGCCCACAGCCAGGCGGGCAGGGCGAAGAACCAGGCAATGGCGGCCGTGAACAACAGCATCAGGAACCCCGCCAGCAGCACCGAAGCGCCGCCGAAGTGGTGGATGCTGTAGTAGATCCAGCTGGTGCCGGCACCGAACAGGCCGAAACCGAAGCACCAGCCACGCCCCAAGGCCTGGCGCGGTGTCAGCTCTCGCAGGCCGATATAGAACAGCCCGACGGCCACCAGCGCAAATGGCCACAAATCGAACGGCGCCAGCGCCAGGGTAGTGATGGCGCCGGCCACCACGGCCAGCAGGTTACCGGGCCAGCCGGGTGCGATAAGACGGCGCATGTCAGTCCTTAGCGGGCGATAGGTGTCAGGCGAATCAAGTGGATACGACGGCTGTCGGCATTCAGGATGCGGAAGCGATAGGCGCCGATTTCGGTGGTTTCGTTGCGCTTGGGCAGGTGGCCAAACGCGCTCATCACCAAACCGCCCACTGTGTCGAACTCGTCGTCGGAGAATTCGCTGTCGAAGAACTCGTTGAAGTTCTCGATCGGCGTCAACGCCTTGATCAGGAAGTCGCCGCTGGGCAGGGGCTTGATGTAGCTGTCTTCTTCGACGTCGTGTTCGTCTTCGATGTCGCCGACGATCTGTTCCAGTACGTCTTCGATGGTCACCAGGCCCGCTACGCCGCCGTATTCGTCAATCACGATGGCCATGTGGTTGTGGTTGGCGCGGAATTCGCGCAGCAGCACGTTCAGGCGCTTGGACTCGGGCACGAAGGTGGCCGGGCGCAGCAGATCCTTGATGTTGAAGCTGTCGCCGTTCTCTTTGAGGATCAGCGGCAGCAGATCCTTGGCCAGCAGCACGCCCATGACGTCGTCATGGCTTTCGCCGATCACCGGGTAGCGCGAGTGCGCCGAGTCGATCACGGCCGGGAGGAACTCCCGTGGGGTCTGGGTCGCCTTGATGCTGATCATCTGCGAGCGCGGGACCATGATGTCCCGGACCTGCAGGTCAGCCACCTGGATCGCGCCTTCGACGATGGCCAGCGCTTCGCTGTCCAGCAACTTGTTCTGATGGGCCTCGCGCAGCAGCTCCAGCAGCTCCTGGCGGTTTTTCGGCTCGTGGGCAAAAGCCTGGGTCAGTTTACCCAGCCATGACTTCTGCCCGTTGCTCGATCGGTCTTCGCTCATAGCGATTACTCTGAATCCTTTGTTGTTACAGTTGAGTGTTTTTTAAGCTTCGTCATCGGCATAAGGGTCGGGATGACCCAATTGCGCAAGCAACGTTCGTTCCAGCGCTTCCATTTCCTCGGCTTCGTCATCGTCTATATGGTCGTAACCCAAGAGATGCAAGCAGCCGTGGATGACTAGATGGGCCCAGTGCGCCTCAAGTTCCTTGCCTTGTTCCCTGGCTTCACGCTCGACGACTTCGACGCAGATCACCAGGTCGCCCAGCAATGGAATGTCCAGCAACTCGTCGGGAACATCGGCGGGGAAGGACAACACGTTGGTCGCGTAGTCCTTGTGGCGCCAGGTGTGGTTCAGCTCGCGGCCCTCGGCCTCGCCCACCAGACGGATGGTCAGCTCCGAGTCGGCGCTGCGCTGGCGCAGTGCCAGTGCACACCATTGGCGAAACTGCTCCTCGCTGGGGGCTGGCGCGTCGGTGGCCAGCTGTAGATCCAGTTCAAGCATCGCCGCGAACGTCCTTGGCCGGGGCACCATCGCGATGGTCGAAGCGCTCGTAGGCTTCGACAATGCGCTGCACCAGCGGGTGGCGCACCACGTCCTTGGGCATAAAGTGCGTGAAGCTGATACCCGGAACGTCCTTGAGTACCTCGATCACCTGGGCGAGGCCGGACTTGGTGCCCTTGGGCAGGTCGACCTGGGTGACGTCGCCGGTAATCACGGCCGTGGAGCCGAAACCGATACGGGTGAGGAACATCTTCATCTGCTCGACGGTGGTGTTCTGGCTTTCGTCGAGGATGATGAAACTGTTGTTCAAGGTACGGCCGCGCATGTAGGCCAGCGGAGCGATCTCGATCACCTGGCGCTCGATCAGCTTGGCCACGTACTCGAAGCCGAGCATCTCGTAGAGCGCGTCGTAGAGCGGGCGCAGGTACGGGTCGATCTTCTGGGCCAGGTCACCGGGCAGGAAACCGAGCTTTTCACCGGCCTCGACCGCTGGGCGTACCAGCAGAATGCGGCGTACTTGCTCGCGTTCCAGAGCATCCACCGCGCAGGCCACGGCCAGGTAGGTCTTGCCGGTACCGGCCGGGCCGATGCCGAAGTTGATGTCGTTGCCGAGGATTTCCTTGACGTAGCGCTGCTGATTCAAGCCGCGTGGGCGAATCATGCCTTTCTTGGTGCGCAGGGCCACGCTGGCTTCGGCTACAGGGTTGTTGGCCAGGTCTTCCACGGCCGATTCCTGCAGGTACAGGTGCACGGTTTCCGGTGACAACTCGCTGCCCTTCGTCTCGCGGTAGAGACGGCGCAACAGGTTTTCTGCGGACGTGGTGTGCTGGGGGTCGCCAATGAGTTCGAACTGATTGCCGCGGTTGCGGATCTCGATGCTCAGGCGTTGTTCGATCAGGCGCAGGTGCTCGTCGAACTGTCCGCACAGATTGGCGAAACGGCGAGCCTCAAACGGCTCGAGGAAAAAACGATGGGGTTCTGCTATGGGTGCGTTCAAGGTTGCTTTTAGCCGCCCTTTGGCTGTTTAAGTGAAAGAGAGGATAACGCCAGTGACGCAGGTACGAAAGCACTTACGTCATTGGAATGTTGCACGGTTCCAATGTGGGTGGGGGGCTCGCCCCCTCCCACGTTTATTGCACCAGCGAGCCGCGCAACGAATGCGGTTGGGCCGCATCGATGTGCACGTCGGCAAACTGACCGATCAATGTTGGATTATCACAACGGAAATTGACGATCCGGTTGTTCTCGGTGCGGCCTTGCAGTTCGCCGGGGTCTTTCTTGGAATAGTCGGTGACCAGGATGCGCTGGATCGAACCGACCATTTGTCGGCTGATCTCGAAGCCCTGCTGATTCAGGCGATGTTGCAGGGCATTCAGGCGTTCTTTTTTCACGGTCTCCGGGGTTTCGTCCACCAGGTCCGCCGCCGGGGTGCCGGGGCGTTGGCTGTAGACGAACGAGTAGGAGAAGTCGAAGCCGACGTCTTCGATCAGTTTCATGGTTTGCTGGAAATCTTTCTCGGTTTCGCCGGGGAAACCGACGATAAAGTCCGAGCTGATGCAGATCCCCGGTACAGCCGCGCGCAATTTGCGCAGCTTGGATTTGTATTCCAGGGCCGTGTGGTTGCGCTTCATGGCTGCCAGAATGCGGTCCGAGCCCGATTGCACCGGCAAGTGCAGGTGTTTGACCAGTTCCGGCACTTCGGCGTGGGCCTGGATCAGGCTGTCGGAGAATTCCAGTGGGTGCGAAGTGGTGTAGCGGATGCGCTCGATGCCGTCCACCGCCGCGACCACGCGGATCAGTTCGGCAAGGTCCGCCAGCCGCCCGTCGTGGGTCTGGCCGCGATAACCGTTGACGTTCTGACCCAGCAGGGTCACTTCGCGCACGCCGTTCTCGGCCAGGTGGATGATTTCCGACAGCACATCGTCAAATGGACGGCTGACTTCTTCGCCACGGGTGTAGGGCACCACGCAGAACGTGCAGTACTTGCTGCAACCTTCCATCACCGACACATAGGCGCTGGGCCCGTCGATGCGCGGCTCGGGCAAGTGGTCGAATTTTTCGATTTCAGGAAATGACACGTCAACCTGCGGCAGCTTGCTGGTGCGCGCGGCGTCGATCATCTCGGGTAGGCGATGCAGGGTCTGCGGGCCGAAAACCACGTCGACATAGGGCGCGCGATCGCGAATCGCAGCGCCTTCCTGACTGGCCACGCAACCGCCGACGGCGATCACCATATCCGGGTTGGCCAGTTTCAATTCGCGCCAGCGACCCAGCTGCGAGTACACACGGTCCTGGGCCCGTTCGCGGATCGAGCAGGTATTGAGCAGGATCACGTCGGCATCTTCGGCGCGGGCGGTGACTTCCAGGGCCTGGTGTTCGCCCAGCAGGTCCACCATGCGCGAGCTGTCGTACTCGTTCATCTGGCAACCGTGGGTTTCGATGTAAAGCTTCTTGGCCATGGGAATCGTCAACTGGTGGTAAAGAACCGCGCATTATAGGGGGCATGCCCATTGGTTCCTAGCGCTGTGCATCGGGTGCCATGCTATAGTTCGCGCCCTCTTTTATATCCCCGATGTGTTATTCGCCCACCATGACCAAACGTGAAGCTCCAATCTACAAGGTGATTTTCCTCAACCAGGGCCAGGTGTTCGAGATGTACGCCAAGCAGATCTATCAAAGTGATCTGTGGGGCTTCCTGGAAGTGGAAGAGTTCGTCTTTGGCGAGCGCACCCAGTTGGTCGTCGATCCGGGCGAGGAAAAGCTCAAGGCGCAGTTCGAAGGTGTGGTGCGCAGCTTTGTGCCGATGCACTCGATCGTGCGCATCGATGAAGTCGAGCGCCTGGGTACACCGAAGATCAGCGAAGCACGGGGCATGAGCAATGTCATGCCGTTTCCGATGCCGATGCCTGAGAAGTAAGGCTGTTGCGGGGAGGGAGCAAGTTCCCTTGCCCGAGAATGGAATCAAGGCAGGGGCGAGAAGGGCGAGCGCCCGTCGGCGCTTTGCAATTCCAGCAGGTACTTGCGGAAGATCTGTCCCAGTACCTGGGTAGCCACTTCCAGTTCATCGCGCTGCATGTGTTCGGCGACTTCGTCGGCGGTGTCCAGCGCGTCTTCGGCGCCGTTGACCGCCGCCATTTTCAACACGATGTAAGCCTGGACGTTATTGGCCGGCACACCTTCACCGTGGAAGAACATGTTGCCCAGCTCGAATTGCGCCTGCGCGTGGCCCTGTAACGACGCTTTTTCGAAATAGCTCAGGGCTTTGTTGAGGTCGCGAGCGGGGTTTTTGCTGTCATGGTAGTACTCGCCCAACTCGTATTGCGCCTGGGCATCCCCGTCGTCGGCCTGTTTCTGGCACGCGCTCAGCGCTTCGGCCTGGCTGTCTGGCTGGGTATTGAGGGTGCAACGACCCATCGCTGGGATTAACAACGAGTTGCCGCCTGCTTGTGCATGTGCCAGCAGCGGCTGAAGGAGCAACAGGCAGCCCAGAACCAGGGTGCGGCCGGTGCGTTTCATGGGAATCGACTTACCTCTGACGGGGCGCGCGGACCCTCGTGGGATCCAATAAGCGCGCATTATGAAATAAGCAGGCCCCTGCTTACAAAGTCTTTACTCGTTTTTCTGCTGGTTGGGCAAGTTATCTGCCGGATTACAGGTTATTTCTCGAAAAAACTCGGAAATATCCGTAGGCAAAGTAGTCCATCAGGCGCCACTGGGGTGGCGCCTACCGGTTTCAAATGTTTATTTCAGAGCGGCGAAGGCGCGTTCAGCGGCATCCAGGGTCAGTTTCAACTCGGCGTCGCCATGAGCGATGGAGGTGAAACCGGCTTCGAACGCGCTTGGCGCCAGGTAAACGCCGCCCTCGAGCATCAGGTGGAAGAAGCGCTTGAACAGGTCCGCATCGCTGCCCATCACGTCGTCGAAGGTGACGATATCGTCGGCGCCGCTGAAATACAGGCCGAACATACCGCCGGCCTGGGTGGTGACGAATGGGATACCGGCCGCATCGGCACGCTGTTGCAGGCCGTCGAGCAGACGGGTGGTGTAGTCGGTCAGTTCGGCGTGGAAGCCCGGACGGCTGATCAACCGCAGGGTGGTCAGGCCGGCGGCCATGGCCAGCGGGTTACCCGACAGCGTGCCGGCCTGGTACACCGGGCCCAGTGGGGCGATGTGCTGCATGATTTCGCGCTTGCCGCCGAAGCAGCCCACCGGCATACCGCCGCCGATGATCTTGCCGAAGGTGCTCAGGTCCGGCGTGACGCCGTAGTACGCCTGCGCGCCGCCCAAGGCGACGCGGAAACCGGTCATCACCTCGTCGAAGATCAGCACCACGCCATGTTTGTCGCATTGCTCGCGCAGGCCTTCGAGAAAGCCCGGCGCCGGCGGTACGCAGTTCATGTTGCCCGCCACCGGCTCGACGATGATGCACGCCACGTCCTGGCCGACTTCACTGAGCATGTGCTCCACGGCGGCGATGTCGTTGAAGGGCAGGGTCAGGGTGTGTTTGGCGAACGCCGCCGGCACACCGGCCGAGCTCGGTACGCCTTGGGTCAGCGCGCCCGACCCGGCCTTGACCAGCAGGCTGTCGGAGTGGCCGTGGTAGCAGCCTTCGAACTTGATGATGCTGTCGCGCCCGGTAAAGCCGCGAGCCAGGCGGATCGCACTCATGGTGGCTTCGGTGCCGGAACTGACCATGCGCACCATCTCCATCGACGGCACGATGGAGCACACCAGGTCAGCCATCTCGGTTTCCATGGTGGTCGGCGCGCCATAGGACAGGCCGTGTTCCAACTGCTTGCGCACGGCGTCCAGCACGTCCGGATGGCTGTGGCCGAGGATCATCGGGCCCCACGAGCCCACGTAGTCCACGTAGCGCTTGTCGTCTTCGTCAGTGACGTAGGCGCCTTCGGCATGTTTGAAGAACAACGGCGTGCCGCCCACGCTTTTGAACGCACGCACGGGGGAGTTCACACCACCGGGGATGTGTTTCTGGGCATTGGCAAACAGGGTTTCGGAACGGGACATGAGCGGGCTCTCTAAACTGAAGATTTAAGAAGGTCGTTGAAGGCGCGGGCGCGGCGCGTCACTTCCTGGGTGCTGTCGGCACCGAACAGGCCGTGGACCACGGCGAGCAGGTCGGCGCCCTGGGCCACCAGCGGTTCGGCGTTCTCCAGGGTGATGCCGCCGATCACGCAGATGGGCACATGCAGGCGCTGATGCGCTTCGGCCAGCATCTGCAACGTGGCGGCCGGGGCGCCGGGCTTGGTGTTGGAATTGAAGAAGCGGCCAAACGCCACGTAACTGGCGCCTTCTTTGGCGGCCTGTTCGGCCAGTTCGATCTGGCTGTGGCAGGTGGCGCCGATAATGGCTTTGGGGCCGAGCAACGCACGGGCCGGGGTGAGCGGGCCGTCGGTCTGGCCCAAGTGCACGCCGACGCCCAGGCGCGCGGCCAGTTCGGCGTCGTCGTTGATGATCAGTTGGGTCTTGTAGCGCGAGCACAGTTCTCGCAGCTTTTCGGCTTCGCGCAGGCGGCGCGCGTCATCGCTGCTTTTGTCGCGGTACTGCAGCAGGGTCACGCCACCGTCCAACGCCGCTTCGACGTAGGCGAGGAATTTGCCGGCCAACAGTTGGCCGTCGGTTATGGCGTAAAGGCCACGTAATTTCATCGGGCATGTCCCTTGAAGTGGCGAGCAGGCGCCTACGAGCAGAAATCCAGCGGCAGCCGGCGCGGTACGAACTGGCCCTGGCCGAGTTGTTCGGCGTCACGCAGCGTGCGCCAAGTGTAGTTGAGGGCCGATTGCACGGCGCTGACCAGGCCCTCGCCCTGGGCGAGACGCCCGGCCAAAGCGCTGGCCAGCGTGCAGCCCGAACCGTGATAGCTGCCCGGCAGGCGCTGACAGGTGAAGGTCTGGCGCGTGCCGTCGCGGCTATACAGGCGGTTGTGCACTTCATGCTCGTCGCCATGACCACCGGTGATCAACAGGTGTTTAATAAACGGCAGCAGCTTGTCGGCGCACTCGTCCGCCGTGCCTTCGGGCAGTTCGGCGAGGATACGTGCCTCGGGCAGGTTCGGCGTGGCGATCAGCGACAGCGGCAACAACCGCTCACGCATCGCGTAGCCCACTTCGTCCTTGCCCAGGCTACCGCCGCCGCCGGCGCGCAGCACCGGGTCGCAGACCACCGGCAGGTGCGGGTGCGCCTGCAGCAGCTCGACCACGGTGTCGACCATCGCGGTGGAGCCGAGCATGCCCAGCTTGACCGCCGCCACCTCGGAGTCGCTGAGCACGGCGTTGGCCTGGGCCAGCACCCACTCGCGGTCGAGCACGCGGAAGTCGCTGACGTTCACCGTGTTCTGCACGGTCAGCGCGGTAACGGCCGGAGCCGCATGGCAACCCTGGGCGAGCAGGGCTTCGATATCTGCCTGCAAGCCGGCGCCACCACTGGGATCATGGCCGGAGAGACAGAGGACAACAGGGCGAGAGCTGTAGATATTCATGGTGGGCGAGCTTACCACCAAACGCTTTTTGCGTGGCCTTCGGGCGGTGGCTGAATGTTGTCGCACCCACCGAGTTTCTTTTGCTGCCTGAAACCCTGAAAAACAGTGCTGAAAGCCTTGATCTAGAGCCTTTCAAAAATTTATTTCAATGGTGTCCAATGGCCTGCAACGGCTATGCTAGAGTGGATTCAAACAACTTATCTGTACCGCCGGTGTACGTCTTCTCAAAAGGAATGGGGGGCTTTTGATATAACCGGACAGGCCACGCTGGGGCTCTATGCGCTATTTGCTGATTCTATTGTTGTGCGGGCTGCCGATGCTCGCCAGCGCCATTGAGTTCAACCAGGACACCCGAAGTCTGCCCCTGGGCCGAGCCCTGCAAGTGCTCGAAGACCCGAGCGCCGCCCTCACCATTGCCGATGTCAGCGCGCCTTCCGCGCTCGCGCAATTCAAGCTCCACGATAAGGACACCCTCAACGCCGGCTATTCGCGCTCGGTGTTCTGGCTCAAGCTCAATCTGCACTATGTGCCCCACAACGCCGAGGCCCGACGCACCTGGCTGCTGGAGCTGGCGTACCCGCCGCTGGACCATCTGGACCTGTACCTGCCCGACAGCACGGGCACCTATCGTTTGGTCAGGCGCACTGGAGATGCGTTGCCGTTCGCCAGTCGCGAGATCCGTCAGAACAACTACCTGTTCAAGTTGGATTTCACCCCGGGCGAGGATAAAACCGTTTATCTGCGAGTGCAGAGCGAGGGTTCGATCCAGGCGCCGCTGACCCTCTGGTCGAGCACCGCGTATCTGGAACAGCAGCCGCTGCGCCTGTATGTGCTGGGTCTGATCTATGGCGTGTTGCTGGGGATGCTGGTTTATAACCTGTTCATCTACCTCAGCGTGCGCGACACCAGCTACCTGTATTACATCTTCTATATCGCCTCGTTCGGTCTGTACCAGTTGTCGGTCAACGGCGCGGCGGTGGAATATTTCTGGCCCAACAACCCTTGGTGGGCGAACGCCGCGACACCGTTTCTGATCGGCGCGTCGGCGCTGTTCGGCAGTCTGTTCGCGCGCAGCTTTTTGCACACCGCTCAACACAGTCGCTGGATCAACCGTGTGTTGCTGGCGCTGGTGGCGTGCGGGGCAGTGGTCATGCTGCTGTCGTTGATGACCAGCTACGCGCTGGCGTTGCGACTGGCCACGGGCCTGGCGCTGGTGTTCACCGTGACCATCTTCGTCGCCGCCATCAAGGCCTGGTACTGCGGGCAGAGGGTGGCGCGTTACTTCATCATCGCCTGGTCGGCGTTCCTGCTGGGCGGGGTGGTCAACACCCTGATGGTGCTGGGCTATCTGCCCAATATGTTCCTGACCATGTACGCCAGTCAGATCGGTTCGGCGATTGAAGTGGCACTGCTGTCGCTGGCCCTGGCCGACCGCATCAATGCCATGCGCGAGCAGCAGGCGCAGATTCTGTTCGATGCCAGCCAAAAGCTCGAAGTGCTTAACTCCCAATTGGCCCGCAGCAACCGGCTCAAGGATGAGTTTCTCGCCACCCTGACCCACGAACTACGCACGCCGATGAACGGCGTGATCGGTTCCCTGGAACTCATGCAGACGGTGCCCCTGAGTCACGATCTGGCCCAATACCATCAGACCGCCGCCGGCTCCGCGCGGGACATGATGCGCATGGTCAATGGCATCCTCACCCTCACCGAATTGCAGGCCGGTCGCCTGAGTGCGCAACACCGCGTGTTCAGCCTGCGTGGCGTGCTCGACAGCGTGCGCCAGCAATTTAATACCAGCGCCCAGGGCAAGGGCCTGGCGTTTTCCATCGACGTGGCGGATGAACTACCGGACCGTCTGGAGGGGGACGTCGACAAGCTTATTCAGTGCCTGGATTGCCTGCTGGACAACGCCTTCAAATTCACCCACGAAGGTTCGGTACGCCTGCGCGTGGTGGGAGTGCCTCACCGCGACGGCGGCGTGCACCTGAGTTTTATCGTGACTGACACCGGCATTGGTTTTGCCTCTCTGGATGAGGCCACGCTGTATCAGCGCTTCTTCCAACTGGATGGCTCGACCACCCGCGAATACGGCGGGTTGGGCATCGGTCTGGCGATCTGCCGGCAATTGATCGAACTGATCGGCGGGCGCCTCACCCATCATTCCGAACCCCGCAAGGGCAGTCGCTTCCAGCTCGAAATGCAGGTGCGATCGGTGCCGTCCGAAGCCAAGCCGGCGCCGGCCCGGCAACGAGCGCCGCAGGATTGCGCGGTGTTGTTGGTGGATGACAACAGCGTCGGTCAACTGGCCGTGCGCGGCATGCTGCTCAAGCTCGGCTATCGGGTCAAAACCGTGGACAGTGGCCCTGCGGCGCTGGAGGCGCTGCAAGCGCAGACGTTTGACGCGGTTCTGTTGGACCTTCCCGAAGGAAGCTTCTCTGTGTGCTGTCAGATCCGCGCGCTGCCTGGTGGGGGAGAATTGCCGGTGATCGCCCTGGGTACATCGTCGAATGTGCCTGAGCGAGAGCGGTGCCTGGGCGTAGGTGTCACTGAGCGTTTGACCAAACCGGTGCGTTTCGAGGCGCTGCAAGCGGTGATGGAGCGCTGCGTGCTAGGGGTTTTAGAGGGTGAAAGCGCCGCGCATTCGGCGCGTATGTCACTTTTTTAAGCGCGGTAGCGGTGCTTAACTGAAAAAACCGGCCTCAACTGAGCGTGGCCTTTTTTCCAGGACGCCCGTGATGAACCTGCATCAATTTGCCGAAACCCACGACGTGACCAACCAACCGCCGTCCCTGGACGGCGTCAACCTGTACCGCATCGACCTGCCCCTGCAAGAGTGGTCGCGACGTTTCGGCGCCGGTTGGGCGCACTCGCGCATCGATACCTATGGCGCATTGGCCGGCGGGCCGTTGATGGCGGCTGGGTTTCTGGCCAATCAACACAAACCGGTGTTCAACAGCCACGACCGTTACGGTCACCGCATTGATCTGGTTGAGTTTCACCCCGCCTATCACGAGCTGATGCGCACCGCCGTCGAACATGGCCTACCTTCGCTGCCCTGGGCTCATCCGCAGGCCGGCGCCCATGTGGCCCGCGCCGCCATGACCTACCTGCACAGCCAGGCCGAAGCCGGCAGCGGCTGCCCATTGACCATGACCTTTGCCTGCGTACCGGCGTTGCGGTTGCAGCCGGACCTGGCCAAGACTTGGCTGCCGAAAATCCTCAGCACCCAATACGACCCGCGCAACGTCGGCATCGCCCACAAGGCCGGTGCCACCCTTGGCATGGCCATGACCGAGAAGCAAGGCGGCACCGACGTGCGCGCCAACACCACCCGGGCTTATCCGGTGGGCGCTGGCGGCCCTGGGCAGGCGTATGAGCTGGTGGGCCACAAGTGGTTCTGTTCTGCGCCCATGTGCGATGGGTTCCTCACGCTAGCCCAGACTGACAAGGGCCTGAGCTGTTTCCTACTGCCCAGGCACCGCCCGGATGACACCCGCAACGAGTTCTACATCCAGCGCCTGAAAAACAAACTCGGCAATTGTTCCAACGCCTCCAGCGAAGTGGAGTTTCGCGGCGCCCTGGCCTGGATGGTCGGCGAAGAAGGCCGTGGTGTGCCGACCATCATCGAGATGGTGGCCATGACCCGCTTCGATTGCATGGTCGGCTCCAGCGCCCTGATGCGCCAGGCCCTGACCCAGGCCAGCCATCATTGCGCCCATCGCTCGGTGAGCGGCCGCTTGCTCAGCGAGCAACCGCTGATGCAAAACGTGCTGGCCGACCTTGCCCTGGAAAGTGAAGCATCCCTGGCCTTGAGTCTGCGCATGGGGAGGGCGTTGGATCATTTGGATGACGAGCAGGAGAGTAAATTCGCACGGCTGGTGACGGCGGTGGGCAAGTATTGGATCTGCAAACGCGCGCCGGCCATGATCAACGAGGCCGCCGAGTGCATGGGCGGCGCCGGTTATGTGGAGGACAGCATCCTGCCGCGCCTGTACCGTGAGGCGCCGGTGAATTCAACGTGGGAAGGCTCCGGCAACGTGCAATGCCTGGATGTGCTGCGTGCGCTGTCCAAGGAACCGGGCGTATTGGAGGCGCTGTTTATCGAACTGGGCAATGGCCACGGCGACCGGCATTTGGCGCGGCATATCGAACAGCTGAAGTCAGCTTTTATGGATACCCAGGACATCCAATACCGCGCGCGGCAGTTAACCGAGGACATTGCCGTGGCCTTGCAGGCCAAACTGTTGTTGGAAGCGGGGAATGCTGCGGTCAGCGACGGCTTTATTGCCAGCCGCTTGAGCGATTCCTCCGGCCGCGCTTATGGCGCCTTGCCGCGTGGTGTGGATGTGGCGGCGATTGGCGCCCGCTCAACGCCTTCTGTTTCTGAATAAGCCCGGTCCAAAGGTGGGAGGGGGCAAGCTTCTCCCACATTATTGAGTGCATTCCAACGCCACTGTTTCGGTGCGGCTGGGATGCAGGCAAGATACAGGCCTGCATGTCAGAACACAGGATGCTTACCGTGACCGAAGCTTTTGTTGTCGTTAAAACCGCCGAAGAAGCCGTGGACCGGCTGGCGGCTCTGCATGAGCGAGCTACCGGCGCGCTCAATCAGGCCCTCAAGCAATACCTCAAGGACCGCGTCGAACCCGACGCCGAGCAACGCGCGCTGTTCCGCTACCCCGAGCTGCGCCTGACCTACCACTGCCACGGCGAAGTCCCACAGACCACCCGCGCCTATGCCAAGGTGCAACTGCCGGGCACCTACAGCGTGACCGTCACCCATCCTGCGGCGTTCCGTAAGTACCTGCTGGAGCAACTGGTGCCGTTGATGCACGACTTCACCGTGACGGTGGAAGTGGGCGTCAGCCAACAGAATATTCCTTACCCGTATGTGGTCGAGCAGGGCGATGAACTCGCCGGCTCCGGCGTGACTGCCGCCACCCTGGCCCGCGTATTCCCGAGCACCGACCTGTCGGCCGCCACCGACGGTATCGCCGATGGCCTGTATGACTGGGAAAACACCAACCCACTGCCCCTGGCGCTGTTCGATGCGGCCCGCGTGGACTTTTCCCTGCGTCGCCTGGTGCATTACACCGGCAGCGACTGGCGCCACGTACAACCCTGGATTCTGCTGACCAACTATCACCGCTATGTCGACCAGTTCATCCTGCATGGCCTGGAACAATTGCGCAGCGACCCGCGTTTTATCCGCATGGTGCTGCCGGGCAACGTGGTGATCGACAAGAGCATGGATCACGGCGAAGCCTCGGCCATTGCCGCCGGGGTGGTCTGGCACCGCTACCAGATGCCGGCGTATCACCTGCAGGCCAGCGACGGCCACGGTGTGACCCTGGTCAATATCGGTGTGGGCCCGTCCAACGCCAAGAACATCACCGATCACCTGGCGGTGCTGCGTCCGCATTGCTGGCTGATGATTGGCCACTGTGGCGGCCTGCGCCAATCCCAGACCATCGGTGACTACGTCCTGGCCCACGCTTATATGCGTCGCGATGGCATCCTCGACCGTGTGGTGCCGCCGAATATCCCGATCCCGGCCCTGGCCGAAGTGCAACTGGCGCTCCAGCAAGCGGCGGCCCACGTTACCGGTGAAAAAGGCGAACAGCTGAAAAAACGCCTGCGCACCGGCACCGTGCTGACTTACGACGATCGCAACTGGGAGCTGCGCTGGGCCCAGGAGCGACCGCTGATAAACCTGTCCCGCGCCGTGGCCGTGGACATGGAAAGCGGCACCATCGCCGCCCAGGGCTATCGCTTGCGGGTGCCGTACGGCACGTTGCTGTGTGTATCGGATAAACCGCTGCACAGTGAAATCAAATTGCCCGGTTCGGCCAACGCGTTCTATGAGCGCGCGGTGAGCCAGCACTTGAAGATCGGCATCGAAGCGGTGGACCTGCTGCGCAACGAACTCAACTCGCTGCACTCGCGCAAACTGCGCAGCTTCGACGAGCCGCCGTTCCGCTAAGCGGTTGGGATGGTCATTTAACGGTCAGGCCACTAGCATTGTCGGTCCTGACCGTTAGATGTTGTTCTGCCATGTCTCGTCCCACCCGTCCCGATTCGCGCCGCCCTGGCGTGAAACCTCCGTATTCCGCTGCGCGTCGCGTTGCCAAGGCGCCGCCGGCCGAGCCGAAGTTGATCCTGTTCAATAAACCATTCGACGTACTGACCCAGTTCAGCGACGAAGGCGGGCGCGCGACGCTCAAGGACTTCATTGACATTCCCGGCATCTACCCGGCGGGCCGTCTGGACCGTGACAGCGAAGGCTTGCTGCTGCTGACCAACGATGGCCAGTTGCAGGCGCGCATTGCCGACCCTAAGCACAAGCTGGCGAAAACCTACTGGGTGCAGGTGGAGGGCGAACCCACGGAAGAATTGCTGCAACGCCTGCGCGATGGGGTAGAACTCAATGACGGCAAAACCTTGCCCGCCGAGGCTCGGCGCTTGGACGAGCCCGCATTATGGCCACGCAACCCACCGGTACGCTTTCGCAAAAACATTCCGACGTATTGGCTTGAACTGGTGATTCGAGAAGGGCGTAACCGCCAAGTGCGGCGCATGACCGCCGCCGTGGGCTTGCCGACCCTGCGGCTGGTGCGGGTGCGCATTGGCGATTGGACAATCGACGGGCTGGACCAAGGCCAATGGAAGGAAGTCCCGGCGCGTTTATAAAGCGCCGGATTCGATCAGGCCAATCACCACGCTCTTGATGATAAACGCCGCTACGCCCAGGCCCAGCACGAAGAACAGGATGAACGAGCCGAAGCGTCCGGCCTTGGATTTCTTCGCCAGGTCCCAGACGATAAAGCCCATGAAAATAATCAGAATCGTGACCAGGCCGGTCATCATCCATTCTTCAAACAGGGCGGGGTCGATGTTGTTCATGGGCTCTTCCAACGGGGCAGGCGGCGAGTATAGGGCAGTGTCACAAGCGCAACATTGACCTGGATCGAAGTGCAATCAAAATTTGGGCGGGGGTCAGCTATGGATAAGCTGACTGAAGTATTGCTATCGGGGGCAAGCCCCCTCCCACATTGACCTTTATCGATTTTAAGTGCGTAGGTGGGTCAGTGGCAGCTCTGTGCTGTTGAGCACTTGGTTGAGTACAAAGCTTGAACGCACGCTGGTTACGCCTTCGATCCGGGTGAGGTGGCCCAGTAGCAGTTTTTGATAGTGATCCATGTCCGGCACCACCACCTTCAACTGATAGTCCGCATCCATGCCGGTGACCAGGCTGCATTCCAGTACCTGGGGCAGTGTGCGGATGGCGGCTTCGAAGTTTTCGAAACGTTCGGGGGTGTGGCGGTCCATGCCGATCAGCACGTACGCGGTCAGGCTCAGGCCGAGCATCTTGCGGTCGAGCAGGGCGACCTGGCGCGCGATGTAGCCGTCGTCTTCCAACTGCTTGACCCGGCGCGAGCACGGCGACGGCGACAGGCCGATGCGTTCGGCCAACTCCTGGTTGGAGATCCGCGCATCGCGCTGCAATTCAGCCAAAATACTCAGGTCATATCGGTCAAGCTTGCTCATTGGGTTGGCCTTTGTCGTAACTATTGCGGCGAATTATCTATGAAGGGTTAAAAATTGCGCAAGCACTGTTTATTGACGCAATCTTCGCAATCATCTGTCGGGCGCTGGCGCGTATCGTTAGCAACAGAATCACCGCCTGGACAATAGTCCACTGCAGCTCGCCCAATCAGGCCCGCTGCGGCCGCCACCCCAGCAGGGTTGAGCCGGCCTCCAGGCTGCACACTGTCCACAAGACGGCGTGAGGTGAGCCAACGTCAAAAGCGTTGAGCCAGGACGAAATTCTCAAGGGGTGGCCGACGGGTCGCCCCTTTTCTTTTGCCTTAAGAAAATTGTTCTCGTGACTGATAACCTGTCTCAGAACCGGGCGAGGCTTTCCCAGTCTCATGTTCAAGCCCTGAATCGCAGTGAGGAAAAGCATGAAGCGCATCTGGCGTTTGGCAGGTGTTGGTTTGCTGGTGGTCAGTGTCGGCACGCAGGTATTGGCCGACGAGCGCGATAACGTACCTCGCGAAGGCCAAGGGCCGCAGGGCGGTGGGCAGCATGAGCGAGGCCCTGAGGGCGGGCGGCGGCCGCAGAACAGTCCACCGCGTCCCGAGAACCCTCAACCACGCCCGCAGAACGAGCATTTTGACCGCGGCGGCCCGAATGGCGGCGGTCAATGGCAGGCGCGGCCACAAGGCAACGAGCAGGCGCGCCCGGCGCCGCAGCCGTCGAATAACCTGCCGATCCAGGGTCGCCCCGATACCGTGCGCCAGACCCAGGAGCCGCGCCAGGGTTACTACCGTGACATACCTCGACGCAGCGACGACAACCGCCATTGGGAGGCCGGCGGCCCCGGTTCGCGCCCCGGCTACAACGGGCATCCGGATGACCATCGCTGGCCTGGCCGCCCCGATGGCCACGGTAATGGCTGGGGCCCCGGCCCGCAGTACCGTCCGGGTTATGTGGTGGACCGCTTTCCCGACCGCAACTACCGCGTGCCCTATCGCGGCCAGGACTACTTCTTCTCCGGCGGTTACTGGTATCGCCCCCAGGGCCCGCGCTATGTGGTGGTTGCGCCGCCGTATGGCATCCGCGTGCATTACCTGCCGGACTATGCGCGCGAAGTGTGGGTCGGCGGTTCGCTGCTGTTCCTCGCCGCCGGCGCTTATTACGCCTACGAAGAAAGCACCCAGCAATACGTGGTGGTGCAGCCGCCGGCAGCGGTTCCCGCGCCGCAGCCTGCGCCCCAGGGCAATGGTTATGACGTGGTGGCCTATCCCGCCAATGGCCAATCACCGGCCCAGGTGCAACAGGACGGTTATGACTGTTATCGCTGGGCGGTGCAGCAAAGCGGCTTCGACCCCCAGGCCGTCACCTACGCCCCCGACCCGGCGGTGGTGCAGACCTACCGCCAGGCCCAAGGCAACTGCCTGAGCAGTCGCGGCTATCAGGTGCAGTACTAATCCTTGGCGCCTGTGACCACTTCCTGCGGGTCGGCGTGTACCAACACTTCGGCGCGCGGGTAGGCGGCGTGAATGGCGTCGGCGGCCTGGTCGCTGATGCCGTGAGCTACTGACAGGCTCAGATCCCCCGGCAGTTCCAGGTGCAACTGCACAAACCAATGGTTGCCCGATACCCGCGTGCGCAGGTCATGGGCGCCCAGCACGCCGGGCACGCCATGGGCCAGTTCCAGCATGTGCTGGCTGACCTCCGGCGGCAATTCCTCGTCCATCAGCACCGCAAAACTTTCCCGGGCGATATGGATCGCGCTCCACAAAATGTAGGCCGCAATCCCCAAGCCGAACCAGGCATCCACCTGATGCCAGCCCATGGCCGCCAGCACCAACGCCAGCAGGATGCTGCCGTTGAGCAGCAAGTCCGAGCGGTAGTGCAATGAGTCGGCGCGCACCGCGTTGGAGCCGGTTTCGCGGACCACCCGGTGTTGCAACGTCAACAACCCCACGGTCAGCAGCAGAGAGAACACGATCACACCGATGCTCAGCCATGGCGCCCCTACCGGTTCCGGATGCTGCAAGCGTTCATAAGCCTGCAATGCAATCAGCACCGCACTGCCACTGATAAACAGCGCCTGGGCCATACCCGACAGCGATTCCGCCTTGCCATGCCCATAGCGGTGATCGTCGTCGGCCGGCCGCAGCGCGTAATGCACTGCGAGTAGGTTCAGCAGCGACGTCACGCCGTCCAGCAACGAGTCGGTCAAGCCGGCAAGCATGCTCACCGAGCCGCTGAACCACCAGGCGATGGCCTTGGTAACAATCAATACACAGGCGACCGCCACAGACGCGCGGGTCGCCAGGCGCAACAGGCGGGCGTGTTCGGGACTGCTGATCATGGGCAGTCCTTATGCGGCGGGTTGCAGGCCGAGGGCGGCAAGTTGCTGCACGCTGCCCTTGAACTGGATCAGGCGCGGGTCGTCCAGCGGCAGGCTGTGGCCGGTTTCTTTCTGGATGATGCTTTGCAGCTTGGCGTTGTCGACCTGGCCGTCGACGCCGATGGCTTCGTGGAGTTTTTCCGGGGCGACCTGGGCAGTCTTGCCCGGTTCGAAATAGATCGCGCCCGTGGCGAAGTCGACGCCGAAGGCGATCAGGCCGGGGATCACGTAAAACAGCAGGCCCACGGCGTCGAGCACGGCAATGGTCGGGTCGATCTTGCCGTCGATCTGACCACGGCGGTCGGGGTAGAAGATCGAACCGCAGGCGGTCAATTGGCTGAGCAGGGTGACGGCTAAAACACCGCCGATGACACGGGAAGCGATACGCATGGACAATCTCCTCAACAGGGTTGATACGCGACTATATAACACCGGCCTTGAGACCAGCGTCGGCATCCGGCAGTTCGCCGTTATACTCGCCGCTCTGCTTTGGAGCCAGTATGAATTCGTTGCCCATCGATGATGTTTTACCCGCCCTGCGTGACGCTTTGGCCAATCGCCATGAAGCCGTGCTCGAAGCACCGCCCGGCGCCGGTAAAACCACCCGCGTGCCCTTGGCCTTATTGAATGAAACGTGGCTGGCCGGGCAGACCATCCTGATGCTCGAACCGCGGCGCTTGGCCGCCCGCGCCGCCGCCGAACGCCTGGCCAGCGAACTGGGGGAAAAGGTTGGCGACACCGTCGGCTATCGCATCCGCCTCGACAGCAAGGTCGGCCCCAACACGCGTATCGAAGTGGTCACCGAAGGTATTCTCACGCGGCGCTTGCAGGACGACCCGGCGCTGGAGGGCGTGGGCCTGCTGATCTTCGATGAATTCCACGAGCGCAGTCTCGACGCCGACCTGGCCTTGGCTCTGAGCCTGAACGGTCGTGAGCTGTTTCGCGATGAGCAGCCGCTGAAAATCCTGTTGATGTCCGCCACCCTCGAAGGCGAGCGCCTGGCCGGTTTGCTGGACGACGCTCCGATCCTGCGCAGCGAAGGGCGCATGTTCCCGGTGCAGATGCGCTGGGGGCGGCCGTACCAGCCCGGTGAATTTATCGAACCGCGCGTGGTGCAAACCATCCTTGAAGCCCTGCATGACGAAACCGGCAGCGTGCTGGTGTTCTTGCCGGGCCAGGCGGAGATTCGTCGGGTCAACCAGCAACTCGCCGACGCCCTGGGTGATCGCCCTGACGTGCTGTTATGCCCGCTGCACGGCGAGCTGGACCTCAACGCCCAGCGCGCCGCTATCGACCCCGCGCCGCCCGGCAAACGCAAGGTGGTCCTGGCCACCAACATCGCCGAGACCAGCCTGACCATCAATGGCGTGCGTGTAGTAATTGACGCCGGGTTGGCGCGAGTGCCGCGTTTCGACCCCGGCAGCGGCATGACCCGCCTCGACACCCAACGCATCTCCCGCGCCAGTGCGACCCAGCGCGCCGGCCGGGCCGGGCGCCTGGAACCGGGGGTGTGTTATCGGTTGTGGTCCGAAGACCAGCATGAAGGCCTGGCCGCGTATGGCAGCGCAGAAATTCTCGCCGCCGACCTCGCCGGTCTGGCCCTGCAGTTGGCGCGCTGGGGCGTGACGCCGAACCAACTGGTGTGGCTGGATGCGCCGCCGAGCGCGGCCTATGCCCAGGCCCAGGACTTGCTGGTGCGCCTGGGGGCATTGAATGACGACACGCTTACCGCCCACGGCCAGAAAATGGCCGAATTGCCGGCCCATCCGCGCATCGCCCATTTGCTGCTGCGCGGGCAGGACCTGGGGCTGGCGGCGACCGCCTGCGACGTCGCTGCGCTGTTGGGCGAGCGCGATATCTTGCGCGGTGGCGGTGCGGACCTGCATAGCCGTCTGGCGTTGTTGTCCGGCGAAGAGCGCGCGCGCGGCAGCCAAGGTGGCGTGCAGCGGGCCAAGCAACTGGCGCGGCAATATCGTGGGTATCTGCGCGGCAAGCCGACCCAAGCGGTGGCCGATCCCGATCACCCGCGCTGGCTCGGCGCCTTGCTGGCGCTGGCTTACCCGGATCGCGTGGCTCAGCAACGCCGCCCAGGCGGAGCCGAATACCGCTTGGCCAACGGTCGCGCGGCGCTGTTCGCGGAGGCTGATAGCCTGATGAAACAGCCGTGGTTGGTAATCGCCGACCTGGGTAGCCGTCAGGGCCAGCGCGAAGAACGCATCTACCTGGCGGCGGATTTCGATCCGACGTTGTTCGACACCGTGCTCGCCGAACAAGTCCGCAACGTCGATCAACTGGATTGGGACGAACGCGAAGGCGTATTGCGCGCCGAGCGTCAGCGCAAAGTCGGTGAGTTGGTACTCAGCCGCGAACCGCTGGCCGGCCTCGACGAAGCCGCGCGCAGCCAGGCCCTGGTCAACCTGCTGCGGCGCAAAGGTCTGGAGCTATTACCCTGGACCCCGGAACTGCGCCAATGGCAATCCCGCGTGATGCTGCTGCGCCAGTTGGACGCCGGCAAAACCAGCGAATGGCCCGACCTCAGTGACAGCGCGTTGCTGGCCGGCCTGGAGCACTGGCTGATGCCCTACCTGGGTAAAGTCTCGCGCCTGAGCCACTTCGCTAACCTGGATATCTCCAGCTACCTGCACAACCTGCTGCCCTGGCCGCTGCCCCAGCGCCTCGACGAACTGGCGCCGCAGCACATCAAAGTCCCCTCGGGCTCATCGGTGCGCTTGGACTACAGCGAGCAGCCGCCGATTCTGGCGGTGCGTTTGCAGGAATTATTCGGCCTGGCCGACACCCCGCGCATCGCCGGCGGGCGCCAAGTGGTGAAGCTGCACCTGTTGTCCCCGGCAAGACGCCCGGTGCAAGTGACTCAGGACCTGGCGAACTTCTGGCGCAGTACCTATGCCGAGGTGAAAAAGGATCTGAAGGGGCGTTATCCCAAGCATTACTGGCCGGATGATCCGCTGATAGCCGAGCCGACCGCGCGGATCAAACCCCGAAAGCCGTAACCCTAAGCCTCCAAATGTAGGAGGGGGCTTGCCCCCGATAGCGGTGGACCAGTTAGAGATGAGCTGACTGACATACCGCCATCGGGGGCAAGCCCCCTCCCACAGTTATTGCGCGGCGGGCAGCAGGAAGCGGGCAATCACCGGCAAATGGTTGGAAATGCGCAACGTATCCTCCTGCCGCACCTTGGCCTCCACCCGCTTGATACGAGGGCTGTAGAACAGGTAATCGACGGTGCGATCCGGGCCATCGATGCTTGGGTCGTTGGGGAAGTAGGTCAGCCACTTCTCGCGGTCGATGCCGCTGGACTGGCTGTTGCTGGGGATCATCGGGTATTTATCCCACAGCAGATGCAGTTCGCTGTCCGGCGAATATTGCCCGCGTTTGCTGGCGTCCAGGCGCAGGAATTGCCCCAGCGGCAGCAGATTGAAATCGCCGCCGATCAACCACGGCGTGCCACGCCCCTCGAATTTATCCAGCAGCTTGACCGTGGCCTGCACCTGTTCCTGTGCGACGCTGCGTCCCGGCATGTCGGCGCTAAGGCGCGTGTTCAGTACCGCCAGTTGGCCGCCGTCGCTTAGGGGTAAATACGTCAGCAGCAGAGCCGGCTTGGGTTGGAACTGGCGGCTGATCAAGCCAGCATCGGGCGCCGGCAGTTGCAGGCGCTCGGCGTGTTCGATCTGGTAGCGGCTGAGGGTGGCGAGCTTGCGGCCGACACTGCCGAAGATATGCCGGTCGGGCACGAAATCGGCCTTCCAGTCGAACGTCTGGGCGCTGCACGGGTAGAGGTCCACCAAGCGCTCTTGCAGCAACGCGAGTTGATCCTGGTAATGGGAGGGCTTGGCGTTTTCGTCGAGTTCCTGCAACAGCAGGATGTCGGGTTGTTCGTCGCGGATCACCCGCGCCACTTCGTCGAGGCTGGCGGCCATGTCTTCTACGGTGGGGCGCTCGTCCGGGCCGCTGCCGTCGGGGGTGTCATACCAGAACACGTAGTTCTTGCCGGCCAGGTATTGCACGTTCCACGTCATCACTTTGAGCGCCTGCCCGGGCAACAGGGTCGGCGCACGTGGCGCCACGCAGCTGACGGGCAGGGTCTGCTTGGGCTCGGGGCGCCAGGTCAGGCTGTAGATCAACGCGGTCAACAGGCCCGCGATCAACAACAGGCCCAGCAAGGTGATGCGCAATAAACGGGTCATCGGCTCGGCTTATGGCGTGTCAGGAATGGCGGGGAGCATATCACCGTGCGTCGGCGTCGCCACCGATCAGCATGAATAAACGGAACAGCACCACACTGGTGAACAATTGCAGGAAGCTGTGGGCGCTGTCGATCAACACTCCCAGCAATGGCGCGGGTTCGGGATACGCCGCGACGCTTGCGCCCTTGAGCAGCCACAGCGGCGTCATCACGCACAGCAGGCACACCAGGATGCGCCAGAAGTGGCCGCGCGTCAGACGAAAACTTTCTTTCATCGCCTCCAGTGCCGGCATGTCGCGCAGCACCAACAGGTATTCGGCGAACGCCAGCACCACCATCAGCCACAGCCCTGGCAGAAAATACAGTGACAGCCCCAGCAGAATCAGCAGCGTACTCATCGCCGTCAGCAGCGCGAAACGCGGCCACAGGGTCAGCGCCATCGCCCACACATCGCGGGTACGCGGCGCCTCGCCACGGGTGCGGGCATCGAGGAACAGGATCAGGGCGCCGGTGTACAACGGGTACACCAGCAGCCCCACCACCACGCTGTAACCGGGGAAGGCATCCGCCCCCAGCGTATGGTCGAGCACCTGTTGCAGCACCGCTTCAAGAATCACCAAGGGCAGGCACAACTGAACGATGGCGCCCAGATTGCGCTGGGTAAAACGGAAGGAGTCGCGCAGTACGTCTAACGGATTCATCAGGTTCATCGCAGGCCTGTAAACAAGGGCGACACTTTAACCGATCAGCATCGCAGGGGCGCAAACGTAAACCTTGAGTAAAGACCATTGAAACAATTGGTAACAGCCCCATAACTAGCACGCACCTGCCTTAACCCTGGCAGGACCATGATTTCTACCGGCAATCTAACGAGGTCGCCATGAACAGCGAAGAGCAAACCCTGATCGATGGACTGTTTTCACGGTTGCAGCAAGCCGAAACGGACTCAGCCCCCCGCGACGCCCAGGCCGAAGCGCGGATCAAGGAGCACATGACTCGCCAACCGGCCGCCGGGTACTACATGACCCAGTCGATTCTGGTGCAGGAACACGCACTCCAGAGCCTCGACGCGCAGAACAAGCAACAGGCGCAGCAGATCCAGCAGTTGCAGGAAGAGTTGCAGCGTGCCAAATCCGCGCAACCTACGGCCTCCAGCGGTGGCGGTTTCCTGTCGAGCATCTTTGGCGGCGGCTCCCGCGACGCACAACCGACCCAGAGCGCTCCGGCCTCCACGGGCGGCGGTTGGCGCGAACCGGCGCGGCCTTCCTTTAGCCAGCCCGCGCCACAACAGAACTATCAGCAACCACCCCAAGCGCCTGCCGCGCCCATGGGCAGCGGCTTCCTTGGCGGCGCCATGAAAACCGCCGCCGGCGTGGCCGGTGGTGTGTTACTGGCCGAGGGCATCAGCAGCCTGTTCCACCACAACTCGCAACCGCAGGTGGTGGAGGAAATCATCGAACAACCGGCGCCGGCCAGCGATCAAGGCGGTTGGGGCAACGATGACCAGAAATACGCCGGCGATGACAGTTGGGGCAGCAACAATGCCGACAGCTTTGCCGACAGCGATTATTCCGACGATTCTTCCTCCTTCGGCGACGACGATTCCTTCGTCTGAACATAGCCAGACCGGGGCGGCATAGCGCCCCGGTCTGATTTTTTCCCGGAAACTTCCCGCTGGCTGGCATACTGGCGCCTTTGCGGACCCCCGTATGCCGGGTCCAAATGGCTGTCATGGGGAAGTGCGGTGAAGAAAATTGCAGTGTTCGCCGATGTACAAAACCTCTATTACACCGTGCGCCAGGCTTATGGCTGCCACTTCAATTACGCCGCCCTGTGGGCTGATATCAGCTCGCGCGGGCAGATCGTCGAGGCGTACGCCTATGCCATCGACCGGGGCGACAGCAAGCAGCAGCAGTTCCAGCAGATCCTGCGCAACCTGGGGTTCACGGTAAAACTCAAGCCGTATATCCAGCGCAGCGACGGCTCGGCCAAGGGCGACTGGGACGTGGGCATCACCCTCGACATCATGGACGCCGCCGACCACGTCGACGAAGTGGTGCTGGCCTCCGGCGACGGCGATTTCGACATGCTGCTCGAACGCATCATCCACAAACATGGCGTTGAAGCCGTGGCTTATGGCGTACCGGGGCTCACGGCCAATTCATTGATACGCGCCGCCAGCCGCTACGTGCCGATCGAAGGCGCGTTGCTGCTCAAATAGTTGTTTTGACGGAGTAGGAACAGGTTTGGAACGTATAGCGGTCATCGACTTTGAAACCACCGGCATCACCCCGAGCAGCCAATGCCGGGCCACGGAAATTGCCGTGGTCATCCTTGAGCGTGGGCAGATCGTCGACCGCTACCAGAGCCTGATGAATGCTGGCGTGCGCGTGCCGGGCTTTATCGAACAACTGACCGGCATCAGCAACGCTATGTTGCGCAGCGCGCCACCGGCCGAGCGGGTGATGAACGAAGTCAACGAGTTCGTCGGCACCACGCCGCTGCTGGCGCACAACGCCGCGTTCGACCAGAAGTTCTGGGACTTCGAACTGGGCCTGATCCGCCGCACCCGCCTGCAGAAATTCGCCTGCTCCCTGCTACTGGCCCGTCGCCTGATGCCCTCGGCCCCCAACCACAAGCTCGGCACCTTGAATGCTTTCGCTCAACTGCCTCACACCGGCAAGGCTCACCGGGCATTGGCGGACGCGGAAATGGCCGCCAACCTGACGGCGCATTTGGCCAAGGAGTTGCGCGGGACTCACGGCTTGCGCGAACTGTCCCACGACCTGCTATGCACCTTGCAGAAAGTGCCGGCGGCGAAGATCAATGAGCACCTGAAGAAACATCGCGGGTTCTGACAGAACAACTCCGCTGGAAATGTGGGAGAGGGCTTGCCCCGATTGTGGTGTGTCAGTCACGGATTAGCTGACCGGTCTACCGCTATCGGGGGCAAGCCCCCTCCCACACTAGTTATGTGTCGTTCATCGAGGCTGCACACACTCCAGGGCCTGATCCACCACGCCCTTTGCCATCTCCACCAAATGCATCACCGCGCGTTGCTGCACATCCATCGCTCCCCCCGACGAATGTGCAGTGCCCACTGCGCAGTGCAACAGATCCGCCGCGTGGGCGAGGGCCTCTTCGAGGCTCAGGTTGTCGTTCAGGGTGAAAGTGGGCGCATCCGGGGCGCAGGCTTTGAGGTAGTAATCGATGGCGCGGCGGTGGAGCAGGGCGTCTTCGCTGGGGAAGTGGGGTGGATCGGGCGTGACTTTGACCATGGTTGAACTCCTTGCTGGAAGAAGTCGACACCGTTCGCTTGCACGCGAATAGGGTGGCAACTGTACGTAGGTGTGCAAGACCGGGGCAAGAAGTAAACCCAGCAGACCCGAAGGTCTCCCACGCACAGCCGCCATAACGGGCATATTGAAAGCCTGAGGCTAGGCGTAAAGCTGTAGGTTGATTTGTGATCTCGCTTGCCATCGGACTTGCACGTCCGGTCACCGAAAACTTGATGACTGGGCGAGACTAGCTACCTGATCCGACGGAAACAAGACGGTTGGATTCTCTCGGAAACGTCCCGCAAATGAAAGGGATCAGTCTTGCTGGCCTTTGAAACAACAGCTCTTTTTGGGGGGCGTTTATTTGCTTTCTGAATAGTCAGTAAGCTTAGCCTTGATGTGCTGTCAGACGTTTCTGGATTCTCCCTTCTCCCGTCTATAGCCCTTCGCTGCGACCTAAGATCTCGGCTGTCATTTACGTACAGGGACTACGTCATGCACGAAAGCGATCTTCACACAGCAATCATGCGAAGCCAGTTTGAACTCCAGCGTAACGGCATCGATTTCGGCTCAACTTCAAACGTGGCGTTTCATTTGGGAAACGCGATGACAAGCTGCCCGGCAGTCATGGTTTTACCTGGTTCGCCAAGCTGGACCCATGGCGCCAGTTACCAGTTCCTAAAGCCCGTTCATGCTGACTCCTCGGTGCCGAGCACCACGTTTGACGAACTCTGGAAATGCACACAGCAACACTACGGCTTGACGGCCGCAACGGTTCTCACTGGTGCCGCGGGCATACCTATAAGCAAAATAGCCGTGGGCACTTGGGTTCATGTTGGCTCCAGCAAAACGACGAACTTGGCGAGTCTTATTGGCATGCGCTTTTTCCCCCGTACATTGATCAGGCAACCCACGGTGGCCAGAATGGCGAAAGCAACGTTTGGCACCGTCCGGGTATTTGGCATTATTGGACGGGGCATTCCGTTCGTAGCTGCGGGGTTAGCTATTTTTGATCTAATCAGTATTGGTAAGTGCGCCTATGAGGCCAGAAATGGAAGGTAGCCCGACTAGAACCGAGATCAGCGAAAAGGTAATTCAGCTATTCGTCGATATCATCGGCTTTGTCGACCGAAGCCAGGTCACGGAGCAAACGGACTTCATCCATGACTTCAAGATTATTGATGATGATTTGACCTGCTTTGTCATGCAGATCAAGTGGCAATTCAACTTGCAGGCGACGCAGGAGGATTGGGATCACATCACTACCATCAAGCAGATAGTCGACTTGATCGTTGAACGCGCGAATTTGCAGTGCGGCCACTGATGCCATCGGGGGGAAACCCCCTTCCACATTGGATCTGTGTTTACCTTCGGATTGGCGCAGTCAACGCGGTCAAAACTGTGGGGGGGGGCAAGCACCCTCCCACATTGGATCTGTGTTTACCTTCGGATTGGCGCAGTCAACGCGGTCAAAACTGTGGGAGGGGGCTTGCCCCCGATGGCGATCTATCAGCCAAGCGTTTTCCCATTGCCTTCCAATTGCCCCAACGGCACTCGCCGTTCTATCGCGCTCGATAGGATGATCGAGGTCTTGCTGAACCCAAACTTTGCAATCCGGTTGATCAGGTTTTCCAGCTCCTGCATCGACCCCACCGCCGCCTGCATGATCACGCAGGGGTCGCCGGTGACGCGGTGGCACTCGGTCAGTTCGGGGATTTCGGCGAGGGCGTCGTAGACCTTTTGATTACCGTGGTGGGTCAGGCGCAGTTCAATCACGCATTGAATCGGTAAGCCCACTTTGGACAGGTCCACCTTGGCTTGATAGCCGGTGATTACCCCGCTGGCCTCCAGCTTGGCCACGCGTTCGGCCACGGCGGGGGCAGAGAGGTTAACGATGCGCGCCAGTTGTGCGTAGGACGCGCGGCCGTCTTCAAGCAGGGCGTTGAGGAGCATGCGGTCGTATTTGTCCATAGAAAGGCTCCAATCACCGGTTGCTTTCGAAAACAAAGCTTATAGCCCCCATAACCCTATTTTGAAAAGTGTATGGGCCGTTTAAACAGGTTTTGTAACTTATTTTTATCCGTCCGCCTTTCTAGAATAAGCCTCCCGTTTCCGTCATAGAGCCGCCCCATGCCTGGCCCACGTCGCTTTCCCTTACCGTTGATCGCTGCCTTCTTTGCCTTATATGTGATCTGGGGTTCCACCTACCTGGTGATCCGCATCGGCGTCGAATATTGGCCGCCGCTGTTGCTAGCGGGGATTCGGTTTTGCACGGCGGGGGCGTTGATGTATGGCTACCTCAGATGGCGTGGGGTGCCGGCGCCGACTTGGAAGCAATGGAAAGCCGCCGGGATGATCGGCATTTTGCTGCTCACCTTCGGCAATGGCGGCGTCAGCGTGGCCGAGCACACCGGCGTGTCGTCCGGGGTGGCGGCGCTGGCGGTGGCGACGGTGCCGCTGTTCACCCTGCTGTGCGGGTACTTCTGGGGCGCGCGCAATACGCGGCTGGAATGGGCCGGGGTGATCCTGGGGATCGTCGGCATCGCCATGCTCAACATGGGCAGCACCCTGCAATCGAGTCCGATAGGGGCCGCGTTGTTGCTGTTTGCGGCGGCTTCGTGGGCGTTCGGTTCGGTGTGGAGCCGGCAGTTGCCATTGCCCCAGGGCGCCATGGCCAGTGCCGCGGAAATGCTGGTGGCCGGTGTAGCGCTGCTGCTCGGCAGTGCGCTGTCCGGCGAACACCTGCAAGCCCTGCCGCCGCTGGAAGGCTGGCTGGCCCTGGCCTACCTGACCGTGTTCGGCTCGATCATCGCGTTCAACGCCTACATGTACCTGCTCAAGCACGTACGCCCGGCGGCGGCGACCAGTTACGCCTACGTCAACCCGGCGGTGGCGGTGTTGCTGGGGATTGTGTTCGTCGGTGAGAGCATCGGCCTGGAAGAAGCCTTGGCGATGCTGGTGATTATCAGCGCGGTGCTGTTGATCAGCCTGCCCCAGTGGCGCAAGCCCAAGCCGGAAATAAGGTAAACTGCCGCGCATTGCGACCTTGCGTTGATTTTTCCTACGGTAACTACATGACTTTCGCCTCCCTTGGCCTGATCGAACCCTTGCTGCGCGCCCTTGAGACGCTCGGCTACCACACCCCGACGCCGGTGCAGGCGCAAGCCATTCCGGCGGTGCTGGCCGGTCGCGACTTGATGGCCGCCGCCCAGACCGGCACCGGCAAGACCGCTGGTTTCGCCGTGCCGTTGCTGCAATTGCTGACCATGGAAGGGCCGAAAGTCGCCGCCAACTCGGCGCGCGCGCTGATCCTGTGCCCGACCCGCGAGCTGGCCGAGCAAGTTCACGCCAGCGTCGCCGAATATGCGCAACACCTGCCGCTGACCACCTATGCGGTGTACGGCGGCGTGAGCATCAACCCGCAAATGATGAAGCTGCGCAAGGGCGTCGACATCCTGGTCGCCACACCGGGCCGCCTGATCGACCTGTTCCGCCAGAACGCGCTGAAACTCAACCAGTTGCAAACCCTGGTGCTGGATGAGGCCGACCGCATGCTCGACCTGGGCTTCTCCGAAGAACTGGCGAACATCTACCGCATGCTGCCGAAAAAGCGCCAGACCCTGCTGTTCTCGGCGACTTTCTCCGATGACATCCGTCTGCTGGCCGGGCAAATGCTTAACGACCCGCTGAGCATCGAAGTCAGCCCGCGCAACGTGGCAGCCAACACCGTCAAGCAGTGGGTGGTGCCGGTGGACAAGAAGCGCAAGCCGGAGCTGTTTGTGCACCTGATGCGCAAAGGCCGCTGGAAGCAGGTGCTGGTGTTTGCCAAGACCCGCAACGGCGTGGACGCACTGGTGGACAAGTTGCAGGGCCTGGGCGTGAACGCCGATGGCATCCATGGCGACAAACCCCAGGCTACGCGCCAACGCGCGTTGGACCGCTTCAAGTCCAGCGATGTGCAGATCCTGGTGGCCACCGATGTGGCGGCCCGTGGCCTGGACATCGAAGACCTGCCGCTGGTGGTCAACTTCGACTTGCCGATCGTGGCCGAGGACTACATCCACCGCATCGGCCGCACCGGTCGCGCGGGCAACACCGGCGAGGCGATTTCCCTGGTGTGCGCCGATGAAGTGAACATGCTGTCGGCCATCGAGATGCTGACCCGTCAGACCCTCACGCGCAAAACCGAGCCGGAGTTCGAGCCCGAGCACCGCGTACCCGAAACCGACGCCAGCGGTCAGGTGGTGAAGAAGCCGAAAAAACCGAAGAAGCCCAAGGCGTCCGGTGGTGGCGGCAAGCGCAATTTGGGCAAGTGGGTGGACAGTGGTGATGTCGCACCGTCGGAGCCTTCGATCAAGCCGGTGCGTAAGGTGCCGGTGTTCAATACCGGGCCGCGTAAGAAGAAGTGACTTTGCGGTGTGGTTGATGGCCTTATCGGGGGCAAGCCCCCTCCCACATTTTGACTGTATTCACAAATCAAACTGTGGGAGGGGGCTTGCCCCCGATGGTGGTCTCAAACCCACCACACATCTCAACGATTAAGCCATTCCAGCACGCCCCGCCCAGCCGCCCGACCACTGGCAAAGCACCCCGTCAGCAAATACCCGCCCGTCGGTGCCTCCCAATCGAGCATCTCACCGGCACAAAACACCCCCGGCAATTGCTTGAGCATCAAGCGTTCGTCCAGTGCTTCGAACGGCACGCCGCCGGCTGTGCTGATCGCTTCATCCATGGGCCGGGTTTTCACCAGCGTCAGCGGCAACGCCTTGATATCCACCGCCAATTGCGCGGGATCCTGGAAATGCTCGGCTGGCGTCAACTCGCGCAGCAGCGCAGCTTTTACTCCATCCAAGCCCAGTTGGCTGTGCAAATGTTTGCTTATCGAGCGTGAACCGCGCGGCTTGGCCAGGGCGGCCTGGACCTTATCCAGCGGTTTGCTTGGCAGCAAATCGATATGCACGGTGGCCGCGCCGTCGCGGTTGATCGCTTCCCGAATCGGCGCCGACAGTGCGTAGATCAGGCTGCCTTCGATGCCGGTGGCGGTGATCACGCATTCGCCCAGCCGCGGTTTTTCGCCCGCCAAGCCGATGGCGACGTTTTTCAACGGCGCGCCGGCGAATTTGCTGACCATCAAATTGCTCCAGGCCGACACTTCAAAGCCACAGTTGCTCGGTTGCAGCGGCACGTAGGGTACACCCCGATCTTCCAGCAGCTTGAGCCATGCGCCGTCGGAGCCCAGGCGCGACCAACTGCCGCCGCCCAGGGCCAGCAACACCGCGTCGCTGCGCAGGGTTTTATCGCCGTCCGGGCTGTGGATAAGTAAATCACCCTCGGCAGTCCAGCCGGTCCAGCGATGCCGGGTGTGGATAACCACGCCTTGTTCGCGCAGACGCTTGAGCCAGGCGCGTAGCAGCGGGGCGGCTTTCATGTCGGTGGGAAACACGCGGCCGGAGGTACCGACAAACGTCTGGATGCCCAGGCCGTGTATCCAGTTGCACAAGTCGTCAGCGCCAAACCCTCGCAGTAACGGCGCCATCTGCGGCGCGCGCTCGGCGTAGCGGGCGATAAATGCCGGGTACGCTTCGGAATGGGTGATGTTCATGCCGCCCACGCCGGCCAGCAGGAATTTGCGCCCCACCGATGGCATGCCGTCGTACAGATCGACCCGCACGCCCGCCAGGCTCAGGACTTCGGCGGCCATCAAGCCGGCAGGGCCGCCGCCGATAATGGTGACGTGATGAGCAGAAAGGTCGGACATGGGCAGAGGCTACGGTCGCGGAAATAAGCCGAGCATTCTACCCGAGCGCCGCAGCCTTGCCTGATCAAAAAATGTACAGCTTCCTACACGCTATACAGCTACTGGTTCGTAGACGCTTACGCTCAAGTTATCCACAGGCCGTTCCACAGGCTTTGTGGGTAACGGCCCACGGTTCAATGACAGCCTGATGACGTCCATACCCGCTGCGCACTGTGGTGCAGGATGCCGTGGCGGCGGGCCAGGGCGGCGCGGTCTTTGCTGTAGCCGCCGCCGATCACGCCCATCACCGGGATGTCACGGCCCAGGCAGTGCCGCATCACTAGTTCATCGCGGTCGGCCAGGCCCTGGTCTGTCAGCTTGAGGTAACCGAGGGCGTCGTCCTTATGCACATCCACGCCGGCGTCGTACAGCACCAGGTCGGGCTGATACAGCGGCAGCAGGTAGTTGAGGGCGTCATCGACCACCTTGAGGTAGTCGGCATCGCCCATGCCCATGGGCAACGGGATGTCCCAGTCGCTATGGGCCTTGCGTGCCGGGAAGTTTTTTTCGCAGTGCAGCGACACGGTGATCGCTTCCGGTGTGTCGTGCAGGATGCGTGCAGTGCCGTCGCCCTGGTGCACGTCGCAGTCGAATATCAGCACGCGGTTGACCCGGCCGCTTTCCAGCAGGTAACGGCTGATCACCGCCAGGTCATTGAAAATGCAAAAGCCAGCCGGGTAATCGTAATGGGCATGGTGGGTGCCGCCCGCCAAGTGGCAGGCCAGGCCGTGTTCCAGGGCTTTTTCGGCGGTCAGAATCGAGCCGCCGACCGCGCGCACCGTGCGCCGGGCCAGGGCTTCGCTCCAGGGCAGGCCGAGGCGCCGTTGGTCTTCGCGGGACAACTCGCCGCTCATGTAGCGTTCGATATACCCAGGTTCATGGGCCAGGGCCAGAATCTGCGGCGGGCACAATGACGGGCGCAGCAGTTGGCTGTCCTCGGTCAGGCCGCTGGCCACCAGGTGGTCACGCAGCAGGCGGAATTTATCCATCGGGAACCGGTGGTCTGCCGGGAACTCGGGGCTGTAGTCATCGTGGTAAATCAGTGGCAATGGCATGGAATTTTCTGACGGGAACCTGCGACGGATCTTAACAGCGCTGTACACTCACGCACATGGCAAGGGAGGGGGCCCCATGGAGCCGATACTGGAATTGGAAAGCGCGCGGCTGGTGCTGCGCCAGTGGCGCGACAAAGACCTCAAGGCGTTTGCGAGTATGTGCGACGACCCTCAGGTGATGCGCTATTTTCCGGCCCGGCTGAGCCATCTGGAAAGCGCCGCGTTGATCGGGCGCATCCGTGGGCATTTCGCCGAATATGGTTTTGGTTTCTGGGCCTTGCAGCGCAAGGACACTGGCGAGTTTATCGGCCTCACCGGGTTGCAGAACGTCAGCTTTGAAACCGGCTTCACCCCGGCGGTGGAGATTGGCTGGCGTCTGGCGCGCGAGCACTGGGGCCTGGGCTACGCCAGTGAAGCGGCCTGGACTGCGCTGCGGTGTGGCTTCGATCGATTGCAGTTGGATGAAATCGTCGCCTTCACCACCGAGGCCAATCTGCCTTCACAAAAAGTCATGCAGGCCATCGGTATGCATTACGATCCGCAAGCGGATTTCGAGCACCCCAAAGTCGCGGCCGACGACCCGCTGCGTCATCATGTTTTGTACCGCATCACCCGCGCCCAATGGTTGGACACGCTGCACGGATAAGCAGCCCGGAATGCCCTATCGTTTTTAGGAGTTGCTCAATGAGCCAAGTATTGGAAGATCTGGTGGACCTGCTGACGCTGGAGCCGATTGAGGAAAACCTCTTTCGCGGCCGCAGCCAGGACCTGGGTTTTCGCCAGTTGTTCGGTGGCCAGGTGCTCGGCCAGTCGTTGTCGGCGGCCAGCCAGACCGTCGAAGAAGCGCGGCATGTGCACTCCCTGCACGGTTACTTCCTGCGCCCCGGCGATGCGGGGTTGCCGGTGGTGTACTCGGTGGACCGCGTGCGCGACGGCGGCAGCTTCAGTACACGCCGGGTCACGGCAATCCAGAAGGGGCAGCCGATTTTTACATGCAGCGCCTCGTTCCAGTACGACGAAGCAGGCTTCGAGCACCAGAGCACCATGCCCGTAGTGGTGGGCCCGGAAAACCTGCCATCGGAGCTGGAGCTGACACGCCAGCGTGCGCACCTGATCCCCGAGCCCATGCGCGACAAACTGCTGTGCGCCAAGCCGATCGAGGTGCGCCCCGTCACTGAAAAAGATCCCTACAACCCGCAGCCGTCCGACCCGGTCAAGTACGTGTGGTTTCGTGCCGACGGCGCCCTGGCCGATGCGCCGGCGCTGCATAAATACCTGCTGGCCTACGCGTCGGACTTCGGCCTGTTGACCACCTCGTTGCTGCCCCACGGCAAGACCGTGTGGCAGAAAGACATGCAGGTCGCCAGCCTCGATCATGCGCTGTGGTTCCACGCCGATCTGCGCGCCGACGACTGGCTGCTCTACGCCATGGATAGCCCGTGGGCCGGCAACTCCCGAGGCTTCTCCCGTGGCAGCGTGTTCAACCGCGCCGGGCAGTTGGTGGCGTCGGTGACCCAGGAAGGGCTGATCCGCCATCGCAAGGATTGGGCATGAGCCTGACGGACGTTAAGCACTGGGTCTTCGATATGGACGGCACCCTCACGGTGGCTGTGCATGATTTCGCGGCCATCCGCGTAGCCCTGGAGATTCCACCCGAGGACGACATCCTCACCCACCTGGCGGCATTGCCCGCCGAGGTGGCGGCGACCAAACATGCCTGGTTACTGGAGCATGAGCGTGAACTGGCGCTGGGCTCGGTGGCAGCGGACGGTGCGGTGGAACTGGTGCGCGAGTTGGCTGCGCGCGGTTATCGCCTGGGCATCCTGACCCGCAACGCACGGGAACTGGCCCACGTTACGTTGCAGGCCATCGGCCTGGCCGACTGCTTCGCCGCCGAAGATGTGCTGGGCCGTGAAGACGCACCGCCCAAACCGGAACCGGGGGGCCTGCTGAAGCTGGCAGCGGCATGGCAGGTAGCGCCGGACGAGATGGTGATGGTTGGGGATTACCGCTTCGACCTCGATTGCGGCCGTGCGGCGGGAACGCGGACCGTGTTGGTAAACCTGCCGGAGAACCCGTGGCCCGAGTTGACGGACTGGCATGCCGCAGACTGCGCGGCACTGCACCGGATGATCCAGCCCAGGCAATGACTATCAACGGTGGGAGGGGCGGTGTGCCGATTCGACTTGCCCCGATGACGGTAAGTCAGCAACAGCTGGGTTGACTGACCCACTGCTAACGGGGCATGGCTCCCTACCCACCTTCAGTGAACCATCACCTCAGTAGATGCGGCTCTTGTGGTAATGGAATGGACGCCCCCTTCCTAACGGCATCTATGTGCCAAAGTTAA
>NZ_JARVSL010000024.1:0-51548 GCF_030209215.1 Pseudomonas sp. efr-133-TYG-23 | reverse complement strand
GTTTACCAAGGAGTTTTCCGTTTCGACTGCGCCGGAAGTGGGGCGAATTATAGACTTCTGGAATCTGCCGTCAAGCGTTAATTTTCGTTTTCTATCAATTACTTAAATCTGGCTAAAAACCAACCAGCATTATTGCTACAGCTCTCTATATAGAAGGAAAGATTCAGATAACACCCGCCCCCTTTAAAGCAGCCACATGATCCGGCCCAAGACCTAATACGCTCTGCAGCACCTGAACGGTGTGCTCTCCTAATAAGGGAGGAGCACTACGGTACTCCACGGGCGTCTTGGATAAACGTATGGGACTGGCAACCTGAGGCACCTCCCCCGCCAGCGGATGGGGTAGTTGCATTGCCAATCCACGCGCCTTGACCTGCGGATCAGAAAACACCTGCGCCAAATCGTTGATCGGTCCACACGGAACTCCGGCACTCTCCAACTGCGCCACCCATTCCGCCGTCGTTTTAAAGACAGTGGCCTGGCGAATCAACGGAATCAACTCGGCGCGATTGGCCACCCGCATCCTATTGGTAGAAAACCGCGGGTCATCTGCCCATTGTGGCTGCCCGGCCACTTGCGCAAATTTCCGGAACTGCCCGTCATTACCGACCGTCAGTATGAAATCACCATCGGCAGTAGGAAAATCCTGGTAAGGAACAATATTCGGATGAGCATTACCCAGGCGCTTTGGCGCGACCCCAGTTGTCAGGTAATTCATCGCCTGGTTAGCCAGGCAGGCGACCTGCACATCGAGCAACGCCATATCAATATGCTGACCGCCACCATCATGATCACGATGGGCCAGGGCAGCCAGTATCGCGACAGTCGAGTAGAGCCCGGTGAGGATATCGGTTAACGCTACCCCCACCTTCACAGGCCCGGCTCCCTCGTCGCCTTCAGGCCGTCCGGTCAGACTCATGAGCCCACCCAGCCCCTGAATCATGAAATCGTAGCCCGCTCGCGCCGCATAGGGTCCTGTCTGGCCAAACCCTGTGATTGAGCAATAGATCAGTTCAGGATTGATCTCCTTGAGCGACTCATAATCCAGCCCATAAGCCGCCAGACCACCGACCTTGAAGTTCTCGATCAGGATGTCGGACTTGGCCGCTAGGTCCCGTATGAGCTTTTGCCCCTCCGGCCGAGTGAAATCGATCGTGACCGACTCTTTATTCCGATTGGCCGCCAGGTAGTACGCCGCCTCGCCGGTGCTCTTACCAAAAGCGTCCTTCAGAAAGGGGGGGCCCCAGGCCCGCGTATCGTCACCACTTACCGGTCGCTCGACCTTGATCACCTCAGCCCCCAGGTCTGCAAGGATCTGTCCCGACCAAGGGCCGGCCAATACCCGCGAAAGATCCAATACCCGCAAATGGGAAAGCGCGCCCATGCCCATACCCCTATTAGTAGAAGGCCTGAAGCCCGGTTTGCGCGCGCCCCAATATCAAGGCATGCACGTCGTGAGTCCCTTCGTAGGTGTTAACCACCTCAAGGTTCACCAAGTGACGCGCCACCCCGAATTCATCGGAAATGCCGTTGCCGCCCAACATGTCACGCGCCATCCGCGCAATATCCAGCGACTTTCCGCATGAGTTGCGCTTCATGATCGACGTGATCTCAACCGCAGCCGTACCTTCGTCTTTCATACGCCCCAGACGCAGGCACCCCTGCAGCGCCAAGGTGATCTCAGTCTGCATATCAGCCAGTTTCTTCTGAATCAGTTGGGTGGCCGCCAGCGGTCGTCCAAACTGCTGACGATCCAATGTGTACTGGCGAGCGGTGTGCCAGCAGAACTCGGCAGCACCCAAAGCCCCCCAGGAGATGCCATAGCGCGCAGAGTTCAGGCAGGTGAAGGGCCCTTTCAAGCCGCGCACATCCGGGAAGATGTTTTCTTCCGGCACAAATACGTTATCCATAACGATCTCGCCGGTGATTGAGGCCCGCAGGCCAACCTTTCCGTGAATCGCCGGAGCACTCAGCCCCTTCCAGCCTTTTTCCAACACGAAACCGCGGATATCACCGGCATCATCCTTGCCCCAGACGACAAACACATCCGCGATCGGGCTGTTGGTGATCCACATCTTGGCGCCCGTCAGGCTGTAGCCGCCTTCCACTTTGCGCGCACGTGTAATCATCGCGCCAGGGTCAGACCCGTGATTAGGTTCGGTCAGACCAAAGCAACCGATCCATTCGCCTGAGGCGAGTTTTGGTAGGTACTTCTGCTTCTGCGCCTCGGTACCGAACTCATTGATCGGTACCATCACCAGCGACGACTGCACACTCATCATCGAACGATAGCCGGAATCGACACGCTCTACTTCGCGCGCGATCAAGCCGTAACTCACGTAGTTCAACCCACTACCGCCGTACTGCTCGGGAATCATTGCGCCCAGCAGGCCGGTCTCACCCATCTCACGGAAAATTGCAGGATCAGTCTTCTCATGACGGAAGGCTTCAAGCACACGCGGCGCCAGTTTGTCCTGAGCGAACTGCTCAGCACTGTCGCGCACCATGCGCTCTTCTTCGGTGAGCTGTTGATCCAGAAGAAGCGGATCGATCCAGTTGAAGCTTGCCTTGCCAGCCATGAGTTAAGTCCTCGCAAAGAACATGGGAAGTCGTGGAGCAAGCCTAGGCTGGGTAATCGTTCTGGGCAAACGAGGTTTAAGCATAAGGTTGTGCTAATTTCTCACTTCGAAACAGTTTTATGCCGTGAAATTTCGCTTTATGAGTGAGGTCAAGGTACATGCGCAGAAAAATCCCCAGCACCACCGCCCTTGTCAGCTTCGAAGCGGCAGCCCGCCACGAGAGCTTCACCAAGGCCGCTCAGGAACTTTCCCTGACCCAAGGCGCCATCTGCCGACAGATCGCCAGCCTTGAGGAGTTCTTGAGTGTGGAACTGTTTCGGCGTTCGCGGCGCGGCGTGAAGCTAACAGAAGCGGGACTGTCCTATAGTCGTCGCGTCGCCACACAACTGGACGCGGTGGAACGCGACACCCTGTCCGTCATGGGCCAGCAGGGCGCCAATGTGATTGAGCTGGCGGTGGTCCCGACATTCGGCACACAGTGGCTGATTCCACGGCTCAAGGACTTCCAGCGCCAACACCCGGAAGTCACGGTGAACCTGACCAACCGTACGCGGCCGTTTCTATTTGCAGATACTGACTTTGACGCTGCGATCTATTTCGGAGATGCCGATTGGTCCGGCACCGAATCCCACCGCTTGATGGGAGAGAATCCGGTGCCAATCTGCAGCCCGCGCTTGCTGGGCAAGCGCACTCACTTCAGCGCCCAGGAAATCGCAGAACTACCGCTGCTGCAGCAAACCACTCGGCCCTATGCGTGGCGCCAGTGGTTCAACGCCAGGCAACTGAACGTTCCCCGCGACATGACAGGACCCCGTTACGAGCTATTCTCGATGCTGTCTCAGGCAGCCATGCACGATATGGGCATCGCGCTGATCCCACCGTTTTTGATCCAGCGAGAGTTGGATGAGCATCAATTGGTGATTGCGAGCCCAGAGGCGCTGACCAGCGCCAAGGCGTATTACCTGATGATTCCTGACAGAAAGGTCGAATCAGCGTCGCTGCACGCCTTCAGAGATTGGCTCATCGAGCAATCACAACGCTACAGCCCCAGTATTTAAAGGGGCCCTCAAATTACTGACTCTGTAGTCAGCTATTTTTAAATCCTACAGATATACGTATATGTCGCATTTCAGCAGACTGTATCTATCGACCGAGAATACGTGCCGAAGCCATGATTCTCATGGCTTACAGCGACCACGACGAGCCAATGCACGACTATTCACAACAACGATGACAAAAACCCCTAAAAACGCCTGAAACCCTTTAATCACTTGTATTTAAAGAGGTTATTTCAGCGAGTTGCGACAATCAGTCACAGGGTGACTTGTAGTTAATTTTTCGTCACCCGTCATAATCCCTTGAAGGCCGTAAAGTTCGCCTGCAAAATGCCGCGCCCCGCTGTCATTTCAGCGGGATCGTGCTGATCGGCCGCCCCAGTTGCGCCACTCGCGGTGCACTGGCCTTTTTACAAAAAGATCAAAAGCAAAAAGATCATGCAGGAGATTTGACGTGCACATTGGTGTTCCTCTCGAAACCCAGACCGGTGAAACGCGGGTGGCTGCCACCCCGGAAACCATCAAGAAGCTGATCGGCCAGGGCCATAAGGTCACTGTACAAAGTGGAGCGGGCCTCAAGGCCAGCGTTGTCGACAGTGCTTATGAAGCGGCAGGTGCCACCCTTGGCAGCGCCAACGACGCATTTGGCGCCGAGCTGATCCTGAAGGTGGTCGCTCCCAGCGATAACGAGATGGCGCTGATTAAAAGCGGCACCGTGTTGGTGGGCATGCTCAATCCGTTCAGCAATGAAACTATCGCCAAACTGGCCGAACGCGGCATCACCGCCTTCGCCCTGGAAGCCGCACCGCGCACCTCTCGGGCCCAAAGCCTCGACGTGCTGTCGTCCCAGGCCAACATTGCTGGCTATAAAGCCGTGCTGCTCGCCGCCCATCACTACCCACGCTTCATGCCCATGCTGATGACCGCCGCCGGCACCGTTAAAGCCGCGCGCGTATTGATCCTTGGCGCTGGCGTTGCAGGGCTGCAGGCGATCGCTACGGCGAAACGCCTGGGAGCTGTGATCGAAGCGTCTGACGTGCGCCCGGCCGTGAAGGAACAGATCGAGTCCCTCGGCGCCAAGTTTGTCGACGTACCCTACGAAACCGATGAAGAGCGCGAATGCGCCGTCGGGGTCGGCGGTTACGCCCGCCCGATGCCGACCAGCTGGATGCAACGTCAGGCGCAGGCCGTACACGAGCGCGCCAAACAAGCCGATATTGTTATCACCACTGCGTTGATACCCGGCCGCAAGGCACCGACGCTGCTAAGCGCCGACACTGTCGCGCAGATGAAGCCCGGCTCGGTGGTCATTGACCTCGCCGCCGCCCAAGGCGGTAACTGCCCGCTGACTGTGGCCGACCAAGTGGTGGTGGAAAACGGCGTGATCATCTGCGGCCCGACCAACCTCGCCGGTGCCGTCGCCGCCGACGCGTCGGCATTGTATGCGCGCAACCTGCTGGACTTCCTGAAGCTGGTCTTCACCAAGGAAGGCCAATTTGAAATCAACCTCGAAGACGACATCGTCGCCGCGTGCCTGATGTGCCGCGACGGCCAAGTCATCCGCAAAAACGCCTAAGCAGGGATTCAGACGATGGAAGAGCTTATCTCCCCCGGTATCTACAACCTGATCATCTTTGTGCTGGCGATTTATGTCGGTTACCACGTGGTCTGGAACGTCACGCCCGCACTGCACACGCCTTTGATGGCGGTGACCAACGCGATTTCCGCCATCGTGATCGTCGGCGCCATGCTCGCCGCCGCCCTTACCGTGACGCCGCTGGGCAAAACCATGGGCACCCTGGCCGTGGCCCTGGCTGCGGTCAACGTGTTCGGCGGCTTCCTGGTTACCCGCAGGATGCTGGAGATGTTCAAGAAGAAAGCCGCGAAAGTAAAAGAAGAGGCGCCGAAGTAATGAGCATGAATCTCGTCACGACGCTTTACCTGATCGCGTCGATCTGCTTCATCCAGGCACTCAAGGGCCTGTCGCACCCCACCACGTCGCGTCGCGGCAACCTGTTCGGCATGCTGGGCATGGCCCTGGCCGTGCTCACCACCGTGGGGCTCATCTATAAGCTCGGCGCTGAGCTGGCCACTGCCGGCATCGGCTATGTGATCGTCGGTCTGCTGATCGGCGGCACCGCCGGTTCGATCATGGCCAAGCGTGTAGAAATGACCAAGATGCCGGAGCTGGTGGCGTTCATGCACAGCATGATTGGCCTGGCCGCCGTGTTTATCGCCATCGCGGCGGTGGTCGAGCCGCAATCCCTGGGTATCGTCAAACACCTGGGCGATGCGATTCCTGCCGGTAACCGCCTGGAACTGTTCCTCGGCGCGGCCATCGGTGCCATCACGTTCTCAGGCTCGGTGATCGCGTTCGGCAAGCTGTCTGGCAAGTACAAGTTCCGCCTGTTTCAGGGCGCACCGGTACAGTTCGGCGGCCAGCACAAACTGAACCTGGTGCTGGGCCTCACAACCCTGGCCCTAGGGCTGGCATTCATGTTCACCGGCAACCTCACCGCTTTCGCGCTGATGCTGGCTCTAGCGTTCGTATTGGGCGTGCTGATCATTATCCCGATCGGCGGTGCTGACATGCCGGTGGTGGTCTCGATGCTCAACAGCTATTCAGGCTGGGCGGCGGCCGGTATCGGTTTCTCGCTGAACAACTCGATGCTGATTATTGCCGGTTCGCTGGTGGGCTCCAGCGGCGCGATCCTGTCGTACATCATGTGCAAGGCGATGAACCGCTCCTTCTTCAATGTACTGCTCGGCGGCTTCGGTAACGCACCGGACGCCGGGGCGGCCGCTGGCTCAAAAGAAGCGCGCCCGGTGAAATCCGGTTCGGCCGACGACGCGACCTTCCTGCTGACCAACGCCGACACCGTGATCATCGTCCCAGGCTACGGCCTGGCAGTGGCGCGGGCGCAGCATGCGCTCAAAGAGTTGACCGAGAAGCTCACTCACCACGGCGTCACAGTGAAATACGCGATCCACCCGGTGGCCGGCCGTATGCCTGGACACATGAACGTGTTGCTCGCCGAGGCGGAGGTGCCTTACGACCAGGTGTTCGAGATGGAGGACATCAACTCCGAGTTCGGCCAGGCCGACGTGGTGCTGGTATTGGGCGCCAACGACGTGGTCAACCCGGCCGCCAAGAACGACCCAAACTCGCCAATCGCCGGTATGCCGATCCTGGAAGCCTTCAAGGCCAAGACCATCATCGTCAACAAGCGCTCGATGGCCAGCGGTTATGCCGGGCTGGATAACGAGCTGTTCTACTTGGACAAAACCATGATGGTCTTCGGCGACGCCAAGAAGGTCATCGAGGACATGGTCAAGGCCGTCGAATAACACTGCGCCAGCGCAATACCCGAAACCCCGGCCTGCAGTAGGCTGGGGTTTTTTATTGCGGGATGAAACCCGACCAAAGGCTCTAAATCGCTGCCTCGCATTCGACCATGGTAGCGGGCCGAATTTTTTTGAAATCACTACACTGCCCACCTTGCTTCCGTAGCCTGAGATAACAATTCATGTACCGTGATCGTATCCGCTTGCCTTCGCTGTTGAACAAGGTCATGAGCGCGGCTGACGCCGCCGCACTGATCGAGGACGGCATGACCGTCGGCATGAGTGGCTTCACCCGTGCCGGTGAAGCCAAGGCCGTCCCCCACGCCCTGGCCGAGCGCGCCAAGACTTCCCCGCTGAAAATCACGTTGATGACCGGCGCCAGCCTGGGCAATGACTTGGACAAGCAGCTGACCGAGGCCGGCGTATTGTCCCGACGCATGCCGTTCCAGGTAGACAGCACCTTGCGCAAGGCCATCAACGCAGGCGAGGTGATGTTCATCGATCAACACCTGTCGGAAACCGTCGAGCAACTGCGCAATAACCAGCTCAAGCTCCCGGACATTGCAGTGATCGAAGCGGTTGCTATCACCGAGCAGGGTCACATAGTGCCCACCACCTCCGTGGGCAACTCGGCCAGTTTCGCGATTTTCGCCAAGCAGGTGATCGTCGAGATCAACCTGGCGCACAACCCGAACCTGGAAGGGCTGCACGACATCTATATACCTACCTACCGGCCGACCCGCACACCGATTCCACTGGTGAAGGTAGATGACCGCATCGGCAGCACCGCAATCCCGATTCCGCCGGAGAAGATCGTTGCGATCGTCATCACCAACCAGGCCGACTCTGCGTCTACCGTAACCCCGCCTGACAATGACACCCAGGGCATCGCCAATCACTTGATCAATTTCCTCAGGCAAGAAGTGGATGCCGGGCGCATGACCAACAAACTCGGCCCGCTGCAGGCCGGGATCGGCAACATTGCCAACGCGGTAATGTGCGGTTTGATCGACTCGCCATTCGAAGACCTGACCATGTACTCGGAAGTACTGCAGGACTCGACATTTGACCTGATCGACGCCGGCAAGCTGAGCTTTGCCTCGGGCAGTTCGATCACCTTGTCGGAACGGCGCAACGCCGACGTGTTCGGCAACCTGGAACGCTACAAAGAGAAATTGGTGCTGCGCCCTCAGGAAATCTCCAACCACCCTGAAGTGGTGCGGCGCCTGGGCATTATCGGTATCAATACCGCTCTGGAGTTCGACATATACGGCAACGTCAACTCCACCCATGTGTGCGGCACGCGGATGATGAACGGCATCGGCGGTTCAGGCGACTTCGCGCGCAACGCGCATCTGGCGATCTTCGTGACCAAGTCGATCGCCAAAGGTGGTGCGATTTCCAGCGTGGTGCCGATGGTGAGCCATGTGGATCACACCGAACATGACGTGGACATCCTAGTGACTGAAGTAGGCCTGGCCGACCTGCGTGGCCTGGCGCCACGGGAGCGGGCGCGGGTGATCATCGATAACTGTGTACACCCCGCTTACCGCGATGCATTGAACACCTACTTCGAGACCGCTTGCGCATTAGGCGGCCACACCCCGCACATCCTGCGCGAGGCACTGAGCTGGCACATCAACCTGGAAGAAACCGGGCATATGCTGAAGGCTTGATTCATACACCTCGGGGCTGAGGCAAGTACAGTTGCCTCAGCTCCTTAAGCAACCCGCCAAAATTTAAAAAACTGTACTGCTGTACCGGTCATTTCCTACGCCATTTACCTACTCAACCTTTAAAAAATGCCAATTTCGCACCATTTAGGTGCGGACAGGTACAGTTGCCCCATTTCCGTACCGTACAGCCTCATTAAACAGTTAACTGGCCCCTCACAATACAGGTGAACTGTATCTAGAGAGTGTTGCCCTGGAAGAGGATCATTGGCATCAGTTAAACCACTACCTAATCCCGCCACAAGCGGAAGGATGTCATCATGGAACGTACACTCAGTTCCGAACTGTTCTCCGAAAAAGCCGTAAACCACCAAGCCGCTCTGCCTCTGCGCGTTCTGGCCAACCTGATGCTGTGGCAGCGCCGCATCTCCAGCCGTCACCAACTGGCTCGTCTGGATTCGCGTCTGCTGGCTGATGCTGGTATCAGCGAAGCTCAACGCTACGAAGAGCTGAGCAAGCCGTTCTGGCGCTAATGAGCGCTCGCTGGCCCTGACCTGCTTAGGTCCACTGCCAGCAACCAGATTGAACAAAACAAAGCCCGCCCCGGGAAACCGGAGGCGGGCTTTGTCGTTTGGGGGATTCGATTTTTGGCGCCGAGCAGAAGCGCTATATTCAGACCAGTACAGTTCTAATAATAGAACATTTTAGCGGTACAATTTGCCCGCAGTGTATCTGTATCGCTCGATATACCTCTCTCACAATGGTGCTTCAGAACTAATCGAAGGCACCTTCCATGACTAATCGAGACGCTCTATATAAGCGGCTGACACGTCGTATAGTCGACGGCCTTGGCCGTTGGGCGCAGCGTGCTCACGGTAGGCGCCAGCTGGCTCAGCTTGATCCGCGAGACTTGGCCGATGCAGGCATCACGCAGGGAGATCGTATTGCCGAGCTGTCCAAACCATTCTGGCGTGACTAGACAGTCAAGAAGCTTTCCGAACGGATAAATGGCGGCTTAATATCCAGCTACCGAGTGGCGAAGCACGGGGAGCAGGCGTCTGATCCCCAACGACTGTTCTGCACCACTTATCGTTCATCTAAAGGAGTCACACCATGTCCCGTCTTCGCCTGCTGAGTGCCGCTGCTCTATTGACCCTGGCTACCACTGCCAACGCGAGCAGCTTTATCGTGACCACCGACTCCATCGTTGGCGCCCTGAAAGCCACGTCCGACGCGACCTCCGATGCCACTTCGTCCCTACGTGACAACAAAGTCGTACGCGCCGCCCGTGACGACGCCGCCAGCTTTGTCGCCAGCGAAGGTGCAATTCGTGGAGTGAAGCTGGAAAGCGCCCTGGCTCAAATCCGCCAACAAGCCCCGCAATTGAACACCGCGACGGACGCACAGTTGGCCCAAGCCATCCTGGCAATCTGAAACACCATGCAACGGGAGCCTCTGCCGCTCCCGGATGCCTTCGCACTGGCCCTTGCCGGGGCTTTGCGCTAGCCTTGCCGCTCGTTTTCAGTTGTCGAGTCCTATGGCTTTTTCATACCGTTTGCTCATCGTTCCTATGTTGTTTTCTGCCAGTTGGTCGCCCATTGCCTCTGCCTTTGACGTGACCATTCAGGGCACCGTCGCGAGCGCGTACGCCACCAGCAAAGTGACTTCCGCACCTTTCGACAGAAAAGTCGTCATGGCGGCCCAGGATGATGCCGCCGCTTTCATTGCCACTGACGGTCAGTGGCGGGGAGCACGGCTGGAGTCGGCATTGGATTACCTGCGCCGCAGCCAGCCAAAACTTAACGCCAGCGACCTTGAACTGGCGCAAGCAATTCTCGTCCAATAATCACCTTTGTATTTCGGAGTCATTCCATGCGTAGCCCGCTGATCGTCGCCACCCTTGGCCTGCTGTTGTTGGCCGACGTTGCCCAGGCGCATACCCTGGTGGCCACCAGTAACATCATTGTGCGCGCCTCCGGTCGCACCATTGATTTCACCTCAGACACCACCACCTCCATCCGCGATTCCAAGGTCGTACGCGAAGCCCACGACGACGCCGCCAGTTTTGTCGCCACCAACGGCGAAATCCGTGGCGCGCAACTGGAGGCCGCCTTCGATACCCTGCGAACCCGCCTGCCTGAAGCACGCGATGCCAGCGACCAGACTCTCGCCGAAGCCATCCTCGCACTGTGAGGCGCCTCGCGGCCTGGCTCCTGGCCGGGACTGTGCTGCTATGCGCCAGCGCTGCCCAGGCCAGCCTGCAACTGCGGCTCAAGACCGAGGGCTTGAGCCCGGCTGAACAGCAGGCCAGCCAGGCATTGCTCGATGATGCGATGCGCGCGTTGCCGCCGCGCTTTATCGAGCAACTGGACCGACGCATCGATGTCGGCTGGACCGACCAGATGCCTGCAAACGCTTACGGCCAAGCCTCCCTGGTGTCCGAGCTGGACCTCAACCGCAACCTGTTGGCCAGCCTGACCGACGGCAGCGCCGCCACGCGTAAAACCAATCGCCCCCACGGCACCGTGCGCCGGGAAATGCTGGCCACGGTCCTGCATGAACTGACTCACATCTATGATCGCGCGCGCCTGTGGTCCGAAGACGAACGCAGGCTGATCCAGCGCTGCAGTCGCCAGAACAGCATCACCGGCGTGATCGGCCTGCCGGATCAGTGCCGTGGCCAGAACGACCGGCGCTTCACCCTCAGCGATGACCCGCGATTGCTCGACCTCGCCGGTTGGCCGCAATACGTCGGCAGGCGCGGCGAACGCGAACAACACAACCGCCAGGTGGTGCGCAGCCCCGACCTGTACGAAACCACCAGCCCGCTGGAATTCGTCGCGGTCAATATGGAGTACTTCCTCCTCGACCCGAGCTACGCTTGCCGGCGCCCGGCACTGTTCCGTTACTACCGCGATCACTTCGGCTGGGCCCCGCCCGAACAGGATGCCTGCGCCAAGACTTACGCGTTTCTCAATGCCGGCAACGATTTCGCCAAAACGCCGCTGGGTCATATCGATCCCGAGCGGGTATACCAGATTGACTACTTGCTGGCCGAAGCCAACCAGAACCTAGTGAGCCGTTGGGGCCACAGCATGTTGCGTCTGGTGATCTGCGCCCCGGGCCGCCCGCGTGGGCCGGACTGTCGGCTGGATCTGGACCAGCACCTGGTGCTGTCCTACCGCGCTTTCGTCGGTGACGTGCAACTGTCGAGCTGGGACGGTCTGGTGGGCAAATACCCGTCACGGCTGTTCGTATTGCCGCTGGCGCAGGTGATCGATGAATACACCAAGACCGAACTGCGCGGCCTGGCCTCCGTCCCGCTGAAACTCACGCGCCGGGAGATCAACGAAACCGTCGAGCACGCCGCTGAAATGCACTGGAGCTACGACGGCAACTATTTCTTCCTGTCCAATAACTGTGCCGTGGAAAGCCTGAAACTGTTGCGCAGCGGCAGCGCCAACCCGCAGCTGACCGGCCTGGACAACATTACCCCCAATGGCTTGCTGGAAGTACTGCAGGCTCGCGGTCTGGCCGATACCAGCGTGCTGGACGACAAACGTGAAGCGCTGCGCCTGGGGTATCACTTCGACTCCTTCCGCGAACGCTACCAGGCCATGTTCGACGTGCTGCGCAAACATCTGCCGATCAAACAGACTCAGGTTGAAGACTGGCTCTCCCTCAGCGCCGAGCAACGTCGCGTGTGGTTCAACCAGGCCGATCTGCGCACCAGTGCGGCGTTGCTGCTGTTGGAACAGGCGAGCTTCCGTAAACAGCTGATGCTGGCCCAGGATGAGGTCAAGCAGCGTTACCTCGGCGCCCGCGAGTTGAAAAACGGCGGCATGGAGAAAGCCAACGCCACGTTGCAGCAGATCCTTGCCAACAGTGGCTTTCTCAGTCGCCCGGCTGAACTGCTGGGCAGTGGCGGCTACGGTCTGCCGCAACCGTCGGAAGCCACGCGCCTGGAGTCAGAAAGCGCCGAGCGCCAAAAGCAATTGCAATCGCTGACCGGCGAGCTGGACAAAGAGGTGAGGGCGCTGCTGGATCCGTCCCGTGCCGCCGAGATCGCCGCCTGTGAAGCCAACCTCAAGCAGGTCGGTGAACATCTGCGCAAACTGCACAAGGCGGCGGGCGGCCTCGAACTGCCCTGAGGCCCCCGCGATAGTTGACATGCGTTCCCCTGAAGACCGCGCATCTTCCCACCACCAACTGTTTTGCCAGCGAAAGCTGGCTGAAAGCTTACGCGTCTAGGATCGCCCCCAACTGCCGGCAACAGACCGGCTGTACACAACAACAATGGTGATCCCCGATGTCCGTCCGTACCCGCCTGTTCGCTCCAACTCCATCCGTAAGCCTCGTGACTGTCGTTCTGCGCTGAACCGTTCCGGTTCGCCATTCCCTAGCCGCGCTACGCCTGGAGTATTCCTATGCTGACTTTCCTTGGCTTTGCCATGGTCATCACGTTCATGTTCCTGATCATGACCAAGCGCTTGTCCGCGCTGATCGCCTTGATCATTGTGCCGATCCTGTTCGCGCTGTTCGGCGGCTTCGCGCCGAAGATCGGCCCGATGATGCTCGAAGGCATCACCAAGCTCGCGCCGACCGGCGTGATGCTGATGTTCGCCATCCTCTACTTTGCCTTGATGATCGACTCCGGCCTGTTCGACCCGGCCGTGCGCAAGATCCTCAAGATGGTCAAGGGCGACCCGCTGAAAATCTCGGTCGGCACCGCGGTGCTGGCCCTGGTGGTGTCCCTCGACGGTGACGGCGCCACCACGTACATGATCTGCGTAGCCGCCATGCTGCCGCTGTACCAGCGCATCGGCATGAGCCCGCGGATCATGGCCGGCCTGATCATCCTCGCCGGTGGCGTGATGAACATGACCCCCTGGGGCGGCCCCACCGCCCGCGCCGCCAGTGCGCTGCATGTGGACCCGTCGGATATTTTCGTACCCATGATCCCCGCCATGGCCGCCGGCGTGGTGGCGATCCTGGTGATCGCTTACATGTACGGCAAGCGCGAACGTGCGCGCTTGGGTGAACTGCACCTGCAAGTCGACGAAATCGACCACAGCGAGATCAGTGTGTCGCAGTACCCGGACGCTCGCCGTCCGAAGCTGATCTGGTTCAACGGCGCCCTGACCCTGGCGCTGATGTGCACTCTGATTGCAGGTCTGTTGCCGCTGCCGGTGCTGTTCATGGTGGCGTTCAGCATCGCGATGATCGTCAACTACCCGTGCCTGCAACAACAAAAAGACCGCGTAGCCGCTCACGCCGGCAGCGTGCTGGCGGTGGTGGGGCTGATCTTCGCGGCGGGCATTTTCACCGGCATTCTGTCGGGTACCGGCATGGTCGATGCTATGTCCAAGAGCCTGCTGGCGGTCATCCCTGAAGCGTTGGGCCCGTACCTGGCGGTGATCACCGCGCTGGTGAGCATGCCGTTCACGTTCTTCATGTCCAACGACGCGTTCTACTACGGCGTACTGCCAGTACTCGCCGAAGCCGCCAGCCACTATGGCATCACCGCCGTGGAAATGGCCCGCGCTTCCATCGTTGGTCAGCCCGTGCACTTGCTCAGCCCGTTGGTCCCCTCGACCTACCTGCTGGTGGCCCTGGCCGGTATCGAATTTGGCGATCACCAGCGCTTTACGTTGAAGTGGGCAGTGCTGGTGTGCCTGTGCATAATGTTCGCCGCCTTGCTGATGGGGATTTTTCCGCTGTTCAGCACTCTATAACCGTACAACCCACTGCGCCGGTTCCAGACCGGCGCGGTTCAACACTTGCGCAAAGGAATACACATGGAATGGCTGACCAATCCGGAGATCTGGATTGCCTTCTTCACCCTGACGGCCCTCGAGATCGTTCTGGGCATCGATAACATCATCATGATTTCGATCCTGGTCAGCCGCATGCCCAAGCACATGCAAGCGCGCACCCGGATTTTCGGCCTGGCGCTGGCAATGGTCACGCGCATCATGCTGCTGCTGTCGATCACTTGGGTGATGCAATTGACCGCCGACCTGTTCGTGGTCCTCGGCCAGGGCATTTCCGGTCGCGACCTGATTCTGTTCTTCGGTGGCCTGTTCCTGCTGTGGAAAAGCTCCCAGGAGATGTACCACGCGCTGGAAGGCGAAGACGAAACCCACGAGGAGCCCAAGGGCGCCGGTGGCAAGTTCATCTACACCATCATCCAGATCGCGATCATCGACATCGTGTTCTCCCTGGACTCGGTGATCACTGCGGTCGGCATGGTGTCCCATGTGCCGGTCATGGTCGCCGCGATCGTCGTCGCCGTACTGGTGATGATGCTGGCGGCCGGCAAGATCAGCGAGTTCATCGATAAGCACCCGTCATTGAAAATGCTCGCGCTGTCGTTCCTGCTGGTGGTGGGTACCGTGCTGATCGCCGAATCCTTCGATGTGCATGTGCCGAAGGGTTACGTCTACTTCGCCATGGCGTTCTCGTTGGCGGTGGAAGCGGTAAACATCAAGATGCGCACCGCCATCGCGAAAAAGAAAAAGCAGCAGGATCCGGTGAAACTGCGCAAGGACATTCCGGGTCAGTAAACCCGAGCCTGAACAAAAACGGGGCCTTCGCGCCCCGTTTTTTTTACATCGCAAAAAGCTGATTTCATGACAGTTTTGTTTCAATCCCCACTTTAGCTATGCGATGCTGGCGCCGAGCCCATTCGCCAACTACAGCTTAAGTACAAGACGTAGAACGGCACGCGGCAATTCTCATTGGCTCCTTCTGGAGCCCACCAACACGGGGGGCCGAGCATGCTGACCTTGCTCAATCTGCTTTCCGCCGTGACCCTGCTGATCTGGGGCACGCACATCGTCCGAACCGGCATCCTGCGGGTCTACGGTTCCAATTTGCGCCACGTCATCGGCCAGAACATGGCCAAGCGCTGGCTGGCGTTTATCGCCGGCATTCTGGTGACCGCCATGGTGCAGAGCAGCAACGCCACGGCGATGCTGGTGACATCATTCGTCGGCCAGGGCCTGATGGGGCTGATGCCGGCCATGGCCACCATGCTCGGCGCCGACGTCGGCACGGCCTTGATGGCGCGGGTACTCACCTTTGATCTGTCCTGGCTGTCGCCGCTGTTGATTTTTCTGGGGGTGATTTTCTTCCTGTCGCGCAAACAGACGCGGGCAGGGCAGTTGGGTCGGGTGGGCATCGGCCTGGGGCTGATCATCCTGGCGCTGCAATTGATCGTCGAAGCGGCGGGACCGATTACCCATGCCCAGGGGGTCAAAGTCGTGTTTGCGTCGCTGACCGGCGACATCCTGCTCGACGCCTTGGTCGGCGCCTTGTTCGCCATGATTTCCTACTCCAGTCTCGCCGCGGTGCTGCTGACCGCCACCCTAGCCGGCGCCGGCGTGATCGGCCTGCATGTGGCAATCGGCCTGGTGATCGGCGCCAATATCGGCAGCGGCATACTGGCATTTCTCAGTACCAGCATGCAGAACGCGGCCGGTCGCCAGGTCGCCCTAGGGAGCCTGCTGTACAAACTGATCGGCCTGCTGCTGATCATCCCGGTGCTCGACCCGCTCGTACGCTGGATGGATAATCTGGACTACAGCGCCCAGGGCATGGTCATCACCTTTCATCTGCTCTACAACGTCAGCCGCTGCCTGATCCTGCTGCCCACCATCGGCCCGATGGCACGCTTGTGCACGTGGCTGCTGCCAGAGCGAGAAGAGGTCAATGGCAAAGCCAAACCACGGCATCTGGACCCTACCGCCCTCACCACTCCCAGCTTGGCGCTAGCCAACGCCGCGCGAGAAACCCTGCGCCTGGGTGACCTGATCGACAATATGCTCACCGCCATGCAGGAAGTACTGCGCGGCAAACAGACGGCCATCACCCAGGAAATGCGCAGCCTCAGCGATGACGTTGAAGCGCTCTACAGCGCCATTAAGCTCTACCTGGCGCAAATGCCCCGCGAAGACCTCAGCGACCAAGACAGCCGCCGGTGGGCCGAAATCATCGAGCTATCGATCAACCTCAAGCTGGCCGGCGACTTGATCGAACGCATGCTGCGCAAGGTCCAGCAGCAGAAGACCTCCCAGCGCCGGCAGTTCTCGGAGGTGGGCCTGGAAGAACTCACCGACCTGCACAGCCAGTTGATCGCCAATCTGCGCCTGGGGCTTTCGGTGTTTCTCAGCGCCGACCCCCACAGCGCTCGCCAGCTGCTGCGTGAGAAGCGCCGCTTCCGCGCCCAGGAGCGGCGCCTGGCCCATGCCCATGTCAGCCGTCTGCAGCGCAAGATCGTACAAAGCCTGGAGACCAGTTCGCTGCATCTGGAGCTGATTGCCGACATGAAACGCCTGAACTCGTTGTTTTGCAGCAGTGCGTATGTGGTGTTGGAAACGTCCGACACCGGCGCACTCTCGGCCGAAGATATTGCCGACATCACGCATTCACCCTGAACGTACGATGGCCCGTGAAGTCAGTTACAACTGACCTCACTCGCCAGGAAGCCAGTTATGCGTCGCCTGTTATTCGCCTGCCTGCTGATGGGCGCCGCTCACGCCTTTGCCTTTGACCGCCTGCAAGTCGAGGGCTACACCTTGCCCAACGGCCTGCAACTGCTGCTCAAACCGGGTACCGAGCGCGGGCATGTGGCGATTCGCTTGGTGGTGGGTGTGGGCCTGGATGACTTCCGGTGCGAGGACAAAGAGCTGCCTCACCTGTTTGAACACCTGCTGTTCAGCGGCATCGATGGCGGCGACGAAGGCGATCTGGAAGAACGCATGCAAGCCCTGGGCGGCGAATGGAATGCCTACACCAGCAACGCCGATACCACCTTCGTGATCGAAGCGCCCGCCTATAACCAGCGCAAAGTGCTGGACCTGTTGCTGGCGATCCTCACTCGCACCGAGTTGACCGATGCCCACATCAATGCAGCCAAACAGGTGGTGGAACGTGAGGACGGCGGCCACTACTCACGCCTGCAACGCCTGCTTGACCGCCAGGACCTGGGCCACACCGCCAGCAATCAACTGGCCGTCGAGCTGGGACTTAAATGTGCCGAACGCGCCGAGGTCAATCACCTGACCCGCGATCAATTGCAAAAACTGCGCAAGGACTGGTACGCCCCCAACAACATGACGCTGATCGTCGTCGGCGATCTCGACAAACTGCTGCCGGCCTATCTGGAACGCACCTACGGCCAATTGGCGCCGGTCGAACCCAGCGAGCATTTGCCGCTGCCGCAGATCCAGCAGGCCGCCGCCGCCCATCGCGAACTGATCCACGGATGGCTGGGCAACAGCGCCAAACTGCACTGGCTGCTGCCGGAACCGGTGCTGGACGACCAGCACGATGAAACCTACGACCTGCTCAAGGACTACTTGGACTGGGCGCTGTACCGCCAACTGCGCCTCAAGCATGGCCTGTCCTACGGCCCTTGGGCCGAACGCGAAGTGCTCGGCGGCGTCGGTTTTCTGAGCCTGAACGCAGACCTGGAACGGGAAGACCTCAGCGAAGCCGAACAGGTACTGCAAGACCTCAAGACGCAATTGCTCAAAGACGGCCTGGACCCGGCCACCTTTGCGCGTCTGCAACAAGCGGCCATTGCCCGACAAGCCTGGGCCGTGCAGGGCAACAGCGCGCTGGCCGACTACTATTGGAGCGCCACCAGCGACTATGACAACGGCCATTTCAGCGACCCAGCCAAACGCATCAAGGCAGTCAAACTGGACGAGGCCAACCAGACACTGCGCGAGTTGCTCAAGCAACCCGGCTACTGGCGCATCGAAAAACCACTGTTGAGCTACGACAGCCTGAGTGGGCTCGGCGTCGGCCTACTGGGGGTGATCGCGATCCTGTGGGTCAGCGTGCGGCGTTATCGCAAACGGGTTGTGCAATGACGCACCGAACACCCGGCTAAGACGTTATTCTGTCTGGGATTTTTCCTACACACACTGCGAATCGCCGAATGCCAAACCTGACTCACTATATACAGCGCATCCTTGAACTGATGAAGCGCTACCCAGGGGTGATCGCACTCGGTGGTTTTATCTCGGGGGTGTGCAGTTTCATCTTGGTGGACCGTCAGCAGGGCATGGCCAGTTGGATCGCGGTGATCATGCTGGTGAGCTGGCTATGGCTGATGCTCGAAAACAGCTTCACGCAGCTGTTCACCAAACTCTTCAAACGGGAAATTCCCGAACCTCTGCTGCGCTATGCGACCCAGATGATCCACCAGGAAAGTCTGTTCTTCGTGCTGCCGTTCTTTTTCATCACCACGGCCTGGAACAGCGGCCAATCGATATTTACAGGGCTGCTCGGCGCCGCGGCGCTGGTGTCGATCATCGACCCGCTGTACTACAAGTGGCTGGCGCCCAAGCGTTCGCTGTTCCTGGCCTTGCACACCCTGACCCTGTTCGCCGCGCTGCTCACTGCACTGCCGATCATCCTGCACCTGACCACCGCCGAGAGTTACAAACTCGCCCTCGGCGTGGCCATGGCCTTGTCGATTCCGAGCCTGGCCGTGAGCCTGCCGCTGCGCAGTCTCAAGGGCTGGGCGATGCTGCTTGGGGTCACGGCCGCCATCGGCGCGGCGGGTTGGCTGCTGCGCAGTTGGGTGCCGCCGGCCACGCTGTGGATGACCGAGGTGGCCATCAGCACGCAGTTGCAGGACCGCACCCCGGGCGACGACCTCAAACAAGTCAGCGCCGCGCAACTGCGCAACGGTGGGCTGTATGCCTACACCGCGATCAACGCGCCGCGGGGGCTGGACGAGCGTATCTACCATGTGTGGAAACTCAACGGCAAAGAAGTGGACCGTATCGCCCTGGATATTCACGGCGGACGCAAAGAGGGCTACCGCGCCTGGACCCACAAGCAGAACTTCCCGGCCGACTCCGTAGGGCGCTGGCAGGTGAGGGTGCTCACCGAAGACGGACAAGTGATCGGCGTGCTGCGCTTTAAAGTCACCGACGCAGCACAAACGGACAACCCACAGTAGGCTGCTTCGTGCTATTACGTAGGACTTGTGGATAGCAAATACGCTCGGAGCTTATGACCACCCGCACTACGGCCGGCGCCGCCCATCTCGATACGTCCACCGCCCCTCCGTTACTCAGGATTACGGGGGACTGGACGCTTGCCCACTACGCCAGCCTGAAAAAGCTGTCGGACAAGCTCGACGGCCAATACGACGCCGGCGCGCGCATCGACCTCAATGGCCTCGGCGCCCTGGACACTGCTGGCGCGTCACTGCTGGTGGAACTGCTCGGGCCGACCCGCATCGAGCAATCCGCCGAGCAGACCGATTGCAGCCTGTCCACCGCCGACCGCGCACTGCTTAAAACCGTGTATCGCTCCCTCAACGACTTCTGCGTGCCGGACAAGGCCCCCGAAGAAGCTACCGGTATTCAGGTGCTGGCGCGTATCGGTGCAGCGGTGGACAAGGTGTGGCAGGACAGCAAGAAACTGCTGGGCTTTATCGGCCTGATCCTCGAAACCTTCGCCCGCAGCCTGTTCCGGCCCAAGCGCTGGCGCATTACGCCCATGGTTGCCCACCTCGAACAGGTCGGCCTGGATGCCGCCCCCATCGTGGCCTTGTTGACCTTCCTGGTCGGCGCCGTAGTGGCCTTTCTCGGTGCCACCGTGCTCAAAAGCTTTGGCGCGACGATTTTTACCGTGGACCTGGTGGCGTTCTCTTTCCTACGAGAATTCGGCGTACTACTGACGGCGATCCTGATCGCTGGCCGCACGGCCAGTGCGTTTACCGCACAAATCGGCTCGATGAAGGCCAACGAAGAAATCGACGCCATCCGCACCCTGGGACTGGACCCGATGGAGTTACTGGTGCTGCCCCGCGTGCTGGCGCTGCTGGTGGCGCTGCCGATGCTGACGTTTCTGGCGATGCTCTCGGGGATTGTCGGCGGTGGCGTGGTATGCGCCGTGGCCTTGGATATTTCACCGGCGATGTTCCTTTCGCTGTTGCAATCGGACATTGGGGTTCAACATTTCCTGGTGGGCATGGTGAAAGCCCCGATATTCGCTTTCCTGATCGCGGCGATTGGCTGCCTGGAGGGCTTCAAGGTCAGCGGCAGTGCTGAGTCGGTCGGTGCCCACACCACCTCCAGCGTGGTGCAATCGATTTTCGTGGTGATCTTGCTGGATGCGGTCGCGGCTCTGTTCTTCATGGAGATGAGCTGGTGAGCCGTCTACACCGGGCACCCGCCGAGGCGGTGATTGAAGTGCGCGGCCTGTGCAATCGCTTTGGCAGTCAGCGCGTGCACGAGAACCTCGATCTGGACTTGTATAAAGGTGAAATCCTCGCGGTGGTGGGGGGTTCCGGCAGCGGTAAGTCGGTGCTGCTGCGCAGTATCGTCGGCCTGCGCCGGCCAAACGAGGGTGAAGTGCGGGTGTTCGGCAAGAACCTGCCGAGCCTGCCGGAACAGGAGCGTTCTCTGGTGGAACGGCGCTTCGGCGTGCTGTTCCAGAAGGGCGCGCTGTTTTCCTCGCTGACGGTGACCGAGAACGTCGCGCTGCCACTGATCGAACATGCGGGCCTGAGCCGCGCCGATGCCGAGCATTTGGCTGCGGTGAAACTGGCGCTGGCCGGGCTGCCGCTGTCGGCGGCCGACAAGTACCCGGCCTCGTTGTCCGGCGGCATGATCAAACGCGCCGCTCTGGCCCGGGCCTTGGCGCTGGATCCAGACATCCTGTTCCTTGATGAACCCACCGCGGGCCTCGACCCGATCGGCGCGGCGCAATTCGATCAACTGATCCTGACCCTGCGCGACGCGCTGGGCTTGAGCGTGTTCCTGGTAACCCACGACCTGGACACGCTGTACACCATCACCGACCGCGTGGCAGTACTGGCGCAGAAAAAAGTGCTGGTGGCCGATGCTATCGATGTCGTCTCGGAAACGGACGACCCGTGGATTCACGAATATTTCCACGGCCCCCGTGGCCGCGCGGCATTGGATGCCGCTCAATCGCTCAACGAGGTATGACATGGAAACCCGAGCCCATCATGTGATGATCGGACTGTTCAGCGTGATCGTGGTGGTCGGCGCCATGCTGTTTGGCTTGTGGCTGGCCAAGTCCAGCGTCGACAGCGCGTTCCAGGATTACGAAGTGGTCTTCAATGAAGCGGTCAGCGGTTTGTCCCAAGGCAGTGCGGTGCAATACAGCGGGATCAAGGTGGGCGATGTGATCAGCCTGCGCCTGGACCCAAAAGACCCGCGTCGCGTCCTCGCTCGTATTCGCCTGGCCGGGCAGACGCCGATCAAGGAAGACACCCAGGCCAAACTCGCGCTGACCGGCATCACCGGTACCTCGATCATCCAGCTCAGTGGCGGCACGCCGCAAAGCCCCGAACTCAAAGGCAAAAATGGCAACCTGCCGGAAATCATCGCCTCACCTTCGCCCATCGCGCGCTTGCTTAACAACAGCAATGATCTGATGACCAGCATCAATGTGTTGCTGCACAACGCCAACAGCATGTTCTCCGCGGAAAACGTCGAGCACTTGAGCAATACCCTTGCACATCTGGAACAAACGACCGGCGCCATCGCTGACCAGCGTGGCGATATCAAGGTTGTGATGCAGCAATTGATGCAAGTGAGCAAACAGGCAAGCGCCGCGCTGGAACAGACCACCGTGCTGATGCGCAATGCCAATGGCCTGCTGAACGAGCAGGGCAAGCAAGCCTTCGGCAGCGCCGAACAGGCCATGAAGTCCCTTGAGCAAAGCACCGCCACCATCAATACCTTGCTGACCAACAACAAGGATTCGGTCAACAGCGGCATGCAAGGGCTCAACGAACTGGCGCCGGCCGTGCGCGAACTGCGCGAAACCCTCGGCTCGCTGCGCGCCATCTCCCGCCGCCTGGAAGCCAACCCCAGCGGTTACTTGCTGGGCAGCGACAAGAACAAGGAGTTCACGCCATGAAGCGTGCTTATCAACTGATCGTCCCTGTGGCCTTGGCGCTGATCAGCGCGTGCTCGATCCTGCCCAAAGCCGACCCGTCCGACGTGTACCGCCTGGCTTCGGCCCACGCCACCAGCCAAGGCACGCCGGTGAGTTGGTCGCTGCGCGTGACCAAGCCGCAAACCAGCGAATTTCTCGACAGCCCGCGCATTGCCGTGGTGCCCAATGGCGACTTGATCAGCAGCTATGCGAACTCGCGCTGGAGCGATCCGGCGCCGGTGCTGTTGCGTAATCGCCTGCTCGACGGCTTCCAGCGCGATGGCCGGGTCACGCTGCTCAGCAGCGATGACACCAACCTGCAGGCCGACTATGAACTGGGCGGGCAGTTGCAGGCGTTTCAGAGCCAATACCGGGGCAATGCGGTGGAGGTGGTGATGCGCCTGGACGCACGCCTGGTACGTGGGAGCGATCAACGGATTCTGGCCAGTCGGCGCTTTGAAGTGCGCCAGCCGGTGAGCGATACCCAGGTGCCAGGGGTGGTGGCTGCGTTTGGCCAGGCAGGGGATCAGCTGAACAAGCAGGTGGTGGATTGGGTGGTGTCTCAGGGCAACCGGGGCGTGAAGCGCTAAGGGCCTCATCGGGGGCATGCCCCCTCCCACATTTGAATGTATTCACAGTCAATAGGTGGGAGGGGGCTTGCCCCCGATAGCTATCTAACTCTCAGCCAAAGAACCAGTAGCACACCGAGATAGCCGCCACGACACCGGCAAACTCCGCCAGCAACGCACAACCCACCGCATGCCGCGCGCGCTGGATACCGACCGAACCAAAGTACACCGCCAACACATAGAAGGTGGTTTCGGTACTGCCCTGAATCGTCGCGGCCACCAGCGCCGGGAAGCTGTCCACGCCTTGGGTCTGCATGGTCTCGATCAGCATTGCCCGCGCGGCACTGCCGGAGAACGGCTTGACCATCGCAGTCGGCAAGGCATCGACAAAGCGCGTGTCCATGCCCGTCCACGCCACCACATGGCGAATCCCTTCCAGGCCGAAATCCAGCGCGCCGGAGGCTCGTAACACGCCCACCGCACACAGCATCGCCACCAGGTACGGCAGCAGGTTCTTGGCGACATCGAAGCCTTCTTTGGCGCCTTCGACAAATGCTTCGTACACCTTCACCTTGCGCAACGCGCCGATCAGCAGGAACAGCATGATCAGGCCGAACAGGGTCAGGTTGCCGAGAATCGATGACAACCCGGCCAGTGCCGTGGCGGACAGGGTCGCCAGCAATGCCATGAAGCCGCCCAGCATCAGCGCGCCTGGAATCAAATAAGCCAACACCACCGGGTCCCACAGCCGCAGGCGCTGCATGACGGCAACCGAGAGCAGGCCCACCAGGGTCGACGCACTGGTCGCCAGCAGAATCGGCAGGAACACCAGCGTCGGGTCGGCGGCGCCTTGTTGGGCGCGGTACATGAAGATGGTCACTGGCAACAGCGTAAGCGACGAGGCATTGAGCACCAGAAAGAGAATCTGCGCATTGCTTGCAGTGGTCGGCAGCGGGTTGAGTTCTTGTAACGCCTTCATGGCTTTGAGGCCGATGGGGGTGGCGGCGTTGTCCAGTCCCAGGCCGTTGGCGGCGAAGTTGAGGGTGATCAGACCGATAGCGGGGTGACCCGCCGGCACTTCCGGCATCAGGCGACGAAACAGCGGGCCGAGGGCCTTGGCCAGCCAATCGACGATGCCGGCCTTTTCGGCGATGCGTAGAAAGCCCAGCCATAACGTCAGGGTGCCGAACAGCAACACCATCACTTCAACCGACAGTTTGGCCATGGCGAAAATGCTTTCCACCATCGCCGCGAAGATCCCAGCGTTACCGCCGACCAGCCATTGCGCCAGTGCTGACACCATTGCCACGACAAAGAAGCCAAGCCACAGGCCATTGAGCATCAGTTGAATCCCCTCGAATGATGGGGCGAATGATAGCGGGGCCGGCAGAAACGACAAACCCCGGATTTACCCGGGGTTTGCGTTGTTCAGCTCATGGGGTTCAACCGCGGCTGACCTCGCCGACCGGCAATGCTTCCTTGCTGCGCCAGTGCGGCAGGGAATTCCAGTAGCGCTCGCCCTTGGCGTCGTCGTACATGCCTTCCCAACGGGCGATAACCAGCACGGCCAACGCGTTACCAATCACGTTCAGAGCGGTACGCGCCATGTCCATCACACGATCGACACCGGCGATGAACGCCAGGCCCTCAAGCGGAATGCCCACGCTGCCCAGGGTCGCCAGCAGTACTACAAAGGACACGCCCGGTACACCGGCGATGCCTTTGGAGGTGACCATCAGGGTCAGTACCAGCATCAGTTGCTGACCGATCGACAGGTCAATGCCGTACAACTGGGCGATAAAGATCGCGGCGATGCTCTGGTACAGGGTCGAACCGTCGAGGTTGAACGAGTAGCCGGTCGGCACCACAAAGCTGCAGATCGCCTTCGGCGCGCCGTAGGCTTCCATCTTCTCGATCACGCGCGGCAGCACGGTTTCGGAACTGGCGGTGGAGTAGGCCAGCACCAGTTCATCCTTGAAGATGCGCATCAGCTTGATCACCGAGAAGCCGAACAGGCGCGCGATCAGGCCGAGAATCACAAAAGCGAAGAACAGGATGGCGACATAAACCAGGATCACCAACTTGGCCAGCGGCAGCAGGGAGGCGAAGCCGAAGTTGGCCACAGTCACCGCGATCAGCGCGAATACACCGATGGGGGCGTATTTCATGATCATGTGGGTCACTTTGAACATGCTCTCGGATACACCCTGGAACATGGTCACCAGCGGCTCGCGCAGCTCAGGCTTGAGGCTCGACAGGCCCAGACCGAACAGCACGGAGAAGAAGATGATCGGCAGCATTTCGCCACGGGCGACGGCGGCGAAGATGTTGGACGGGATCAGGTTGAGGATGGTCTGGATAAACGCATGCTCGTGCTGCACCTCGGCGGCGGTCGCCTGGTATTTGGAGATGTCCACGGTGCCCAGGGTACTCATGTCGATCCCGGCGCCGGGGTGGAACAGGTTGGCCAGCAACAGACCGACCACGATGGCAATGGTGGTGACCACTTCGAAGTAGAGGATGGTTTTGACGCCGATGCGACCGAGCTTTTTCGCGTCACCGACACCGGCAATACCGACGATCAGCGAGGAAATTACAATCGGGATCACGATCATCTTGATCAGGCGAATAAAGATATCGCCCGCCGGCTGCAGCACATTGCTGATCCACCAGGCCTTTTCAGCACTGAAATGGTTGAGCACTGCACCGATTGCGATCCCCAGTACCAAACCGATGAGGATCTGCCAGGCGAGGCTTAGCTTTGCCTTCTTCATGTCATTACCCTTACTTCAAGTGAACTTAAGGCAAATGCGCCAGCTGCAACGCTCGAAAGCGAAAAAGTGTGTGCATCCGCCTCCATGAAAGGTCGCCGCCGCATGGCCGAAATGACTTACTGGCAGGCGAAAAAAGGCGCAACTATTCCCATGCAAGGGGGCGACGTCTAATGCCGTAAACGCCTACCCCATGCCGAATCGGCATGGCTTTTTTAGATAATAACTGTCCGAACGGTCAGTTCAAATGCGACATTTTGCCCGGCGAATATGCCGTGAAACGGCCAATTCCGGCTCACGCAGGGTTTTCGGCGCTGGTCGAACGATTGGCACAAATGCTTGAGGATTCAGCGCAGAGGTGTCTGAAATGTCCTATAGACCCCAGCAGACTTTCTCGATAGATGGTCGCCGCGACACACTCAGTAATGGTTGAGGGCAGGCGAAAATAAATTGGTGGGCTATGGGCGGCATAAGAGGCATAAGCCCGCCGCAAGTTCAACAAGTCGACGACTTGTGAACCTGCGTCGCAGCTTTTCGCCTGACCCGGCCCTTGCGCAGGTACTCCCTGTACCCGTAGGTCACGCCGATCCCAATCGATCAGAGCAACCCGGCCCCCTGGTCATGCATACCCCTTGGCGAGGCATGCATAAGAAAGAAGCGAAGGGCTTCTTTCTATGGACGCTGGTCCCGTTATCAGCAAGTGCTTTAAACGAAACCTAGTACCAATTCGGGTCTTTCTTGAGCTGTTCCATCAGCAGCTTTTGCATACCTTCATCCGGCTTACCGATAAAACGGTAATCGGCGTGCCGCGTAGGGGACTTGTCCGCCGGGAGGCCGGCTGGCACTTCCACCAACATGGCGTAGGCATCTTCCTTGTCAAAGCTGAAAGCGACGATCAGGCGCTTGTTCAGGCATGTGTCCGCGGTCTCGCAGAGCGGGCCCACCAAGTACTTGTCACCATCCTCTTCGACGGCATTCATTTGCTCGGCCGTACCGGTCAGGTTCATCACCCATTCCGGCAGGCGCTCTTCTTTCTTCACCACGCCTTGCCAAATCTCACGGTATTGCGGGTCCGCGCTGAGCAATTCATTGGCCCGCGACTGGCCGTCATTGGCGGCCATCGCCAGACCGCTACCGCCCAGCAACAGGGCGGCAGCAATGGCTTTGAGAGACAAAGTGGTCATATTCAGCCTCGGCCGCGACGACCAAAGAAGAACGAAGCAATGAACATCACCAGGAAAACGACAAACAGGATTTTGGCGATACCGGTTGCGGTGCCTGCGATACCACCGAAGCCCAGTACTGCAGCAACAATGGCGATGATCAGAAATGTGATTGCCCAACTCAACATGGTGATTCTCCTTACGCTTCTATTAGAGGGTACAGCGGTCATGCCGTACGGACGCCCAGTGCGGACGACCGCTTTTATTGCCTAGAACACCCAACGTTCCTGGGCTGGCAACTGATCAAGAGTTGAATCCTTGTCAGCCACTCGCAATTGCTTGACGCTCACCTCACCGACAGCGCTGGCGACGGGGCGGCTCTGCATCGAACTGAAATGGGTCTGGGTCATGGCCGGACGCTCAAACACTTGGGCTTGCTGCTGACTCTCCTGCCAATGCTGAATCTGCTGGCCTGCAATCAACGTGACCATCATGGCCAAGCTGGCAAACAAACCTTGCTGCACATACCGTGGCGATACACGCAATTGGCTGAGGGTTTGGCGAGTCATGCTGCTGTACTCCCGCATTCTGATTATTCGTTCATGACGCTCTTGGGGTAGATATTGCAGAGCGCATGCCAGGTTTTTAACAAAATAAAACCTAATAAAATCAGTAAGTTATAGATAGTCGCTCGATGATAGGGGCAGCATCCTGCACGATGGGCCTCTATGGGCCGTGCGAAATGCACGATGGCCAGCGGTCGGGTCAAGGGATACATCGCGACATGGGCGCTGCCCAACTGAGCGAATGACATGAAATGGCCACTCGCTGTGGCCTTTGTGAGAAGAAGCGCAGATACCTGCACGACGATTCGTTTTGTCGGTCAGAATAAACCATGCAACTTGCCCGATTATTCCGGGACTAATCACCATCACTTATCAGTTAGGGAGCGCGGGACAGATGGAATCAGCCAAGGAACTTCAAGGCCGCATTCTTTTAGTAGATGACGAGTCCGCGATCCTCCGCACCTTCCGTTATTGCCTGGAAGATGAAGGCTATACCGTCGCCACCGCTAACAGCGCCGCCCAAGCCGACGCGCTGATGCAACGCCAGGTGTTCGACCTGTGCTTCCTGGACCTGCGTCTAGGCGAAGACAATGGCCTGGACGTGCTGGCCCAGATGCGTATTCAGGCGCCGTGGATGCGTGTAGTGATCGTCACCGCGCATTCGGCCGTGGACACCGCCGTGGACGCGATCCAGGCCGGCGCCGCCGACTATCTGGTTAAACCGTGCAGCCCGGACCAACTGCGCCTGGCCACCGCCAAGCAGCTGGAAGTCCGCCAACTCTCGGCACGTCTGGAAGCCCTGGAAGGCGCGGTGCGCCAGCCCAAGGACGGCCTCGACTCCCACAGCCCGTCGATGATGGTGGTGCTGGAAACCGCGCGCCAAGTGGCCGGTACAGATGCCAACATCCTGATCCTGGGCGAGTCCGGCACCGGTAAAGGTGAACTGGCGCGGGCCATTCACGGCTGGAGCAAGCGGTCGAAAAAATCCTGCGTGACCATCAACTGCCCGTCGCTGACCGCCGAACTGATGGAAAGCGAGCTGTTCGGCCACAGCCGCGGCGCCTTTACCGGCGCCAGTGAAAGCACCTTGGGCCGGGTCAACCAGGCTGACGGCGGCACGCTGTTCCTCGACGAGATCGGCGACTTTCCCCTCACTTTGCAGCCCAAATTACTGCGCTTTATTCAGGACAAGGAATACGAACGCGTGGGCGACCCGGTTACCCGGCGTGCCGATGTACGTATCCTCGCCGCCACCAACCTGAACCTGGAAGACATGGTGCGCGACGGCCGCTTCCGGGAAGACTTGCTGTACCGCCTGAATGTCATCACCCTGCACCTGCCACCGCTGCGCGAGCGCAGCGAGGACATCCTGACCCTGGCCGACCGCTTCCTGGCACGCTTCGTCAAGGAGTACGCCCGCCCGGCGCGCGGGTTCAGCGACCAAGCGCGCGAAGCCCTGCTCAACTACCGTTGGCCGGGTAATATCCGCGAACTGCGTAACGTGGTAGAGCGCGCGAGCATTATCTGCCCGCAGGAAAAGGTTGAAATCAGCCACCTGGGAATGGCCGAGCAACCGACCAACAACGCCCCGCGCATCGGTGCGGCGCTAAGCCTGGACGAACTGGAAAAAGCCCACATTGGTGCTGTACTGGCCACCAGCGACACGCTTGATCAGGCGGCGCGCACCCTCGGCATTGACGCGTCGACGCTGTACCGCAAACGAAAACAGTACAACCTGTGAGCTGTACCTTATGAAGTTAGCGATGAAGCTGCGGACTCGGCTGTTCTTGAGTATCTCAGCGCTGATCACCGTCGCCCTGCTTGGATTGATCCTGGGCCTGGTCAGCGTCATGCAGATGGCCAAGACCCAAGAGTCGCTGATCCGCAGCAATTTTGTCACCCTGGAGCTTGGCCTGAAATTGCGCCAAAGCCTGGGCGACCAGTTGATCCTGATGCTCGACGAGCGGCCCAATCCGAACGCCCTGGACGCTTCCAAACGACAGTATTTCGCACTGCTGGACGAGGGCATCGCCCACGAGCGGCAGGACGGCATAGGCAGTGGGTTCAGCCAGGCCCGCATCAACTACCTGAATTTCCTCAAGGCATTCGACGAGTCCCAACCTGCGTCGCTGGTAAGCGGCAATAACGACAAACTCACCCAGACATTCAACGTGCTGCGCAATGGCTTGATCGCCGAGCACAAACGCGCGTTGGAAGCCATCAACACCAGTGAACGCAAATCCCGCGACCGCGCGCTGTTGATCGCCGGTCTCATGGGTTTGGTGGGCCTGGCGGTGCTGATCATCGGCTTCGTGACCGCCCACGGTATCGCCAGGCGCTTTGGCGGGCCGATCGAAGCGCTGGCCAAGGCCGCGGACAAGATCGGCCAGGGCGATTTCGAGGTCACGCTGCCGATCTCGTCAGCCGCGGAAATGAACCTACTGACTCGGCGCTTCGGCATCATGGCCGAGGCGCTGCGTCAGCATCAGGCCACCAATGTGGATGAACTGCTGGCCGGCCAGCAACGGCTACAGGCGGTGCTCGACAGCATCGACGACGGCTTGCTGATGATTGATCGCCAAGGGCGTCTGGAGCACCTGAACCCGGTTGCCCAACGCCAATTGGGCTGGGATGAAGAACGCCTCGGCCAGGGCCTGGGCGAAGCGCTGGGGCGCCCTGAGCTGGATGAACAACTGCACTTGGTGCTGCGTGGCGGCAATCTGGAGCGCGCGCCGGAAGACCTTGAGGTGGAAGTCGACGGCGAACTGCGCCTGCTGACCTACAGCCTGACCCCAGTCAGCCACACCCAAGGGCATATTCTCGGCGCGGTGATGGTGATGCACGACGTGACCGAGCAACGCGCCTTCGAACGCGTGCGCAGTGAATTCGTGCTGCGTGCCTCCCATGAGCTGCGCACGCCGGTAACCGGCATGCACATGGCGTTCGGGCTGTTCCGCGAACGCGCGAAATTCCCCACAGAGTCCCGGGAAGCGGATCTGCTGGACACCGTTAACGAAGAAATGCAGCGCCTGATGCAGCTGATCAATGACTTGCTCAACTTCTCGCGCTACCAGAATGGCCTGCAGAAACTGACCCTCGGCCCCTGTGAGATTCCCGACCTGCTGGAGCATGCCCGCGGGCGCTTTATAGAGCAGGCCAATGCGCAGCGTATCGAGCTGCTGATCGAAGCCCAGCCCGACCTGCCACGCTTATATGCAGACCAGGCGCAACTGGAACGGGTACTCGACAACCTGCTGGCCAACGCACTGCGCCATACCGCCGATGGCGGGCAAATTCGCCTGCAAGCGCGTCGCCATGGCGAGCGGGTGATTATCAGCGTCGAAGACAACGGCGAAGGGATTGCCTATGGGCAGCAAGGGCGCATCTTCGAACCCTTTGTGCAAGTGGGCCGCAAGAAAGGCGGCGCCGGTCTGGGGCTGGCGTTGTGCAAAGAGATCGTGCAGTTGCACGGCGGCCGCATGGGGGTGTATTCGCGGCCGGGGCAGGGCACCCAGTTTTACATGGCGCTGCCGCTCTGACGGTCAGCGCCGGTTGAGGGCGCGCAGAATGGCTGCACTTTCGGCATCCGGCGCGCCATCGAACCGCGACGGCCTGAAGTGCATCTGGAACGCTGCGAGCACATGACGCGTGGCGACATCCAGCTCACCGGTTTGAGGCGTCTGGTAGCCCAATCGGGCCAACTCCTCCTGAAACCAAGTGATGCTCGGTAGCTCTGCGGTGTATTGCACCTGAAAGCGCGCGACAGCCTGTGCATCCGGCCAAACCCCCAACCCTTCATCGGCCAAACGCTTCCAGGGGAACAAGGGCCCCGGGTCCAACTTGCGTAACGGCGCGATATCGCTGTGGCCGATGATGTTCTTCGGGTCGATGCCGTTGCGCTTGCTGATGTCTTTAAGCAACACGACCAACGACTTCACCTGCGCCTCGGAATACGGGTACCACAGGCGGCCTGTCGGGGTGTCTTTGAAACCCGGGTTCACAATCTCAATACCGATGGAGCTTGAATTGAGCCAAGTGCGGCCCATCCATTCACTCTCACCTGCGTGCCAGGCGCGCTGGCTTTCATCCACCAATTTGTAAATGGTGGCCGAGGCGTCATCGCCAATCAGGTAATGGCTACTGACCTGGCCGTGGGTCAACAAGGCCAGGGAGCGTTCCAGGTTGGCCGAGGTGTAATGAACGATCACAAATTGCACGCGATTGTCGTAGTTGACCGAGGGATGACTGGTGTTGATGCGGGGGCCGCTGGCGCAGCCGGCAAGCAGGAGAAACGCAAGGGCGATACAAATGGATTTCATGGCGGATGACAGTACGCTGAAGACGATAATGCAACAGTGTAACGTACCGACTGAAACAGAGCGGCCTAATTACAAACAGGCAACATCTTTTACGCCGCCTGCACTTGATTACGCCCCGCCGCCTTGGCTCGATACAACGCTTCATCGGCGCGCTTGAGCGCCAGTTCGCTGCGCTCACCCGAGCGCAATTGCGCCACGCCCATCGACACCGTGATCGTCACCGGTTCGCCTTTGAAGTGAAACGGACACGCTTGAATTGCCTCGCGCAGCCCTTCACCCACCGCCAAGGCCTCGGTGAGGGTCGAATCGGGCATCAGCAAGACAAACTCTTCACCGCCAAAACGCGCGATGAAATCGGTGGGCCGCAGGCGCTTGCTGAGCACATTGGCGATGATCTTCAGCACCTTATCGCCGGCCAGGTGGCCGTAACCATCGTTGATGCGTTTGAAGTGGTCCAGGTCCAGCATGGCCAGCGACAGGCTGTTGCCGCGCTGGTGCCAGGAATTGATTTCGTGGTCCAGGCGTTCGCTCCAGGCCGCACGATTGGGCAGGCCGGTCAATGGGTCGATCAGGGCCTTCTGGCGCTGCACTTCAAGGTGTTCACGATAGCCCTGGGCTTCCTGCTCCATGTTGGCGACGCGTTCGGCCAGGCCTTTGAGGCGCTCGGCAACCTCCTGTTCGCGCAGATCGCGTTGCTGCCGATGCTCGTCCATGGTGCCGAGCAAGCCCTCAAGATGGCTCTCCAGCACCTGTTTGAGGCTGTCCAGGTCGGCGGCGTCCTGTACGCTGGTTTGCAGCCCATCGACCTGCTCGCGGATCTGCGTATCCAGTTCACGCGCGGCAGAGCTACTGTCGGCATGCCCGTCACTGGCCACCTTCAAATGACCCTGGAAGGCTTCGAGGCGCTCATTGAGTTGCTTGAGGTATGCCTCGAATTCCAGATGGCCGCTGTCGGTGATCGCCAACATCAGTACCGCCAGATCATCCAGGATCGGTAGCAGTTCATACCAGTTCAAACCGTGGGCCAGACGCTCGCGCATCGCTTCAGCCTGAGGGCGATGACGCTCGGGCAGGTCCAGCTCTTCGAGCAAACCGATAAGCGTGTCTTCGATGTGCTTGGCCACGGAGCTGTAGGACGGCTCGGGCGAGTCCGGCAAAGCGTATTGGCCGTCCGATTGCATCTCGTCGGGGTCAAGCGCCTCCACGTCCAACACCGGCGGCAGCGACAGACTGCCGATTACCGTCTGCTCCGGTGCCTCTATGGCCTCGGGCTGCGGTGCGTCGATAAAGGCGGCGAGGGCACTTTCGTTGGCCGGCTCTTGCGCCTGCGGTTCGAGTTCAGGCGCCTTGGGTTCCGTGCGGGCCAGCTCAGCTTTGACCGGCACAGCCGCTGCGTCGGCTTGAGGCGGCGCTTCGTAGACGAAGGTCTCGACGGCGACCTGGGCTGGCTGGATCGGTGTGGCGGGTTGAGGCGCCGCGGCTTCGGGCTGTGGCGCGAACGCGCGCAAAGCCTGGGTCAGCTCTTCGGATTGCTCGGGCTGCGGGGTTTCCGATACGGGTTTAGTTGCAACCGGTGCAACTGAGGGGGTGGGAACCGGCTCGCTGGCAGGTGCTTCAACGGTGGCGTCCTTGGTACCGAACAACCGCTGCAGGAGCCCCGGCCCAGGACGTGGAGTTTCGCCATCCGGGTCCAGGTTAGTCAGCGCCTGCCCTTGCAGGTCGCTCAGCTCGCTGAGCAATAGCGGAATTTCCCGGGCCTGGCCGACACGGCCATCCAACTGTTTAGCGAAGGTCTTCAATGGTCGCGCCACCTCGCGGGGCAGCGGCAATTTCTGCAACTGCGTGACCAGGGAGGTCAGCGCGGTGCTCATCTGTTCAACCCGGGTTTCGCGGCGCTGCTCCGAATCCAAAACGGCTTTTTCCAGACGCGGCAGCAGCGCGGCGAGGGCGGCGTCCATGTCGTCGGTGCGGACAACGTCGCGCATCTCCTTCATGCACTGGTCGACCGCGCGGTCGGTGCCTTCAGCCGCCAAGGTGCTGCGCACCAGGCCACGGCGCAGCAGGTCGAGGCGCGCAGCCCAGCGGCGTTCGAGTTTGTCTTGTTGCTCGATGCTTAACAGGTATTTTTCTTTCCAGCGCTGGGCGTCGTCGCTCATGCAAGGGGTCCGCGAGGGCCGGGGCTCAACGCGGGCAATGCATCAGCCGTGAGCGAACCCGGCAGACGAATCTCTACCGCGACCGGCAGGTGATCGGAAATGGGCTGCGCAAGCACCTGCACACTTTCCAGCGTGAGGGTGGGACTGAGCAGGATATGGTCGAGACAGCGCTGCGGACGCCAGCTGGGAAACGTCGCTTCGACTTGCGGCGCCAGCAACCCGAGGTCGCGCAACGGCGAGTTTTGCAGCAGGTCATTGGCATGAGTGTTCATATCACCCATCAGCACCTGATGCTTGTAGTTGCCGATCATTTCGCGCACGTAGGCCAACTGCAGGTTGCGCGTACGCCCCCCGAGCGCCAGGTGCATCATAACCACCACCAACGCTTCCGGCCCTTCGCCGAAACGCACGAGGATCGCGCCACGCCCCTTGGGGCCTGGCAGCGGGTGGTCTTCGATAGCAGTGGGTTTCAAGCGACTCAGCACGCCATTGCTGTGCTGAGCCAGGCGCCCGAGGTTGCGATTGAGCTGCTGGTACCAGTAGGGGAACGCTCCGAGCCTGGCCAGGTGTTCCACCTGATTGATGTAACCAGAGCGGATGCTACCCCCATCGGCCTCCTGCAGCGCGACCAGGTCGAAATCGCTCAACAGGTCGCCGATCTTCTGCAGATTCACGGCCCGCCCGTTGTGGGGCAGCAAATGCTGCCAGCCACGGGTGAGGTAATGCCGATACTTTTCGGTACTGATGCCAACCTGAATATTGAAACTGAGCAGGCGCAGACGGCTGTCCGCGAGCTGGCCAGTGGATTCCAGGTGATCTTCGTTGACACGCGGATCATGCAGGCCAACGACACGTTCGGTACCCCAGCGGCGCATGAAAGGCCCCTTACTTGGCTGCGCGCTCTTTGGCGATCAGTTGGTCAGCAACGTTGAGGGTCTGTTCAGGCCCACCAGTGGAACCCAGGTCGAAACGGTATTTGCCGTTGACGATCATGGTCGGAACGCCTTGCACGCCGTACTTCTGCGCCAGCTCCTTGGCCTGTTTGATCTGGCCCTGGATAGCGAAGGAGTTGAAGGTGGCCAAGAACTTATCCTTATCGACACCTTGGGTGGCAACAAAGTCAGCCATGTCTTCAGGCTTGGTCAGGCGCTTGCCTTCTTTCTGAATCGCGTTGAACACTGCGTTGTGGACCTTGTGCTCGACACCCATGGCTTCGAGGGTCAGGAACAGTTGGCCGTGGGCATCCCAAGGGCCGCCGAACATGGCCGGGATGCGTTTGAAATTCACGTCTTTAGGCAGTTTCTCAACCCACGGGTTGATGGTCGGTTCAAAAGCGTAGCAATGCGGGCAGCCGTACCAGAACAGCTCAACCACTTCGATCTTGCCCGGCACCGAGACGGGCACTGGGTTGGCCAATTCGACGTAGGTCTTACCGGCTTCAAGCGGCACATCGGCAGCTTGAGCGGTCATGCCGAAAAGGCTGGCAGTGACGAGAGCGGCGCTGAGGATCAGATTACGCATGCTTTACTCCTGGACAAATAAAGTCGCCTCACGCGACCTTAGTTGTGACCGGTCGACGCAGGCATGAGTTCGTTAGTGTAACGGCAGCGGCCACAAAAAAGGGCGGCCAGGGCCACCCTTTTTATGCTTGCATCGCGGGATTAATCGAGCGTTAACGTCGCCGCGCCGATCAGTGCAGGCCCTGGATATAGCTGGACACTGCCGCGATGTCTTCGTCGCTCAGCTTGCGGGCGATGGTGCGCATGGTCATCGCATCGCCATCGTTGGCACGACCGGCTTCTTCCTTGCGGAAATCGGTCAGTTGCTTAGCGATGTATTGAGCGTGCTGGCCGCCCAGATGTGGGAAACCGGCGGCGGCATTACCCGCGCCAGTGGGCGAGTGGCAACCGGTGCAAGCCGGCAGGCCTTTATTCAGGTCACCGCCACGGAACAGCTTCTGGCCACGCGCTACCAGTTTCGGATCGGCAGCTCCCACACTGCCTTTCTGGCTGGCGAAATACGCCGCGATGTCCGCCAGATCCTGATCGTTGAGGTTGGTCAGCAAGCCGGTCATTTCCAGCACCGTGCGCTTGCCTGACTTGATGTCCTGCATCTGCTTGGTCAGGTAACGCTCACCCTGGCCGGCCAGTTTGGGAAAATTCGGCGCCGGGCTGTTGCCATCCGGTCCGTGGCAAGCACCACACACGGCGGCTTTCGCCTGGCCCGCAGTAGCGTCGCCTGCAGCATGGGCAACACCGGTGATGCCCAGGGTCAACAGCAGACTCACGATCAGTTTGTTCATCAGCTAATCCAACTACGGCTAAGGGTTTAAGAGTTATCTACCGGGTTTACTCACCATCCATTCAATGACGGCCTGGTAATCCTCAGTACTGCAGTCCATGCACAAACCACGCGGCGGCATTGCCTTGAAACCCTGGGTCACGTGCTGTACCAGCGTATCCATACCTTGCGCCAATCTCGGCGCCCAGGCTGCCTGGTCACCCCGCTTCGGGGCGTTCGGCAACTGGCCAGCATGGCAAGCCACGCAAACTCGGTTGTACAGCGCTTCTGGTTCCTGTGTAGCCTGAGCACCGTAAAGCGGAATCAGGACACCGACAGCGAGCAACCATCTGGTCATACATCGACCTTTTCAGGGTTTGAGAGCGTTTTGCGTTCTAATGCGCAATGAAGGTCTATCGCTCCCGTGAACTTCATCCTTCGCTGGGACAAAGCACACACAAAATCTGCGGCATTATATACTGGCGCCACTGAAACGGAAACGACACCGCTTGCCGCACCCTTTTTCGGCACCGCCCACATCGGAAATCTCATGCAACTCAAGAATCCCATCCTCGGCCTGTGCCAACAGTCCACGTTTATGCTCAGCGCCGCCAAGGTTGACCAATGCCCCGATGACGAAGGCTTTGAAGTCGCCTTCGCCGGCCGCTCCAACGCCGGTAAATCCAGCGCCCTGAACACGCTCACCCACGCCAGCCTGGCGCGCACCTCGAAAACTCCGGGCCGCACGCAACTGCTCAATTTCTTCAAGCTAGACGATGATCGGCGTCTGGTCGACCTGCCAGGCTACGGTTATGCGAAAGTACCGATCCCGTTGAAGCTGCACTGGCAGCGTCACCTGGAGGCTTATCTGGGTGGCCGGGAGAGTTTGAAGGGTTTGATCCTGATGATGGATATCCGTCATCCAATGACCGACTTCGACCTGCTGATGCTCGATTGGGCAGTCGCCAGCGGCATGCCGATGCACATCCTGTTGACCAAAGCCGACAAGCTGACCTACGGCGCGGCCAAAAATACCTTGCTCAAAGTGCAGTCGGAAATCCGCAAGGGTTGGGGCGACACGATCACCATCCAATTGTTCTCCGCGCCTAAGCGCATGGGCTTGGAAGAGGCTTACACCGTTCTCGCGGGCTGGATGGAGTTGGCGGACAAAGGCGCGGAAATCGCCGGGTAACTTTTCTGCGGGCAAAAAAAACCCCGGACTTCTTATGGGGAGGGGAAGTTCGGGGTTCAAGTTCCGGACCGCTAGGGCGGGGTCCAGATATCTGCCAACACTTAACACAACATAGGAGCATTGAAGGGCTTCACCACCCATTCAGTAACTCTGAGTGGCAGTTCACAGGTTAAGTTCCAAGCTGTTCGAAAACTATTGGAAATAACTGTCAGGTCTTTCCGACATAAAGCGCAATGCCACCACCCTTAGCGATGGCAAAGCGCCCGTTATCAGTGTGCCTCGTCCCAGTTATCACCCACGCCCACTTCCACCAGCAACGGCACATCCAGCTGGGCTGCGGCGCTCATATGCTCGCGGATCTTCTCGCTGATTTGCGCAACCAGGTCTTCACGCACTTCCAGCACGAGTTCGTCGTGCACTTGCAGGATCACCTTGGCGTCCAGGCCCGAGTCGGTGAGCCAGTTATCTACCCGCACCATGGCTTTCTTGATGATGTCCGCCGCCGTGCCTTGCATCGGCGCGTTGATCGCGGTGCGTTCCGCCGCGGCGCGCTCTTGGGGTTTATTGGAGTTGATATCCGGCAGGTACAGCCGGCGCCCGAAGAAGGTTTCGACATAACCTTGATCGGCCGCTTGAGCCCGAGTGCGCTCCATATACTCGCGCACTCCCGGGTAGCGGGCGAAGTAGACGTCGATATAAGCCTTGGCCGTCTTGGTATCGACCCCAATGTCCTTACCCAACTTTTGCGCGCCCATGCCATAGATCAGACCAAAGTTGATCGCCTTGGCGCTGCGACGCTGGTCGGACGTGACCGCCCCCAGCTCGACCTTGAACACTTCGGCCGCCGTGGCCGTGTGCACATCCAGGTTATGACGGAAGGCATTCATCAGCCCTTCGTCTTTGGACAAGTGCGCCATGATGCGCAGCTCGATCTGCGAATAGTCCGCCGCCAGCAGCTTGTAGCCCTTGGGCGCAACAAACGCCTGGCGAATCCGCCGCCCCTCGGCGGTACGCACCGGAATGTTCTGCAGGTTCGGGTCACTGGACGACAGTCGACCGGTCGCCGCCACTGCCTGGTGATAAGACGTGTGGATACGCCCGGTGCGCGGGTTGATCTGCTCCGGCAGGCGGTCGGTGTATGTGCTTTTGAGCTTGCTCATGCTGCGGTACTGCATCAGCACTTTGGGCAACGGGTAGTCATCTTCCGCCAGCTTGGCCAGCACTTCTTCAGCGGTGGAGGCCTGGCCTTTGCCGGTTTTCTTCAGTACCGGAAGCCCGAGCTTTTCGTAAAGAATCGCCCCCAGTTGTTTGGGCGAGCCCAGGTTGAACGCCTCACCGGCGATCTCGAATGCTTGGCGCTCCAGCTCCACCATCTTGTTGCCCAGTTCGATGCTCTGGACGCCCAGCAGCTGCGCATCCACCAAGGCACCCTGACGCTCGATGCGTGCCAACACCGGCACCAACGGCATTTCAATGTCCGTCAGCACACTGGCCAAGCTCGGGATGGCGGCCAGTCGCGCATGCAACGCCTGATGCAGACGCAGCGTCACATCGGCATCTTCAGCCGCATAAGGCCCGGCCTGCTCCAGTGGAATCTGGTCGAAGGTGAGTTGCTTGGCGCCTTTGCCGGCGATGTCTTGGAAGCTGACTGTGTCGTAGTCCAGGTATTTCTTCGCCAGGCTGTCCATGTCATGCCGGGTCGCGGTGGAATTGAGCACGTAGGATTCGAGCATGGTGTCGAATGCAATGCCGCGCACCGTGATGCCGTGCGCGGGGTCGCCGCCGATGGCGCAGTTGGCCAGGATGTTCATGTCGAACTTGGCGTGCTGGCCGACTTTGAGCTTGTTCGGATCTTCCAGCAGCGGTTTCAGGGCGAGCAATACGCTGTCGCGATCCAGTTGCTGCGGTACGCCGATGTAGGAATGGGCTAAGGGGACGTAGGCCGCTTCGTGGGGCTGCACAGCAAAGGACACGCCGACCAATTGCGCCTGATGCGCGTCGATCCCGGTGGTTTCCGTGTCGAACGCGATCAACGTTGCAGCGTCGAGCTTCTTCAGCCAGACGTCGAACGTGGCCTGATCCAAGATGGTGGTGTAGACCGCTTCAACAGGGGCCACAACCACTGCCTCCGCTACCGCCGCGACGGGGGCCGCTTCGGTCGACGCCTTCAGTTCGACGCGTTTGGTATCACGCTGCACTTCGTCGTACCAGCTCTTGAACTCCAGCAGGGTGTACAGCTCCAGCAGTTTTTCACGGTCCGGTTCGATCAGATGCAGGTCATCCAGGCCCACGTCCAGTGGCACATCGATCTTGATCGTCGCCAATTGGTAGGAAAGAAACGCCATTTCCCTGTGTTCTTCCAACTTGGCCGGCAGGTTCTTGGCCCCACGGATCGGCAGCGTCGGCACGATATCCAACTGCTCATAAAGCTCTTTGAGGCCACCATTGACGCCCACCAGCAGGCCGGACGCAGTCTTGGGGCCGATGCCCGGTACGCCGGGGATGTTGTCGGACGAATCGCCCATCAACGCCAGATAGTCGATGATCTGCTCGGGAGCGACGCCAAATTTCTCCTTTACGCCCTCCACGTCCAAGGCGCTACCGGTCATGGTGTTGACCAAGGTAATGTGCCCGTCGACCAACTGCGCCATGTCTTTATCACCGGTGGAGATCACTACCGGACGGTCAGCGGCCGCACTGCTGCGCGCCAGGGTGCCGATCACGTCGTCGGCCTCGACGCCTTCGACGCACAGCAACGGGAAGCCCAGAGCGATCACGCTCTGGTGCAGCGGCTCGATCTGCAGGCGCATGTCATCAGGCATGCTGGGGCGGTTGGCCTTGTATTCGGCGTACATGTCATCGCGAAAAGTCCCACCCTTAGCGTCGAACACCACCGCGAACGGGCTGTCCGGGTACTGCTTGCGCAGGCTTTTGAGCATGTTCAAGACGCCTTTGACCGCACCGGTCGGCAGGCCTTTGGAGGTGGTCAGCGGTGGCAGCGCGTGGAAGGCGCGGTACAGGTAGGACGAACCGTCCACCAGGACGAGGGGGGCTTGGCTCATGAGCAGGATCAACCTTTTCGGCGGGTCAGGCGCTAGAATAGCCGGACCAATGAAAACAAAGGGACAAGGTTATCATGCGTACATTCAATCGCCTGCTGTTGACCGGCTTGATCGCACTCGCTCCGATGGCTGCCATGGCGGCAGACGATGCGCCTTCGGGCGACCCGCAAGTTACCATTCGCACCGAAGGCGACAAGACTATTCAGGAATATCGTCAGAATGGCTTCCTGTACGCAATCAAGGTGATCCCTAAGAAGGGCCCGCCGTATTTCCTCGTGCGCGCAGACGGAACCGATGCGAACTTCATCCGCTCCGACCAGCCGGATATGCTGATCCCGTCATGGAAGATCTTCGAATGGAAATGACTTCTTAACTTCAATCGGCGCCGCCCACCGCGGCGCCCGTACTGGCAGTTTTAACCATGTCTGTGTTTACCCCCCTGGCTCGGCCCGAGCTGGAAACCTTTCTTGCCCCTTATGGGCTCGGCCGCCTGCTTGACTTCCAGGGGATTGCCGCTGGTAGCGAAAACACCAACTTCTTTATCAGCCTGGAGCAGGGCGAGTTTGTCCTGACCCTGGTTGAGCGCGGCCCGGTGCAGGAAATGCCGTTCTTCATCGAGCTGCTGGACGTACTCCACGACGCCAACCTGCCCGTGCCATACGCCCTGCGTACAACCGATGGCGTGGCCCTGCGCGAACTGGCCGGCAAACCGGCGCTGTTGCAGCCGCGCCTGGCCGGCAAGCACATCAAAGATGCCAATGCCCAGCACTGCGCCCAGGTCGGCGAATTGCTCGGTCACCTGCATCTGGCAACTCAGGGCGACAAGGTGCTGGAACGTAAGACCGATCGCGGGTTGGACTGGATGCTCAGTGAGGGCAACCAACTGATTTCACATCTTAACGATGCCCAACAGCGCCTGTTGCAAGGCGCGCTGGATGAAATCGCCGCCCATAAGGCTCAGATCCTCGCCTTGCCTCGGGCCAACGTGCACGCGGACCTGTTCCGCGACAACGCGATGTTCGAAGGCACACATCTGACCGGCCTGATCGACTTCTACAACGCCTGCTCGGGTCCGATGCTGTACGACGTGGCGATTGCCCTGAACGACTGGTGTTCGGACGCCGACGGTGTGATCGACGCACCCCGCGCTCGCGCACTGTTGGGCGCCTACGCGAGCCTACGGCCATTTACCGCCAAGGAAGCCGAACTGTGGCCGACCATGCTGCGGGTAGCGTGTGTACGCTTCTGGCTCTCGCGCTTGATCGCGGCCGAGTCGTTTGCCGGGCAGGATGTTCTCATTCACGATCCCGCCGAGTTCGAACATCGCCTGGCGCAGCGTCAGCAGGTCACGGTCAACCTGCCATTCGCGCTCTAAGCGCCGATCCGGTCAACAATGCGGGAAGGGGCAAACCCTTCCTGCATTTGATCTGCGCTAACACTTACAACGACTCCAGGCACCCAGCCAGGTCATTACCCAACTTTTCCAGCACCTGCTCATAACCTTGCGCGGTCGCCGGGGTGTAACCGCCCAAAGCATCCAATTCCGCCAGTTTTACCGGCAACCCTGCCACCAGGGTTTCAGCTAAACGCGGACGCAGCGGCGGTTCGCTGAACACACAGGTTTTGCCCACTTCCTGCAACCGCGTACGCATTGCCGCGACGTGCTGAGCCCCCGGCTGTACCTCAGCGGCAACACTGAACACGCCGGCATGCTTGAGGCCGTAGGCAGCTTCGAAGTAATCGAAGGCTTCGTGAAAGACGAAGTAGGGCTTGTCGCCGATGCCGGCCAGACGTTTCTTCAATCGCGCGTCCAACGCATCCAGGCGTGCGGCGAAAGCCTTGGCGTTGCTCTGATAACGCGCGGCATTGGCAGGGTCGGCGCTGGCGAGATCGGAGGCCATGCGCGCGGCAATCACGCGGGCGTTCACTGTCGATAGCCACAAGTGGGCATCCACGCTGCCTGGACGGTGGTCGTGATCATGTTCGTCTTCATCGGCGTGGGAATGGCTATCTTCGGCGAAACGGCGCAATTGCATGCCAGGCAAATCCTGCACGGCCACAGTTGTGGCTGTACGATTTTTGAGCACGCGTGGCAGGAAAGTCTCCATGTCCGGCCCGATCCAATACAGCAGGTCGACCGACTGCACACGCCGTACGTCGGATGGGCGCAAGGCGAAGTTATGCGGCGACGCGCCCGGCGGCAACAGCACCTCCGGAACCGCCACGCCGTCCTGCACCGCCGCGGCGATCAGCTGCAACGGCTTGATGCTGGTGAGCACCTTGACGTCGGCCTGAGCGGCACCGGCAATGAATAAACTGGTGACAAATACGACAAAAACGGGAAAAAGTCGGGACACGATGACCACTCAATGGCGTAGGAACGGGTAACATAATAACGTCTCTATCAAATATCTGTCGCCGCTCATGCCTATAACACCGCTTGCCAGCCGTCCCCACGACCACTCTCACTGCGTGCACAGCGCGCTGTCGGAGGCCGATGCGCTGTGCGCACGCCAAGGCCTGCGCCTGACCGCCCTGCGGCGGCGCGTGCTGGAATTGGTCTGGCAAAGCCACAAACCGCTGGGTGCCTACGACATTCTCGGCGTGCTCAGCGAGCAGGACGGCCGCCGCGCCGCGCCGCCTACGGTTTATCGCGCGCTGGATTTCCTGCTGGAAAACGGCCTGGTCCACCGTATCGCCTCCCTCAACGCGTTTGTCGGTTGCAACCACCCAGAGCATGCGCACCAGGGTCAGTTCCTGATCTGCCGGGTGTGCCATGCGGCCATCGAGCTTGAACAAAAAAGCATCAGCGATTCCATTATCCACAGCGCCGCCGACGTTGGCTTCCGAGTCGAAGGGCAAACGGTCGAAGTGGTCGGTTTGTGCTCGGGTTGCCAGGGGGCTTGATGAGCAACGCGTTAATCCGTCTGGAGCAGGTCGGCGTCAAGTTCGCCGGGCAAAACGTGCTGGATAACATCGCACTGAGCGTGGAGCCGGGGCAGATCGTCACACTGATCGGCCCTAACGGTGCCGGCAAGACCACGCTGGTGCGCGCCGTGCTCGGCCTGCTCAAGCCCGACAGTGGCAGTGTGTGGCGCAAGCCTAAGCTACGCGTGGGCTATATGCCGCAGAAACTGCATGTGGACCCAACTCTGCCGCTGTCCGTATTGCGCTTCCTGCGTCTGGTGCCCGGCGTGGACCGCGCCCGCGCCCAAGCCGCACTTAAGGAAGTCGGCGCCGAACAGGTGATCGACAGCCCGGTACAAAGTATTTCCGGCGGCGAAATGCAACGCGTGCTGCTGGCCCGCGCGCTGCTGCGCGAACCGGAGCTGCTGGTGCTGGACGAGCCCGTGCAGGGCGTCGACGTCGCCGGCCAGGCCGAACTGTATAGCCTGATCACCCGCCTGCGCGACCGCCACGGCTGCGGCGTGCTGATGGTGTCCCACGATCTGCATCTGGTGATGAGCACCACCGACCAAGTGGTATGCCTCAACCGCCATGTGTGCTGCTCGGGCCACCCGGAACAAGTCAGCGGCGACCCGGCATTTGTCGAGTTGTTCGGCAAAAACGCGCAAAGCCTGGCGATTTACCATCACCATCATGACCACGCCCATGACCTACATGGCGCAGTGGTCGACGACCCGAGCGTCCCCCATACCCACGTTCACGGAGATAGCTGCAAGCATGGCTGATTTTCTGCTCTACGCCCTGCTGGCAGGCTTGGCTCTGGCACTGGTCGCGGGCCCTCTGGGCTCGTTCGTGGTCTGGCGGCGCATGGCCTATTTCGGCGACACCTTGTCACACGCCGCGCTGCTGGGCGTAGCCATGGGCTTCCTGTTGGATGTGAGCCCAACCATCGCCGTAACCGCCGGCTGCCTGCTGCTGGCCGTGCTATTGGTGACGCTGCAACAGCGCCAGCCGCTGGCTTCCGACACCTTGCTGGGGATCTTGGCACCGAGCACCTTATCCCTGGGCCTGGTGGTGCTGAGCTTTATGCATGAAGTGCGTATCGACCTGATGGCTTACCTGTTCGGCGATCTGCTGGCAATCAGCCCCACCGACCTGGCCTGGATCCTCGGCGGCAGCGCAATGGTACTGGTGTTGCTGGTGACGCTGTGGCGCCCGCTGCTGGCGATCACTGTGCATGAAGAACTGGCCAGGGTCGAAGGCTTGCCGGTGCCCGCCCTGCGCATGGCCTTGATGTTATTGATCGCGGTGGTGATTGCTGTCGCGATGAAGATTGTCGGCGTATTGTTGATCACATCGTTGCTGATCATCCCCGCCGCGGCCGCTCAGCGTCACGCCCGTTCACCGGAGCAAATGGCGATTGGCGCCAGCCTGCTGGGGATGCTTGCGGTGTGTGGGGGCCTGGCGTTGTCGTGGTTCAAGGACACTCCGGCCGGACCATCGATCGTGGTCACCGCCGCCGCCCTGTTTCTGCTGAGTTTTGTCCTGCCCCGTCGAGGGGTGTAGACTTGCTCGCTTTTTGCGCAAATAGAGAGTCGCAGGAATGAAGCCGTTCACCGCACGTTATCTGCTCCTTGCCGCATTTTCCCTGCTGCTGGGTGCCTGTCAAAGCACACCGCCCGCTGCCCCGGAGGCCACGGACCCGCGTGCTGCGGCCATCGCGCAGCTGGAGCAAAACCTGGCCAGCAGTGAGTTGGCCACCGCCGAAGACCAACTCGCCACCCTGCAGGCCCAGACGCCCAATGATCCGGCGCTGGAAACCTACCAGCGCCAACTGGCCGAAGCCTATCTACAACGCAGCCAGATCGTGCTGCAAAAAGGCGACGTCAACGCGGCCGCCACCGCCTTGAGCCGCGCCCGGGCATTGATGCCAAAAGCACCGGCGCTGACCGGCGGCGTCAACAGCGCTATCACCCACGCCCGTAAAGCCGAGCTGGATCAAGCCGAAGAGGCCCTTAAAGCCGCCGAAGCCAAGCCCGCCGCGAAGGTCATCGACCCGGCAGCACCGAGCACCACCGTGGCGCTGAACCTCACCAACATCGAAGACATGCGCCATCAGCTCGACGCCATCGCCACCGACGTGGTGAATTACCAGTGCGACGTGAGCATCCAGGTGCCGCGCACAGAAGATTACCCGTGGCTGGCCAGCCTGCTGACCAAACGGGTGAAGCGCATTGATTCGGGATATGACCTGAAGATTCACCGGCAGATTCTGAAGAAGATCCCGGCGCAGATCGTGCTGATTCCGCGCAAGGCGCAGTGAAATAAAAGCATCGGGGGCAAGCCCCCTCCCACACATTGAACTGTGAATACATTCAAATGTGGGAGGGGGCCTGCCCCCGATAGCTATCTAACTAGCAACTCCTGCCTTAAGCCGGAATCGCCTTGGCCTTCGGCTCACGCTCCCAGACCCGGTGCTGTGCAATCGCGGCGAAGAACGCCTTGAACGCTTTGGCATCCGAGCCGACGATCAGCCCCGCATCCGCCTCTAGCTTCAGCTGATCCAGCAGCGGCTTCACATCCGCCCCTACGGCAATCGCCTTCAGGTGCTTGTAGGCTTCCAGTACGTAGTGCAATGCCACACCGTCGCCGCTCAGGGCTTTCACCGAGTCTTTGCCGCCAGGAATAAACACCGCGTCGAACGCAATGGACGGCATGCCTTCCATCGATGCATCCACCGCCAGGGTTTTGCCATCGGCCGTCTTCACCGGTGCCGAAGTCGGCCCCAGCAATTTGGCGTGAGCCCCTTCGGCCTCCAAAGCCTTTTTCAACGCATCAATCGCGGCACCATCCACGCCGTTGGCGGCCAGAATCGCCACTTTGCGCGTCTTGATATCCCCCGACAGCAAGTTCACCTGACTCAACGCCGGCGAAGTTTTCACCGAGGTTTCGCGTGGCGGCACGGTGCCCTTGGTCGGCACCGGCAAGCCCAGGTTCTGCGCCACACGCTTGGCCAGTTCCAAATCGATATTGGCGAGGATCTCGTTCACCTGGCGCGCACGAATATGCTCGCGCTCGACCTTGCCCAGCTCAAAGCTGTAAGCGGCAATAATGTGCTCTTTCTCGTGGTGGCTCATGCTGTTGAAAAACAGCGTGGCCTGGGAGAAGTGATCGCCAAACGATTCACTGCGCTCACGTACCTTGTTGGCGTCGACGCGCTCGTAATAGGTTTCGAAGCCACCGTCGGTCGGGCCCGGCGGGGTTTCTTTCGGCCAGCCGCCATCGATGGAGTTCGGCTCGTAAGAGGCACGTCCCTTATCAATCACGCTGCGGTGCTGCGCGTCGCGCTGGCCGTTATGGAACGGCGCAACTGGTCGATTGATCGGGATTTCATGGAAGTTCGGACCACCCAGGCGGCTGATCTGCGTGTCCGTGTAGGAAAACAGACGGCCTTGCAGCAGCGGGTCGTTAGTGAAATCGATACCCGGCACGATATGACCCGGGCAGAACGCCACCTGCTCGACTTCGGCAAAGAAGTTGTCTGGGTTGCGGTTAAGCACCATCTTGCCCAGCGGCGTGATGGGCACCAACTCTTCGGGGATGATCTTGGTCGGGTCGAGCAGGTCGAAGTCAAACTTATGCTCGTCCTCTTCGGCGACGATCTGTACGCCCAGCTCCCACTCGGGGTAGTCACCGCTCTCGATGGATTCCCACAGGTCGCGGCGGTGGTAGTCGGTGTCTTTACCGGCAAGCTTCTGCGCTTCGTCCCACACCAGGGAGCAGGTGCCGACCTTCGGACGCCAGTGGAATTTGACGAAGCTGGACTTGCCCTCAGTGTTGATCAGGCGAAAGGTATGCACGCCAAAACCCTGCATGGCGCGCAGGCTTTTCGGAATGGCGCGGTCGGACATTGCCCACACCACCATGTGGGCCGATTCCGGCACCAGGGAAACGAAATCCCAAAAAGTGTCGTGCGCCGAGCCGCCGGTAGGAATTTCGTTATGGGGCTCAGGTTTTACCGCATGCACGAAGTCAGGAAACTTGATCGCGTCCTGAATGAAAAACACTGGCATGTTGTTGCCCACCAAGTCGAAGTTGCCTTCCTCGGTGAAAAACTTCACGGCAAAGCCGCGCACATCGCGCACGGTGTCACCGGAACCACGCGGGCCCTGTACGGTGGAGAACCGCGCAAATACCGGTGTTTTATGCTCGGGGGTCCGTAGGAACCCGGCCTTGGTCAGTGCCGAATGGTCTTCGTAGGTCTGGAAATAGCCATGGGCGCCGGTACCGCGAGCATGCACGATGCGCTCCGGGATGCGCTCATGGTCAAAGTGGGTGATTTTTTCACGCATGATGAAGTCTTCGAGCAGCGACGGGCCGCGGGAGCCGACCTTCAAGCTGTTTTGGTTGTCAGAAATCTTCACGCCCTGGTTGGTACGCAAAGCCTGGCCGGTGGCATCGGAGCGAAAGGCTTCCAGGGCCTGCAGCTTGGCGTTGGTATTGCCGCGGTCCAGGGTATCGGTCCCCGCGAGTTCGCTCTTGGACGGGGTAGCTGGCTTCTTGGTGCTCATCAGTCAAAACTCCTTATTCAAAGTGGCCAGAGCGTTCCCCGGCTCGTTTGAGCAAAACCCCAGGCACGGCACCTGGGAAATTGAGTTGCTTAAGTAGGGACTGACAGGGTTTTGCGCCGTTCCTTTTTTATGACCTTTGATCGCGTTATTGCCAAATCGCTGGTTGGATACGAAATAAATGCTAAGAAACGCTATACGGACAGGCTAAAATGCGCGCCCGGCTAACCGCTGATCCCTTTTCATGCGCCCCACAAGGTTCGCTACGTGATCGAGTTTCAAAACGTCCATAAAACCTACCGTGTCGACGGTAGGGATATCCCCGCGCTGCATCCCACCAGCCTGCGAGTCGAGAACGGCCAGGTGTTCGGCCTGATCGGCCATTCGGGTGCAGGTAAAAGCACGCTGTTGCGCTTGATCAACCGCCTGGAAGAACCCAGCGGCGGTCAGATCACGGTCGATGGCGAAGAAGTCACCGCCCTGGACGCCAACGGCCTGCGGCGTTTCCGCCAGCAGGTCGGCATGATCTTCCAGCACTTCAACCTGCTGGCTTCCAAGACCGTCGCCGACAACGTGGCGCTGCCACTGACTCTGGCCGGCGAAATGTCGCGCAAGGCAATCGACCAACGGGTGGCAGAACTGCTCGCTCGCGTGGGCCTGTCCGACCACGCCAAGAAGTACCCCGCGCAACTCTCCGGCGGTCAAAAGCAACGCGTCGGCATCGCCCGCGCCCTGGCAACCAAGCCGAAGATCCTGCTGTGCGACGAAGCCACCAGCGCCCTCGACCCGCAGACCACCGCGTCGGTCCTGCAATTGCTGGCCGAAATCAATCGCGAGTTGAAACTGACCATCGTACTGATCACCCATGAAATGGATGTGATCCGTCGCGTATGCGACCAAGTCGCAGTCATGGACGCCGGTGTAATCGTCGAGCAGGGGTCGGTGGCGGATGTGTTCCTGCACCCTAAGCACCCGACCACCAAGCGTTTTGTGCAGGAAGCCGACCAAATCGACGAAAGCGAACAGCGCGATGACTTCGCTCACGTGCCTGGCCGTATCGTGCGCCTGACATTCCAGGGCGAAGCGACTTACGCGCCATTGTTGGGTACCGTCGCGCGCGAGACGGGAGTGGACTACAGCATCCTTGCCGGTCGTATCGATCGCATCAAAGACATTCCCTACGGGCAACTGACTCTGGCCATCACCGGCGGTGATATGGAAGCAGCTTTCGCCCGCTTCACCGCAGCCGACGTGCATATGGAGGTCCTGCGTTAATGGACGTGTTACTGCATTACTTCGATAAGGTGGATTGGGCCGACATTTGGGTCGCCACCGGTGACACCATGCTGATGCTCAGCACTTCACTGCTGTTCACCGTGCTGGTCGGCCTGCCGCTCGGCATCCTGCTCTTCTTGTTCAGCCCACGTCAGTTGCTGGAGCAGAAAGCCACCTACGGCGTTCTGGCGTTTATCGTCAACGCTATACGCTCACTGCCGTTTATCATTCTGCTGATTGTGATGATTCCTACAACGATCTTTATCACCGGCACATCCCTGGGAGTGGCCGGCGCGATTCCGCCGTTGGTGGTAGGCGCCTCGACGTTCTTCGCGCGGCTGGTGGAAACGGCTCTGCGCGAAGTGGATCGCGGCATCATCGAAGCGACACAAGCCATGGGCGCCACCACTCGGCAGATCATCGTCAAGGCACTTTTGCCCGAGGCGAAGCCTGGCATCATTGCCGCAATCACCGTGACCGCCATTGCACTGGTGGGCTATACCGCCATGGCCGGCGTGGTCGGTGCCGGCGGGTTGGGCGACCTGGCGATCCGCTATGGATACCAGCGTTTCCAGGACGACGTCATGGTCGTCACCGTCATTATGTTGATTGTGCTGGTGCAGATTCTGCAAACCATCGGCGACAAGCTGGTGACACACTATTCTCGAAAATAACGGCCATTGCCGGCCAACTGCCGGCAGATGCCCGAACAAGGAGCTTGCTGGATGAAAAAACTACTGGTTGCTTTCGCCGCCGTTGCCGCGTTTTCCGCTCACGCGGCCGAGACCCTCACCGTCGCGGCCTCGCCGGTGCCCCACGCAGAAATCCTCGAATTCGTGAAGCCAGCCCTGGCTAAAGAAGGCGTGGACCTCGAGGTCAAGGTGTTCACCGATTACGTGCAGCCCAACGTACAAGTGGCCGAGAAGCGCCTGGACGCCAACTTCTTCCAGCACCAGCCGTACCTCGATGAATTCAACAAGACCAAGGGCACTCACTTGGTAAGCGTGGGCGGGGTACACCTGGAGCCCCTGGGTGCTTACTCCAGCAAGTACAAAAAAATCGACGAGCTGCCAAGCGGCGCCAACGTCGTGATCCCGAACGACGCCACCAACGGCGGCCGCGCCCTGCTGCTTCTGGCCAACAACGGCCTGATCACCCTGAAGGACCCAACCAACATCCTGTCGACCATCAAAGACATTACCGCCAACCCGAAAGACCTGAAGTTCCGCGAACTGGAAGCCGCCACCCTGCCACGCGTGCTGACCCAGGTCGACCTGGCGCTGATCAACACCAACTACGCCCTGGAAGCCAAGCTGGACCCTGCCAAGGACGCCCTGTTGATCGAAGGCAGCGACTCGCCGTATGTGAACATCCTGGTCACCCGCGAAGACAACAAGGACGCGGACGCCGTGAAGAAACTGATCGCCGCGCTGCACACCCCTGAGGTGAAGCAATTCATCGAAGAAAAATACAAAGGCGCGATCAAGCCGGCGTTCTGATCCTGAAGAAACAACCTGATCCCCAGTCCACTGGCGATCAACAATATGGGAGGGGGCTTGCTCCCGATAGCAGTGCTTCAGTCGGCATCTACATCGACTGACACTCTGCTATCGGGGGCAAGCCCCCTCCCACATTAGGTTTGTGCAAGATTTGAATGTGCTAATCGACGACCAACCGTGGTTCAGTGCCTCTGACATCGGCCACCTGATGGGCTTGCATCTCGATTCAGCATTACGGCGTGAACTCGATCCCAATCAACAGCAGACGCTGGCCCCGATCCCTCAGGCAACACAAAGCAAATGTGGGAGGGGGCTTGCCCGATGGCAGTGCTTCAGTCGGCATCTACATCGACTGACACTCTGCTATCGGGGGCAAGCCCCCTCCCACATTAGGTTTGTGCAAGATTTGAATGTGCTAATCGACGACCAACCGTCGTTCAGTGCCTCTGACATCGGCCACCTGATGGGCTTGCATCTCGATTCAGCATTACGGCGTGAACTCGATCCCAATCAACAGCAGACGCTGGCCCCGATCCTCAGGCAACACAAAGCAAATGTGGGAGGGGGCTTGCCCCCGATGGCAGTGCTTCAGTCGGCATCTACATCGACTGACACTCTGCTATCGGGC
>NZ_JARVSL010000006.1:0-53265 GCF_030209215.1 Pseudomonas sp. efr-133-TYG-23 | reverse complement strand
GGGCTGGAGTCTAGCGTTGTTGCTTATGGCCTCATCGCGGGCAAGCCCGCTCCCACATTTGGAACGCATTGCCCTGTGGGAGCGGGCGCACCTGAGTTTGCAGGCTCGGGCTGGAGTCTAGCGTTGTTGCTGATGGCCTCATCGCGGGCAAGCCCGCTCCTACATTTGGAGCGCATTCCCCTGTGGGAGCGGGCGCACCTGAGTGTGCAGGCTCGGGCTGGAGTTTAGCGTTGTTGCTTATGGCCTCATCGCGGGCAAGCCCGCTCCCACATTTGCAACGCATTCCGCTGTGGGAGCGGGCTTGCTCGCGATGGCGGCGGTACTGCTGGTAGAGATTCGAGCTTAGTTAAACTCATCCCCCACCGGATACCGGCTGTCATTCAAACTCTCTTTGATCTTGCGCAAGTGCGGCTGGAAATCCACCCCGCGACGCAATGTCATGCCGGTGGCCAGCACATCCAGCACGGTCAGTTGGATGATCCGCGACGTCATCGGCATGTAGATATCCGTATCTTCCGGGAGTGGAATATTCAGGCTCACCGTACTGGCCTTGGCCAACGGTGAGTTCTCGGCGGTCACGCCCAAGACCGAGGCGCCGTTACTGCGTGCGATACGCGCCACTTCCACCAGCTCGCGGGTACGCCCGGTGTAGGAAATGATCACGAACAGCTCACCGGTATGGGCCACCGAGGCGATCATGCGCTGCATCAGCACGTCGGCGTGGGCGGTGACCGCCAGGTTGAAACGGAAGAACTTATGCAGGGCGTCCATGGCCACTGGGGCCGAAGCACCGAGGCCGAAGAAGTGGATCTGCCGGGCCTGGATCAGCAGGTCCACGGCCTTGCTGATCAGGTTCGGGTCCAGGGCCTGGCAGGCGCTGTCCAAGGAGGCGATGGCACTGCCAAAGATCTTCTGCGTGTAGGCCTCCGGGTTATCATCGGCCTCCACGGCGCGGCTGACATAAGCCGCGCCACTGGCCAGGCTTTGCGCCAATTGCAATTTGAGTTCAGGGTAACCGCTCACGCCGAATGAGCGGCAGAAACGGTTGACCGTCGGTTCGCTGACCGAGGCGGCCTGGGCGAGGGCGGCGATCGAGAAGCGTGTGGCCTGCTGCGGGTTGAGCAGGATGACTTCAGCGACTTTGCGCTCTGCCTTGTTCAAGTCTTCGAGGCGGCTCTGGATCTGCTCCAGAAGATTTCGCACGCGGTCCATTCAGTCTTTCCTTCGGGCGACGATGCAAATTTAAGGGCGGCAAGCAATCGACGAGCGGCCTTTTGCGGTGGCCTATCCTACTGAGGGTAGCTGAACACCACCACTCGCAATGCGTATTTCGGGAAAATGTTGTGGTTATTACTACATTTTTCCTTGAGTGATACCTTGAAAAAAGGTATTTGTAGCTTAACTTGATAAAAGAACAAACATCATGCCTTCGATAACCGTGGAACCCTGCACCTTTGCCCTGTTTGGCGCCTTGGGTGATCTGGCGCTGCGCAAGTTATTTCCTGCCCTCTATCAGCTGGATGGTGCAGGTCTGCTGCACGAAGACACGCGCATCCTGGCCCTGGCCCGTGAAGCCGGCTCCGAGCAGCAGCACCTGGCCCATATCGAAAAAGAACTGCGTAAATACGTCGGCAAGGAACTGGACGACAGCATCGCCCAGCGTTTCCTGGCGCGTCTGACCTACGTCCATGTCGACTTTATGAAAGCCGACGACTACGTGGCCCTGGCTGAAAAAGCCGGCACCGAACAACGCCTGATCGCCTACTTCGCCACTCCGGCGGCGGTGTATGGCGCGATCTGCGAGAATTTGTCCAAGGTCGGCCTGGCGGACAACACCCGCGTGGTGCTGGAAAAGCCCATCGGTTCGGACCTGGAGTCCTCGCGCAAGGTCAACGACGCCGTGGCGCAGTTTTTCCCGGAAAACCGCACCTACCGCATCGACCATTACCTGGGCAAAGAGACCGTTCAAAACCTGATTGCGCTGCGTTTTGCTAACAGCCTGTTCGAGACCCAGTGGAACCAGCACTACATTTCCCACGTAGAAATTACCGTGGCGGAGCAAGTGGGCATCGAAGGTCGTTGGGGTTATTTCGACAAAGCCGGCCAGCTGCGGGACATGATCCAGAATCACCTGTTGCAGCTGCTTTGCCTGATCGCCATGGACCCACCGGCCGACCTGTCCGCCGACAGCATCCGTGACGAGAAGGTCAAGGTGCTCAAGGCCTTGGCGCCGATCAGCCCGGACGGCCTTACCACCCAAGTGGTGCGTGGCCAGTACATCGCCGGTTACAGCGCCGGCAAGCCGGTGCCGGGATACCTGGAAGAAGAAAACTCCAACACCCAGAGCGACACCGAAACCTTCGTCGCCCTGCGCGCCGATATCCGCAACTGGCGTTGGGCCGGTGTGCCTTTCTACCTGCGCACCGGCAAGCGCATGCCGCAAAAACTGTCGCAGATCGTTATCCACTTCAAGGAACCGTCCCACTATATCTTCGCCCCCGAGCAGCGCCTGCAGATCAGCAACAAACTGATCATCCGCCTGCAACCGGACGAAGGGATTTCCTTGCGGGTAATGACCAAGGAGCAGGGCCTGGATAAAGGCATGCAACTGCGCAGCGGCCCGCTGCAACTGAATTTTTCCGACACCTACCGCAGTACGCGCATTCCGGATGCCTACGAGCGTTTGCTGTTGGAAGTGATGCGCGGCAATCAGAACCTGTTTGTTCGCAAAGATGAAATCGAAGCCGCGTGGAAGTGGTGTGACCAGTTGATCGCCGGTTGGAAAAAATCCGGTGATGCGCCCAAGCCGTATGCGGCGGGCTCCTGGGGGCCGATGAGCTCCATTGCACTGATCACGCGGGATGGGAGGTCATGGTATGGCGATATCTGAATTGAAACTGCCGCAGGGCGTCAGCGCCCATGAGTACCGTACGCCTGCGTTGCTGGCGGACGGTTTGGCCAACGATGTGGCCGAACAATTGCGCACGGCCATCAGCGCCCGTGGCGAAGCGACGCTGGTGGTGTCTGGTGGGCGCAGCCCGGTGGCGTTTTTCCAGAACCTGGCCAAGCAGGGCCTGGACTGGTCCAAGGTCACCATCACCCTCGCCGATGAGCGCTGGGTGCCGGTAGAGCATGCCGACAGCAATGCCGGCCTATTGAAGAAATATCTGCTGCAGGGCCCGGCCGCCAAGGCGCGGTTCCTCAGTTTGTACAGCGCCACCGCGAACCTGGAAGAGGCTGCCGAGCAGGCCGATCGCCTGCTGGCCGAACTGCCCGCCATCGATGTGCTGGTGCTGGGCATGGGCGATGACGGCCACACCGCGTCGCTGTTTCCCAACAGCCCGAACCTGAACGAAGCCCTGCAGCCCGACGGTACCCGCCGTTGCTGGCCCATGCTGGCGCCGACCGTGCCGCACCAGCGCCTGACCATGAGTCGCGCGTTGCTGGCCACGGCCCGCTACACCGTGCTGTCGATCTCCGGCAGTTCGAAATTGACCACTTTGAGCGCCGCGCTGGCCAGTGACGACGTCGCCGCCATGCCGATTCGCGCGTTTCTGCAACCTACTTTAGAGATTTACTGGTGCCCATGAGCCAAGGATCAGCCGCTATGAAAAGCCCTCAACCGACCGTGTCCATGGCGGATAAAGTTGCCTTGATCGACAGCCTCTGCGCCAAGGCGCGGATCCTGCCGGTGATCACCATCGCCCGCGAACAGGACATTCTGCCCCTGGCCGATGCCCTGGCGGCCGGCGGCCTGACGGCGCTGGAAGTAACCCTGCGTTCGGAGTTCGGCCTCAAGGCTATTCAGGTGCTGCGCGAGCAGCGTCCTGAACTGTGCACCGGCGCCGGCACCGTGTTGGATCGGCACATGCTGGAGGCCGCGGAAGTGGCCGGCTCGCAGTTTATCGTCACCCCCGGGATTACCCGCGACTTGCTCGAAGCCTCGGTGCACAGCCCGATCCCGCTGTTGCCGGGTATCAGCAATGCGTCCGGCATCATGGAAGGCTATGGCCTGGGCTACCGTCGTTTCAAATTGTTCCCCGCTGAAGTCAGCGGTGGCGTAGCGGCAATCAAGGCCCTGGGCGGCCCGTTCGGCGAAGTGAAATTCTGCCCGACCGGCGGCGTCGGCCCGGCCAATATCAAAAGCTACATGGCGTTGAAAAACGTGATGTGCGTGGGCGGCAGCTGGATGCTCGACCCAGAGTGGGTCAAGAATGGCGACTGGGCACGCATCCAGGAAGTCACCGCCCAGGCCCTGGCGCTGTTGGATTGATCTGATTTACCGAATCGTTGTTGCTGTGCTTGACGGCATTTTTGCGGTGCACTTGGTCGGTGTACCGCTTTTTTTTGCCTGCAATAAACCTGCGCCTGCTTTTATAGAGGGCTGCGGTGCAGTTCGGTGACGGCATTGACCAAATGATGGATGTCCGCCACCGAGGTTACCAACCCGGGGGTGATCCGGATACACGTCCCGAACGAGGCCCCAACACGGGTCGTGGTGAAGAGGTTGTAGTCCTTGAGCAAACGGTCCGCCATCGCCTGCTGGTCCCGACCGCTGAATTTGAAAGCACTAATCCCGCAATACAGCCTCGGGTCATCCGGCGTCAGCACCTCGATCCCCGGCAATGACCTTACCTGGCTCACCCATGTATCCCGCAGGTAATTGACCCGCGCACCTTTGGCAGCCGCGCCACCCAGTGCCCGATGCTCATCCAATACCAGTGGCAAGGTCATCAGCGCCGGAAAATTCGGCGTGCTGTAGGACGTCCGCGCGCGTACATCGGTGATGGGGTAGTGGAACTCGCCCATGTCCGGGTCGATATCGGCCAGGCGCTCGGGGGCGATGTACAGGAAGCCCAGGGTCAACGGTGCGCCGATCCATTTGTGCAGGTTGAACCCGGCGAACTGGATGCCCAGCTCGGTCAAGTTGAAGTCGATCTGGCCAAGGGCGTGGGCACCGTCGAGGATCACGTCAACACCGTGCGTCCGTGCTGCCTGAGCAATGGCGGCCACTGGCATTACCAGCCCGGTGCGATGGGTAACGTGGGTCAGGGCCATCAGCTTGAGACGCGGGTATTGGGCGAAGGCATCGCGATAGGTCTGTAGCAGGCTGTCGAAACTGGCCGGATGGGTGTGGGACAGTTCGATAACCTCCACACCGCGATGCGCCGCCAGCCAGCGCATCGCGCCCTTTACCGTGTCGTACTCCAGATCGCTGATCAGCACTTGGTCACCCGGTTGCAGGCGGTTGTAGTTGCGGATCAGCGACTGCAAGGCTTCGGTGGCGTTGCGGGTGAATGCCACCGACTCGGGTTCCACCTCTATCAAGGCGGCGAGCTGGCGCCGGATCTCGATGTTTTCGCCCTGTTCGAAACGCTGGCGCACATACACCGCATTGCTGCGGTTGATAAACGCCACATGCTCCAGGTACTGGGCCTGCACCGCCCGGCTCATGCGGCCGAAGTAACCGTTCTCAAGATTGATGGGGCCTGGCTCGCAGTCATAGCGTTGAGCGATGGCTTGCCAATGCGCTTCGTTTTGGGCGTTGCTGGGCATGGGTGGGCTCTTAATGGCGTGAGGCAGGCTTGCCGTGTTTGGCGCGCAGCGGTTCGAGCAGTTCTGACAGACCGTTGTGGTCAATTTCCTGCATCAGTGCCAGCAGACCACCCAGTTCGCCGTGGGGGAAACCTTCGCGAGCGAACCAGTTCAGGTAGGGGCCTGGCAAGTCGGCAATGATCCGCCCTTTGTATTTGCCGAAAGGCATTTCGCGGGTGATCAGCAGTTCGAGCTTTTCCGGGTTCATGAACGTCAGATGGTTACGAGAGGGTCTTGGAAAATACAGGCATTCTGCATGAAGGCCAAATGACAGATCATGCAAATAACGTACATATAGATGGTTCAATATTTCGTAAGTAATTGAATTAAAACAATAAAGTTATTTTTCAAAACCTGGCACGGGCGCTGCAATCATTAAGACAACCTTTCTCAACCCACATAAGGAATTGGAAAATGACTGACATCAACAAAGAATCGATCTCCGTACTGAACGACCTGATCGAAACCAGCATCGACGGCCAAAAAGGCTTTAAAGAGTGCGCTGAAGACATCAAGCACCCAGAACTCAAGGCGCTGTTTGCCAAGCGTTCCGCCGATTGCGCCACCGCTGCCGCCGAGCTGAAAACCGCCGTGCGTGCCTTGGGTGGCGATCCGGAAGATTCCGGCAGCATGGCAGGCGCACTGCACCGTGGCTGGGTCGACGTGAAGTCGATGGTTACCGGTAAAGATGAAGAGGCTGTGCTGAACGAAGCCGAGCGCGGTGAAGACCACGCACTGAAGGCTTACCGTGAAGCGATCGAGAAGATCAACAAGCACAACCTGCTGGGCATTCGTGACCTGGTTGAGCGTCAGTACCACGGCGTGCAACGCAATCACGACCAGGTTAAAGCCCTGCGTAACCAGGCTCGCGCTCAGTCGTAAGCTTACCGCCTAGTCGATGTGGGAGGGGGCTTGCCCCCGATAGCAGTGAATCAGTCGATGTTTCAATGACTGACTCACCGCAATCGGGGCAAGCCCTCTCCCACATTTGTATTCAGCCGATGCTGATCGGCGGCAGCTCGGTCAAGGTCACCACCTGCTGTTTACGCGGCGCAAGAATCTCTGCCTCGCCATCCACTACCAACTCGTCGCGCTGGTTGAACACGCGGGTGGCAATCCGCACGCGGAACTTGGGCAGTTTCTCCAGGATTTCCAGGCGCACCGTCAGGGTGTCGCCGATCTTCACCGGCTTCTGAAAGCTCATCTGCTGACCGATATAAATCGTGCCCGGCCCAGGCAGCTCGCAGGCTACGGCTGCGCTGATCAAAGCGCCGCTGAACATGCCGTGGGCGATACGCTCCTTGAACATCGTGGCCTTGGCGTATTCGGCGTCCAGATGCACCGGGTTGTGATCGCCAGACATCGCCGCGAACAGCTGGATATCGCGCTCTTCGACAGTCTTGCTGTAACTGGCGGTCTGGCCGACTTCAAGGGCTTCATACGGGGTGTTGGTTACCTGGGTCATCTAAGAGCGCATCCTGTGGCTAATCGGTAATTTAATTTGCTGATTTTAAAGGAAAATTTATTCGCAGCGGGCAGGCCGTTGCAAACTCAGGGCGTGATCCAGCCATGTCACCACATCCGCCGTGACTTGCGCACGATTGGTCTCATTGAACACTTCATGACGCGCCTGGGGGTAAATAGTCAGTTGCAGGTGCTGGCAGCCGGCCGCTTGCAGGGCTTGAGCCAGGTGGGTGAGACGCTTGCCCTCGCTCACCGGATCACATTCGCCGCCCATCACCAGAATCGGCAGGCCCGGATCGATCTGCGCGAGGTTGGACGCTTTGCTGATCTGCTGCAAGCCGCCAAGCAAATCCACCCACAGTTGGTTGGTGCAACGGAAACCGCAGAGGGGATCGTTGACGTACTTATCCACCTCATCCGGGTCGCGACTAAGCCAGTCGAAGGCCGTGCGGTTGGGTTTGAACGCTTTGTTGAAAGAGCCAAACGACAGGAAGTCGATCACGGCGCTGCGCCCCCGCAGGCCCTGGCGCAGGCGTTCGGCGCGAGCGATCAGGCGCGCGGCGCGGTACAGCGCCACCGGCTGGAAATTCGACCCACTGAGAATCGCCCCATGCAGGCTGGCACTGTGGTGCAGCAGATAAGCCTGGGCGATATAACTGCCCATGCTGTGCCCCAGCAATACGATCGGCAGCCCCGGATGCTGTTGGCCGATGTGTTGGTTGAGGCTGGCCAGGTCGCCTACCACTTTGTTCCAGCCATCGTGCTCGGCGAACAACCCCAGAGTGCCTTCATCGGCGGTCCGTCCATGGCCTCGCTGGTCCAGCGCGTACACACCGTAGCCCGCATCGCCCAGGGCCTCGGCCAGGCGGACGTAGCGCCCACTGTGCTCGGCCATGCCGTGGGACACCATCACCACAGCCTGGAGCGGCCCCTGTGGCAGCCATTGGTTGACGTATAGGCGGGTATGGTCGTTCGCAGTCAGCCAGAAGGTGCTGTGGTTCATGGCGGTTCCTTTGCTCGGTGTCGTTGCAGTGTATCGCTGATCTTCTGGCAAGCGGCTGATCAGTACAGGCCCTTGTAGGAAGATTCACGCAGTTGATGACACTCTTTCCTGTATTTGCCTGATTGGCCATAGCTGCTAACGTCCCCAAAGCTCCGCTTTCCATCGCAGCATAAAAGCGGCCGGACACACTCAGGTACAGAGGACAAGAATAATGCAACCTGATTTCTGGAATGACAAACGCGCGGCGGGCGTTCCCAATGACATCGACCTCACCACCTACAAGTCGGTGATCGAAGTCTTCGAGCGTTCCTGTAAAGCCTTTGCCGACCGTCCGGCATTCAGCAATATGGGGGTGACCCTGACCTACGCCGAGCTTGAGCGCCAGAGCGCGGCGTTCGCCGGTTACCTGCAGCATCACACCGACCTCAAGCCCGGCGAGCGCATCGCCGTGCAGATGCCCAACGTATTGCATTACCCCATCGCGGTGTTCGGGGCGCTGCGCGCCGGGTTGATCGTGGTCAACACCAACCCGTTGTACACCCCGCGGGAAATGCGCCACCAATTCAAGGATGCCGGCGTGCGGGCGCTGGTCTACCTCAACCTGTTCGGTTCGCGGGTGCAGGAAGTGTGTGCCGACACCGAGATCGACTACCTGATCGAAGCCAAAATGGGCGACTTCCTGCCCGCCGCCAAAGGCTGGCTGGTCAACACCGTGGTCGACAAGGTCAAGAAGATGGTCCCGGCCTATCACTTGCCACGCGCAGTATCGTTCAAGCGTGCCCTGCGCATGGGCGCGGGCCTGAGCGTGACCCGCCACCCGGTGACCCTGGATGACATCGCCGTGTTGCAATACACCGGCGGCACCACCGGCCTGGCCAAGGGCGCGATGCTGACCCACGGCAATCTGGTGGCCAATATGCAGCAGGCGCGGGCGTGCATGTCCCAGGTCAGCGATAACGGCCAGCCGCTGGTACGGGAAGGGCAGGAGGTGATGATCGCGCCGCTGCCGCTCTACCACATCTATGCCTTTACGGCGAACTGCATGTGCATGATGGTGACCGGCAACCACAACGTGCTGATCACCAACCCGCGCGACATCGGCGGGTTTATCAAAGAGCTGAAAAAGTGGCGGTTTTCCTGCCTGCTGGGGTTGAACACGCTGTTTGTCGCGCTGATGGACCATCCGGATTTCAAGACCCTGGATTTCTCGCACCTCAAGATCACCAATTCCGGCGGTACCGCGCTGGTCAAGGCCACCGCCGAGCGCTGGAAGGCCCTGACCGGCTGCACCATCGGCGAAGGCTACGGCCTGACCGAAACCTCGCCGGTGGCCAGCACCAACCCCTACGGTAGCCAATCGCGGCTGGGCACCGTGGGTATTCCAGTGCCGGGTACGGCCATGAAGGTGATCGATGACGAAGGCCGCGAATTGCCCCTGGGGGAGCGTGGCGAACTGTGCATCAAGGGCCCACAGGTGATGAAGGGCTACTGGCAGCAACCGGCGGCAACCGCCGATACCCTGGATGCCGAAGGGTGGTTGAAAACCGGTGATATTGCGGTGATCGACACCGATGGCTTTGTGAGCATTGTGGACCGCAAGAAAGACCTGATCATCGTCTCCGGCTTCAACGTGTACCCCAACGAAATCGAAGACGTGGTCATGGCCCACCCGGCAGTGGCCAGTTGCGCGGTGATCGGCGTGCCGGACGAGCGCACGGGGGAGGCGGTGAAGCTGTTCGTGGTGGCGCGGGCTCAGGGGGTCAGCCTTGAAGAGCTGAAAGCGTACTGCAAAAGCAACTTCACCGGCTACAAGGTGCCCAAGCACATCGTTTTGCGTGAGTCGTTGCCGATGACGCCGGTGGGCAAGATCCTGCGCAGGGAGCTGCGCGACATCGCCTGACCCTGAAGTGAAGTGCAATCAAAATGTGGGAGGGGGCTTGCCCCCCGATGGCAGCGCAACAGTCACCATTTGTATCGACTGTTTAATGCCATCGGGGGCAAGCCCCCTCCCATATTTGTCTGTGTTTAATCTGCTAAGGCTTGTTCTAGAGCCTTTTTTGCGGATATAGAATTTTTGCTCTAAAAATGACCATTGGATATTCATGAGTCATTTTTATGACTGTAGGGCCCTCTTTTGGCTCTAGTCGGCCCTCGGCAAAGCTGCTACTCTCGGCGCGCTTTGTGACCTCTCGGCCTGCTTGAACGCGCCAGACTCACCTTAAAACGTAAAAAACATACACCAATAATAATCGCATCAAATGCGATGATGAATTCGCGTCGCTGAGGAGTGGGCTTCCATGAACGAAGACTTTTGGAAGGATAAGTACCCCGCCGGGATTGCTGCAGAAATCAATCCAGACGAGTATCCAAATATTCAGGCGGTACTTAAACAGTCCTGCCAGCGCTTCGCTAACAAACCGGCGTTCAGCAACCTGGGCAAGACAATCACCTACGGTGAGTTGTACGAATTGTCCGGCGCCTTCGCCGCCTACCTGCAACAGCATACCGACTTGAAGCCTGGCGATCGAATCGCCGTGCAACTACCCAACGTTCTGCAATACCCAGTCGCTGTGTTCGGTGCCATCCGCGCCGGCCTGATTGTGGTCAACACCAACCCGCTGTACACCGCGCGGGAAATGGAACACCAGTTCAACGATTCCGGCGCCAAGGCGCTGGTCTGCCTGGCCAACATGGCCCACTTGGCGGAAAAGGTCGTGCCCAAGACCGCCGTCAAGCATGTGATCGTCACCGAAGTCGCGGACCTGCTGCCGCCGCTCAAGCGCCTGCTGATCAACAGCGTCATCAAGTACGTGAAGAAAATGGTCCCGGCGTATCACTTGCCCCAGGCGATCAAATTCAACGACGTGCTCGCCAAGGGACGCGGTCAACCGGTCAGCGACGCTAACCCGGTCAGCAGCGACGTGGCCGTGCTGCAATACACCGGCGGCACCACCGGCGTCGCCAAGGGCGCAATGCTGACCCATCGCAACCTGGTGGCCAACATGCTGCAGTGCAAGGCGCTGATGGGCTCCAACCTCAATGAAGGTTGCGAGATCCTGATCACACCGCTGCCGCTGTACCACATCTATGCATTCACCTTTCATTGCATGGCGATGATGCTGATCGGCAACCACAACATCCTGATCAGCAACCCGCGCGACCTGCCGGCGATGGTCAAGGAGCTGTCGAAGTGGAAGTTCAGCGGCTTTGTCGGCCTGAACACGCTGTTCGTGGCGTTGTGCAACAACGAAGCCTTCCGCAAGCTGGACTTCTCCGCGCTGAAAGTCACGCTCTCCGGCGGTATGGCTCTGCAACTGGCAGCGGCCGAGCGTTGGAAAGCCGTGACCGGTTGCGGTATCTGCGAAGGTTACGGCATGACCGAGACCAGCCCGGTGGCCACCGTGAACCCGATCCAGCATATCCAGATCGGCACCATCGGCATTCCGGTGCCTTCGACGGTGTGCAAGGTCATCGCCGACGATGGCACCGAGCTGCCGTTGGGTGAAACCGGCGAGCTGTGCGTCAAGGGCCCGCAAGTGATGAAGGGCTACTGGCAGCGCCAGGATGCCACCGACGAGATGCTCGACAGCGAAGGTTGGCTCAAGACCGGCGACATCGCGATCATCCAGCCCGATGGCTATATGCGCATCGTTGATCGCAAGAAAGACATGATCCTGGTCTCCGGCTTCAACGTGTACCCCAACGAGCTGGAAGACGTACTGGCAGGCCTGCCGGGCGTGTTGCAGTGTGCAGCCATCGGCGTGCCGGACGAGAAGTCCGGGGAACACATCAAGCTGTTTATTGTGGTCAAGCCGGGTGCGACCCTGACCAAGGAGCAGGTGATGGAGCACATGCGCGCCAACGTCACTGGCTACAAGGTGCCCAAGGCGGTGGAATTCCGCGATGCCTTGCCGACGACCAACGTAGGCAAGATCCTGCGTCGCGAGTTGCGCGACGAAGAGCTGAAGAAGCTCGGTCTTAAAAAGTAACGCAATTCAAATGTGGGGGGGGCCAAGCCACCTCCCACATTTTTTCTGACCGCGGCTCTTACAGGGCAAACTGGGCGAAGTTCACACCCGCACCCGCCGGACGCACATCTTTCAAGAACGAGTCCTTATCCGCGCTCAGCTCCAGAGTGATCTCCGGCTTGCGCTTGCCCGCATTACGCACCACCAGCCCTTCGAGTTTCTCGCGCAGAAACACCGTCGGCACCTTCAGGTGCAACAACTGGTCGGTCTCGGCGTTGTGCATCAGCAGGTGAATCCACTCGTACTGGCCCACCGCAATCCGTGCCACCGGCAGATCAAACCACCAAATGTTGCGTTTGCGGTCCAGGTCGGTGAAATGGCAGTTGTTGACGCCGAGTACGGCACCGCCCAGTTCCTGGTTTCTGCGGGCAATGGCCTGTGCTTTATTGAGTTTCATAACCTTCCTACGGGATCTGTTATTCAGCCTTATAGCCTGAATGTGCCGCGCATTCTCATGGGTTGGCCGCAAAACATAAAGCCCAACCTGTGCGCACCGATCAAATGCACCCTGAAAATAATTGAAACTCTGCCGAATCCGCTCCGGTCAATCTTCATGTAACGACCAATAACCCTTGATTGTTCTTTCGGAGAAATACCATGGGCAGCACAGCGGATAAGGCAAAAGGCTTGGCCAACGAAGCGGTCGGCAACATTAAGCAAGGTGTCGGCAAAGCCACCGATAACGACAAAATGCGCGCCGAAGGCGTCGTCCAAGAGAAGAAGGGCGAAGCTCAGCAGGCGGTCGGCAAAACCAAAGATGCCGTTAAAAAAGCCACCAAGTAACGCTGGCTTTGGCGGGTGTTAACCCGCTGTCCTGCGGCCATCCACGGATGGCCGTTTTTGTGTCGCCTGCTGCAACTAAAGTTTGGAAATTGTTTCAAAGTCGCCAGATGGGCTACTTTGATGTAGAAAACGGCCCTTGAGTCGCCCATGACCTTATCCTCTTTGCGGCGAAAGGAGACGCTATGATTTTTCCAGTACTTGATGGTCTCAAGCTGCACAAAGTGCTGTTGCGCACCGTCAAGGAATTCGTCGACGACGAAATGCCCACCTATGCCTCGGCGCTGGCTTACCAGATGCTGTTCTCGCTGTTTCCGTTCCTACTGTTTTTGATTGCGCTGATTGGTTTCCTGCACCTGCCGGACTTCTTCAGCTGGCTACGCCTGCAATCGGAGCTGGTGCTGCCGCCCCAGGCGCTGGAGCAGGTCAATCCGGTGATCGACCAGTTGCAGCAATCCAAGGGTGGCCTGTTGTCGGTGGGTATCGTGATCGCGCTGTGGACGGCCTCGGCCGGCGTGCGCCTGATGATGAGCGCCATGAACGCCGCCTACGATGTGGTCGAAGGTCGGCCGATCTGGAAGCGTTTTCCGCTGTCGATCTTCTACACCGTAGGCATCGCCGGGATGTTGCTCGCCGCCGCCGCGCTGATGGTGCTCGGCCCACAGGTGATGGAGTGGCTGGCAGGGCAGATCGGCATGCAGGAATTCGTGGTCACCCTGTGGACCATCGTGCGTTGGCCGCTGATCGTGATTCTGCTGATGTTCGCCGTGGCGCTGATGTACTACGTGATGCCCGATGTCGAACAGAAATTTCGCTTTATCACCCCCGGTTCCGTACTGGCGGTGGTGGTGTGGATCATTGCCTCGCTGGGGTTTGGCTACTACGTCAAGACCTTCGCCGATTACAACGCCATGTACGGCAGCATCGGTGCGATCATCGTGCTGCTCCTATACTTTTACATATCATCCGCCGTGCTGTTGCTGGGTGCGGAGATGAATGCGGTGATTGAACATATGTCAGCCGAAGGCAAGGAACCGGGGGCCAAGGATTTCGATGAGCCGCCGGTCCATGAGAAACAACATGTTTCCGGCCTTGGCCGTGACCATTCCATTAAGCCCACTACTGACGAAGCCTGATCAATGATCCGTGAAATCCTGAAAATGGGCGACGAACGCTTGCTACGCATCGCCCCTCCGGTTCCGCCGGAAATGTTCGACAGCCCCGAACTGTGGCAACTGATCGATGACATGTTCCAGACCATGGAGCATGTGGGGGGGGTAGGCCTTGCCGCGCCGCAGATCGGCGTGGATCTGCAATTGGTGATCTTCGGTTTTGAGAGCAGCGAGCGCTACCCGGACGCGCCGGCCGTGCCCCAAACCATCCTGATCAACCCACTGATCACGCCACTCAGCCCGCTGCTGGAAGAAGGCTTTGAAGGTTGCTTGTCGGTGCCTGGCCTGCGCGGTGCGGTGAACCGCTACCAGCAGATCCGTTATGAAGGTTTCGATCCCAAGGGCGAGCCGATCGTGCGTTTTGCCGATGGCTTCCATGCGCGGGTGGTGCAACACGAATGCGACCATCTGATCGGCCGGTTATACCCATCGCGCATCACCGACTTCAGCAAGTTCGGCTTCATCGACGTGATGTTCCCGGAGTTGGATCCCGCCACGGCGGATTAATCGAAGGAATGCCGATCAGCATGTGGAAAAAGGGGGCTTGCCCAAGCCTTGGTTAGCTACACAAAATCCAAGCGTGCTCACCACAGGGGATCGGCCCACAACGTGGTTGTGGTGAGCGGGCTTGCCCCGCGCCGGGCCGCGAAGCGGCCCTCTCTTCAGACACCGCGGTGTGCCAGACAAAAAGCATGGGCCCATTCCCTCTCGGTCACCTGCTATCCGAGGGCGGCCTCACTCCCGATTCCAAGCCCATCGCGATCATCGGTTTGTTGCGCTTGTAACGCACCAGCCGCTCGCCGAGGGACTGCGGCAATCGCGTGTCCTGGGTAAAGCCTATCCGCTGATACAACCGCTCCAAGTCAGGATGGCACAACAACCATACCGTGCCCTCGGCTGACGCCACTGCCTCAAGGATCAACCGCGCCGCCAAACCCTGGCCGCGATAATCCGGCGCCACAAACACGCCCGTCAGCCACTGCCCGCCCACCACGGGTGTCAGGCACAACCCGGCGACAATGTCGCCATCGCGCGCCACCCATAAACGCCCGCCCTTGAGCGCCTTCATCGATGAGTCGTGGCGGCGGTAAAACTTGTTCAGCAGCGGCCATAGGGGCTCTGGCAGTGGATCAATGGGCAACTCGGGCATGGTATTCAAGCAGGCGTCGTGATGGGCCCAGGATTATAAGCGCCTTCTGCCGGGCAATAGGTGGTATACCCAATGCTGCATCCCTTCACAGTGGAGTACGCAGCATGGCTAAAGGCATGGATTCAAAGAAAGCCGCGAAGAAAAAACCGGCAAAGACCGCCGATGAAAAACGCGCAGACAAGAAAGCCAAGAAATCCGAAACAGGTCTGTTCGGGCACTGATCCGCAAACGCCTGCTCGCTCAGGTGCGAGCAGGCTTGCGAAGCCGTTCGACGACGACACGATCATGCTGGATGAACGCAGCGTTCTTGGAGGCTTTGCGAGCAAAAAACTCGCGGCCAGTGACGTCAGATAGCCGCCAGGGTTTCTTTCAACGTTCGCGCCTGAGGCTCAGCTGTCTTCGCCGCTACTTGCTGTTCCTGCTGCTGCTTCAAGCGTTCAGCCACTTGCTTGGAAATCGCGTCCTGCTTTTCCTGGGACATATTCTGCACATCCGCCTCGGTCAGCCCTTGTTCCTTGAGCAATTGCTCGCGGATGCGTTCGGCAGGGGATTTGCTCATATAGTCAGTGAATTCCGCGCGAGCCCCGGAGGTCGAGCTGGTTGCCGGTACTTCACTGGCGGTACTGGCTGTCTGCAATTGCACGCGGGTCTTGGCGAAGGCTTCGTCGATACGGTCGGCGGCCTTGTCCAATTCCTTCTGCGCGGCCGGTACGGTCACGCTTTGCTGCGCCGCTTGCAGGGCGCCGCTGTACAGCGCGCTGGCGGCGGCATTGGCGGGGTCCATGTCGGGTCGCTTGATCTGTTGAACGGTCGACACGGCTTGGGTGTTGTTGTTTACCAGCATGATCGGTCACCTGTGTAATGTTCGGTGCCACAGCTTGAGCAAATAACATGCCGAGTGCCAGACCCCCGGTTTTGCTGGGGGCGGCGCGCCGTCGGCGGCAACACTTATCCCGCCAACGGCCAATCGTTGCCGTCAATGGGCGATATGTTCCAGGGCCAAGTTGCGCGTGCGTGGCCCGAACCAACTGATGGTGATCATCACAATCAGCATGCTGCTGGCGATAAATGCCAGCACCCCCGGTGTGCCCAGGTGTTCGAGGATGAACCCGATCAGCAGGCTGCTGAACACCGTCGACAAGCGGCTGAACGAGTAACAGAACCCCACCGCCCGCGCACGAATATTGGTGGGGAACAGTTCGCTCTGGTACGAGTGATAACTGAAGCTCAGCCAGGCATTGCAGAAGGTAATCATCACGCCGCAGAACACCAGCCCTACCGCCGTGGTCTGTAGTGCGAACAGGCTGCCGAAGATCACGGCGCCCATGGCCGAGCCGACGATCTGCCACTTGTTTTCAAAGCGGTTGGCCACCTTCACGAACAGCAATGGCCCCAGCGGGTAGGCGAGGGTGATGATAAAGGCGTACAGCAGGCTGTGGGTCACACTCACGCCCTGACCCGACAAGAGCGCCGGCAACCAATTGCCAAAGCCGAAAAAGCCGATGGCCTGGAACACATGGAACACGATCAGCATCAACGCCCGGCGCCGATACGGCGGTTGCCAGATATCGGCAAAGCGCCCGCTGCCCTGCACGCTGACGGCCTGTGGCTCGGGCTCGTCCAGCGGTTTACCGTGATCCTTGCGGCAGCGCGCCTCCAGGCTGTCCATGATCTGTCCGGCCTCATCGAAGCGGCCTTGTTGCGCGAGCCAGCGCGGTGACTCCGGCAAGCGCTTGCGCAGTTGCCAGATAAATAACGCAAACACCGCGCTGCTCAGCACCACCCAGCGCCAACCGGCGATCCCGAACGGCGCCTGGGGCACCAGCCACCACGACATCAACGCCACCGCCGGGACCGACAGAAACTGGATAAAAAACGCGAAGGCAAACGCCGAACTGCGCATGCGCTTGGGCACCAGTTCCGAGAGATAGGCGTCGATGGTCACCAGTTCGATGCCCAGGCCGATCCCCACCAGAAAACGCATGCCGATAATGCCCAGGGCGGAGGTCTGGATGCCCATCAACACCGTGGCCACCGTGTACCAGATCAGCGCAAAGGTGAAGATCGCACGACGCCCGAAGCGGTCGGCAATCGGGCTGAGCAGGCTGGCGCCGAGGAACAGGCCCAGAAAGGTCGCGGAGGCGAATGCGGCCTGGTCGGAGAAACCGAACACGCCTTCGCTGCCGGTGTGAAAAATCCCATCGCTGATCAGGCCGGGGCTGATATAGGCGGTCTGGAACAGGTCATACAGCTCAAAAAAACCACCGATGGACAGCAGCGCCACCAAGCGCCAGACGGTAGCGACGGCGGGCAGGCGGTCGATGCGTGCGCTGATGTGGGCAGCGCGCAGCGGGTCGATGCCGTCTGTGGTTGAAGCGGCGAGTGTGGACATGGTGAGCGATTCCAGGTGCAGGACCTGGAATCTTAGCTGGCTAACGGAAATCGCTGCTTGTTAAATGGCAGGGCACGCCGGGCATATTTGGCGATTTATTGCGTTTACCGCTTATGGCTCAAGATTTTATGGCGCAACAATCAATTATGCCCATCCAGGGCAAACGCCTTGAAGCCCGCATGCTGGCTGAGCCTTTCGTAATAGGTCGCCACCGCCGGAAAAGGCGGATGCTCCATCGGCGTCATGCGCCAGCGGTGCACCGACAGGCCGATAAGGATGTCGGCCAGGGTGAACTCATCGCCAGCGACGTAGGCCTGCGTCTTGGCCAGTTGCTGTTCGAGGATGGCCATCTTGTCGTTCCAGCCCTGCACGCCGGCCTGGATACGTTGCGGGTCCTGATAGTCCGGGTTTTTGCGCACCAAGGCGTGGAACGCGTAGCCCCATGACGGGTTCAGCTCGGTGGCCTGCCAGTCCATCCACTGCTCCACTCGGGCCCTGGGCGCGGGCTCGGCGGGCAGCAGATCATGCCGTTGGTAAAGGCCGACCAGGTAACGGCAAATGGTGTTGGATTCCCACAACACGCCGTGGTCATCGATCAGCACCGGCACCTGGGCGTTGGGGTTCAGGGCCATGAACTCAGCGGATTGGGTGGGTGTGTAGCCGATGCCCCAGTCTTCACGCACGTAGTCGATGCCCAGTTCCTGGCAGGTCCAGAGCACTTTTCGCACGTTGATGGAGGACGTGCGGCCCAAGATTTTCAGTGAGTGTCCCATGGTGCTTTCCTGGCGATGGAGAGAAGGACAATCTAGCAGGGGCGGCAGGTTACGGCGATATTTCCACGCGGCACGGTTGAAAAGGTGAGAGGAGCGAGCCCCTTCCCACCGGCTGAACGGTTAAGCGCTCAACAGCGCGGGGTATGTTGATCCATGGCTTTGCCGACCAGCAATACGCTCAGCTCACTCAATTGATAAATGGCCAAGGCGATATCGCGGTGTTTGCCGGTGAGGTCATCGGACAGGTTGAGCAGCAAGGTGCTGACGGAACAGACGGTTTCGTAACTGTTGATCAGCAGGGTTTCGGTGGGGGCATCGGGGATGACGGTGAAGAGGGTGGTTGGGGGCGTATCGATTTCTTTGATCATTGGATAGTCCTGGAATGAGCGGCCGTCTCTTCGCTACTAAACGAGGGTGGCAGCTGTACGCAGGTTAGTAGACCGGTGGACTCCAAAGCCGGCGCACCCGAAGGTGCCCTACGCACAGCCGCCATCAAGCATGGGACGAGGTTTGTGCACTAAGGAGATCCGAATCCGGGCTACTAAACCCGATCACCGAGAAATTCAGCGACCGGCAAACCTTAAAGACCGCCCTCCAGGCGCACAAGCCGGCGGATTCTGGCGTAAGCGTAGGCAACCGGGCAAGACGCTTAACGCAATGTCAGCCGCTTCCTACACCCGTCCTACGTACTCTCCCGCACCCGCAACTCAAACCCCATATCCACCACCGGCTTGGCGATCTTGTTGCCCGCCATGATCGTCAATAAATGCTCCGCCGCACGCCGGCCAATCGCTTCGCGCGGGGTGCTGATGCTGCTCAGGCGCGGCACCATGAAGGACGAGGAGGGCAAGTCGTTGAAGCCCAGCACTGCCACGCGTTCCGGCACTTTGATGTTATGGCGCAGGGCTTCGAGCAAGGCGCCCTGGGCCAGGTCGTCGTTGCCGAAGAAAATCGCGTCCACCTCCGGATGGCTGGCCAGCAACTGCAGGAACAATTCGCCGCCCAGGCCCACAGAGGAGGGGCGCGGAGTCAGCAGTTCCAAGGCGGGGTCGTACAGGCCGGCCTGTTGCAGCGCACGGCGAAAGCCTTCGCCGCGCAGCAGGGTGCGTTGGTCCAGTTGCGCGCCGATGTAGGCCAGGCGTTTGCGCCCACGGGCGATCAAGTGCGCCGCCGCCGTTTCGCCGGCGGCCAGTTGCGAGAAACCCACGCAGTTCACGCCAGCATTCGGGTCCAGGTCCATCATGTAGACGCAGGGCACGTTGCTGGTCTCGACCATCCGTCGGGCGCTTTCGGTGCGGTCGAAGCCGGTCAGCAGCAAGCCACGGGGCTGGTAAGCCATGTAATTGCGCAGCAGGTTTTCTTCTTCGTCGCGCGAGTAGTGGGAGTTGCCGATCAACACTTCGAAGCCTTTGGGCCGCAGCACCTGGTGGATGGCTTCGAGGGTTTCGATAAACAGCAGGTTGGACAGCGAGGGCACCAGCACCACCACCGAATGGCTCTGGGCCGAGGCCAAGGCGCGGGCGGCAGGGTTGACCACGTAGTTCAATTCAGCAGCGGCCTGTTGGACTTTCTCCACCAACTCCGTCGCTACGGTGCTGATGCCGCGCAAGGCGCGTGAGGCGGTAATGGGGCTGACGCCGGCCAGGCGGGCGACTTCGTTGAGGGTGGGGCGCCCTGTGGTGCGTAGTTTTTTATCGTTCTTAGAGGTCATCAGGCGGCTTGCCAAACAAAAATCGAGGCACTAAGGTAGCGCTGTCTCCAAAAGGCTGCAAATACTTGAACGTTGGGTTGCCTGATCCTGTTCAAACCGTTGGAGCGGATGCACGCGTCACTCCATAAAAAAAGACAAGACGGCGCGGGAAAAGCCTGTTTTTGCACTAGCCTTACAGCGTGCAAAGGTAGCGCTATCTGCGTCCTGAGGTGTTTCATGAGTCAACCTGTTACCGCCCTGGTCATCATGGGTGTTGCCGGCTGCGGCAAGACCAGTGTCAGCGAGGCCGTGTGCCGCCTCAACGGCGCCACCGCCATTGAAGGCGACAGCTTTCACCCTGCCGCGAACATCGAAAAGATGAGTGCCGGCCACCCCCTCAACGACGACGACCGCGCCGGCTGGCTCGATATCCTCTGCGATGAGCTGCGCCGCTCGCTCAAGGCCGGTCAACACCCGGTACTGACGTGCTCGGCCCTTAAGAAAAAATACCGCGACCATCTGCGCGAAGCCGCGCCGGGCCTGGGTTTCGTGTTTCTGGAGCTGACCCGTGAAGTGGCCGCCGACCGCGTGTCCCACCGCCCCGGCCATTTCATGCCCGCCAGCCTGATCGACAGCCAGTTCGCCACCCTCGAATCGCCCATAGGCGAGCCACTGACCCTGGCCCTCAACGCCAGCGACGACAGCGTCGAGCAACTGGCCGAGCAGACCGATGCCTGGTGGCGTGAGCACGGTTTTGAACCATCCAAATAATTTTTTGCCGGACAAGATAGCGCTATCCCCGGCAGCGAATTCAACACCCGCTTTAATAACAACAACAAACAGGAGAGACCCCCATGTTTGGCATGTCCCACGAGTCCTACCTACTGCTTGATGCAGTAGTCACTATTATCGGGCTGATCGTGTTGATCACCCGGTTCAAGGTTCACCCCTTTATTGCGTTGATCATCGCGGCGGGCTTTCTCGGCCTGACCTCGGGCATGCCCGTGGACAAGATCATCAAGGCGTTCCAGGACGGTTTCGGCGGGGTGCTCGGCTTTGTCGGCATCATCCTCGCCTTGGGCACGATGCTCGGCAAAATGATGGCCGAATCCGGCGGTGCCGATCAGATCGCCCAGACCTTGATCCGCGCCTTCGGCAAGGAAAAAGTCCAGTGGGCCATGATGTTCGCCGCGTTCCTGGTGGGCATTCCGTTGTTCTTCGAGATCGGCTTTGTACTGCTGATCCCGCTGGTGTTTATCGTCGCGCGCCGCACCGGTGTGTCGCTGATTAAAATCGGCATCCCGCTGCTCGCCGGCCTGTCGGCGGTGCATGGCCTGGTGCCGCCGCACCCGGGTCCGCTGCTGGCCATCGGCGTATTTGGCGCGGACATCGGCAAGACCATCCTGTACGGCCTGATCGTCGCACTGCCGACCGCCATCATCGCCGGCCCGATCTTCGGTACGTTTATCGCCAAGTACATCCCGGGCAATCCGTCCCAGGAACTGGTGGATCAACTGGCCCGCGAGCCGGAAAGCAAAGACCTGCCGAGCTTCGGCATCACGCTGGTTACCGTGCTGCTGCCGGTGTTCCTGATGCTGCTCAAAACCTTCGCTGACATCGCCTTCGCCGAAGGCCATGTCGTGCGTAACTGGATGGACATGATCGGTCACCCGATCACCGCGTTGCTGCTGGCACTGTTGCTGTCGTTGTATACCTTCGGTGCGCGTCAAGGCATCCACTCCAAGCAGATCCTCAAACTGCTCGACGCCAGCCTTGCGCCGACCGCCGCGATCATCCTGATCATCGGTGCCGGTGGTGGCTTCAAGCAGATGCTGGTGACCAGCGGCGTGGGCGATGTTATCGGGCATATGGCCGTCACCGCGCAGATCAACCCGATCCTGCTGGCGTGGCTGGTGGCGGCGGTGATTCGCGTGGCAACCGGTTCGGCCACCGTGGCCACCATTACCGGCGCCGGTATTGTGGTGCCGGTGGTGGGCATGATTCCGGGGGTTAACCGCGAGTTGCTGGTGCTGGCGACGGGGGCGGGTTCGTTGATCCTGTCTCACGTCAACGATGCGGGGTTCTGGCTGGTCAAGCAGTACTTCAACATGACCGTGGCCGAGACGTTCAAGACCTGGACCGCGATGGAAACCATCCTGTCCGTAGTGGCGTTGATCTTCATCATGTTGCTGTCGTTGGTGGTTTAACAGGCAAACCACAAGGCAAGGGTGAAAACCCAATCGAATGTGGAAGGGGGCTTGCCCCCGATAGCGGTGGATCAGTCACTTGATGCGGTGACTGACACTCAGCTATCGGGTGCAAACCCCCTTCCACATTTTTAATTGCATTTCTGCAACACAAATGGCTCAGGCTTTCTGGATCAACCCATCCGCCCGGAACATCCCGCGAATCCCACGTACCGCTTGGCGAATGCGGTCCTGGTTCTCGATCAGCGCGAAGCGCACATGATCATCCCCATACTCGCCAAAGCCGATCCCCGCTGACACGCACACCTTGGCTTCCAGCAGCAGCTTCTTGGCAAATTCCAACGAGCCCATGGCGGCATACTGCTCGGGAATCTTGGCCCACACGTACATCGACGCCTTCGGATTCTCTACCATCCAGCCCAACTCATGCAGGCCCTTGACCAGTACGTTGCGGCGCTGACGGTATTGCTCGGCGATGTCTTTCACACACTGTTGGTCGCCTTCCAATGCCGCAATCGCCGCCACTTGCAGTGGGGTGAAGGTGCCGTAGTCGTGGTAACTCTTGATCCGCGCCAGGGCGTTGACCAGTTCCGGGTTGCCCACCATAAAGCCGATGCGCCAGCCGGCCATGTTGTAGCTCTTGGACAGGGTGAAAAACTCCACCGCAATGTCCTTGGCGCCCGGCACCTGCATGATCGACGGAGCTTTCCAGCCGTCATAGACGATATCGGCGTAGGCCAGGTCGTGGATCACCAGCACGTCATATTGCTTGGCCAGCGCAATCACACGTTCGAAGAAATCCAGCTCCACGCACTGCGCGGTGGGGTTGGACGGGAAACCGAGGATCATCATTTTCGGCTTGGGGATCGAACCGCGGATCGCCCGTTCCAGCTCGGCGAAGAAATCCACGCCAGGCACCAGCGGCACCGAGCGCACCTGGGCGCCGGCAATCACGGCACCGTAGATGTGAATCGGGTAGCTGGGGTTGGGCACCAGCACAGTGTCGCCTTGATCCAGGGTGGCCAGCATCAAGTGCGCCAGGCCTTCCTTGGAACCAATGGTGACGATGGCTTCGGACTCGGGGTCGATGTCCACTTCATAACGGTCTTTGTACCAGCGCGAAATCGCTCGGCGCAGGCGCGGAATGCCTTTGGAGGTGGAGTAACCGTGGGTGTCTTCACGCTGGGCCACTTGCACGAGTTTTTCAACGATGTGCGGCGGCGTGGCGCCGTCGGGGTTACCCATGCTCAAGTCGATGATGTCTTCGCCGCGCCGACGCGCAGCCATCTTCAGCTCGGCAGTGATATTGAACACGTAAGGGGGGAGTCGATCGATGCGCGCAAAGCGGCGCGGCGAAGCTTGTTCGGCCATTGTTGCCTCGAGAGTACGTAAGCGCCCGGAACCGTCCGAGCGACGTTGGCCACTGCGGTGGCCTGCGGGGCAGACAATACGGTCGGTGATGGCAAGTTGTCCAGATACGTAGGAAAATTTTCTGCATGGAGTACAGTCCGGGTATGCCCCTATACTCGATGCGGGTTTGTTCCCTCATAAGAAGGAGACTGTTCGTATGGATCAGCAGACAAAACAACCGTTGGAACCGCGCATGGAAGAAGGCAGTGCCATGGTGATCGCAGGGGTGCAAGGGCGGTATTCCAAGGCGACCGTGGGCGATATTCCACGCTTGTGGGAGTTATTCGACAGCTGCATCAAAGAGATCAAGCGACGTACCGGCGGCGTGACCTATGGGGTGTGTCACAACCCCCACCACGATGAGTTCGATTACCTGGCCGGGGTGCAAGTGCCGAGCAAGGATGACGTGCCGAGCAACTTCAAGTACGTCGAAATTCCGGCCCGCCGCTACGCGGTGTTCCCGCATTACGGCGCGGTTCAGGCGCTGGCGCAAACCTACGAACGCATCATGTTCGAATGGCTGCCGCATTCCGGGTTCAAAGTGGCCGGCGCGGATTTCGAGCGCTACAGCGCCGATTTCGATGTGAAAAAAGGCACGGGCACGGTGGAGGTCTGGGTGCCGGTCGAAAAGCGCGGCTGAGTTGAGCGCCCCTGTCGCGTAAACATGACACAAGCGTCTGAACGGCATGTTTACGTGACATCCATCCCTGCGGATTAAAGTGCAAGGCTCAATCTGCGCTCATAGCCAACCCGGCCCTTGTACGCCTCACCGCTGTCTACCCAGCCGAGCCCCAAATACAAGCCCATCGCCGCCACGTTGTCCGTGTCCACCGACAACTCCAACCCCTTGATCTGCGGCCATGCTTCAAGCGCCGCCGCCGGCAGTGCCAGCAGGCACGCCTTGCCGAACCCACGGCCCTGTTGCCGACGGTCCACCTGCAAGGCATGCAGGGTGGCGCTGTGTGCGTCGGCCCAGTGGGGCAGACAGGGAGGGCGTTTAAGCAACAGGAAGGCCACCGGGACGTCGTCGGCCAACAGTGCAAAGCCTTTCACGCCAGGGCTGGGTTTAGCCAACAGGCTATTGAGTGCGCAATACATATCGCCGCAAAACGGCAGTTGCTCAGGATGAACTTCGATGGCATTGAGCTGCTGTTGTTGCAGGTCAGTCAGTGCCCCATAGGCGACCAGGCGGGTATGCATCGAGGGTATCCGGAGGGCTGCAAGTAGGGGCGCAGTCTATCGGGTTTGATGGGGGCGAAATTATTTTTCAGCAGCCTGTCGATTTGCCCCCTGCGCGTTCGACTAAGGATGACTTTCGGATTTTCCACCCCAAGGAGTTATCGCCATGAGCACCGCAATCAACCGCCTGATCGAAGAATGGAAAAATGCCGTCCTAAGCCGCGATGTCGACAAGATTGTCAGCTATTACGCCGACGATATCGTCTCATTCGACGCCGTTAACGCTCTGCAATTCAAGGGTAAAGCCGCCTACCGCAGCCATTGGGAAGAGTGCATGAAGCACTGCCCAGGCCCGGGGATTTTCGAGTTTCATCAATTGCGCATCGTCGAGGCGGCCGACAGCGCGTTTGCCCACTGGCTGGCGCACTGCGGCGGGACCGGCCCGGACGGTGAGTTGAAGGCCTGCTGGATGCGCGTCACCGCCGGTTATCAGCGCATCGCGGGCCAGTGGAAAGTGGTGCATGAGCATTGGTCAGCCCCCTTCGATATGGAGAAAGGCACCGCACTGTTCGACCTGAAACCTTGAGCTGCGCGAACTATAGTCAGCATTCCGACAACGGAGATATCCATGAAATACCTCTGCCTGATCTACAGCGACGAAACGTTGCTGCATAGCTCACCCGACAGCCCAAAAGATCCGGAGTGCCTTGCCTACGCCCAGGCCATTCAGGCCAGTGGTCGCATGCTGGCCGCCGAGCCGCTGCAACCTGTGGCCAGCGCCACCACCGTGCGTAAGCGCAATGGCCACTTATCGATCACCGACGGGCCATTCGCCGAAACCAAGGAGCAGCTCGCCGGTTTCTACCTGATCGAAGCGCGGGATTTGAACGAAGCGCTGCAGGTGGCCGGTGGCATTCCGGCGGCACGGGTCGGTAGCGTCGAGGTGCGGCCCGTACGCGAGTTGTCGCTCTGAACAGCCACTCTATTGAGGCCCTCTATCGCAGCGAATCGCGACGCGTCCTGGCGACGTTGATTCGCCTGCTGGGGGATTTCGACCTTGCCGAAGAAGCCCTGCACGAGGCGTTTTCCGTCGCGCTCGAACGTTGGCCCCAGGACGGTCTGCCCGACAACCCACGGGCCTGGCTGATCTCCACCGGCCGTTTCAAAGCGATCGACCGCTTGCGCCGCCAGGCGCGTTTTACGCCGTTATCGCAGGCGCAGGCCGATGCGCTGGAAGCGGCTGAGTGGAGTGTCGAAGACGTCGAAGACGACCGCCTGCGCCTGATCTTCACCTGCTGCCACCCGGCGCTGGCGCCGGATGCCCAGGCTGCGTTGACCTTGCGCGAGATCTGCGACCTCACCACCGAAGAAATCGCCCGAGCCTTCCTGAGCACACCCACCACCATCGCCCAGCGCATCGTGCGGGCCAAGGCCAAGATCCGCGAGGCGAACATTCCTTATCAGGTGCCATCCCTGGCGGAACTGCCGGAGCGCCTCGACAGCGTGCTGCGCGTGGTTTACCTGGTGTTCAACGAGGGCTATTCGGCGTCCATCGGCGCAAACCTCACCCGCGACGAATTGAGCGGCGAAGCCATTCGCCTCGGGCGGCTGTTACTGGCGTTGCTGCCGGAGCCGGAAGTAATGGGCCTGCTGGCGTTGATGCTGCTGCATGAGTCCCGCCGTGCGGCGCGCACCTCGGCGAGTGGGGAGCTAGTGTTGCTGGATGAGCAGGACCGCACGCTTTGGGACGCGTCGTTAATCACCGAAGGCTGCGCGCTGGTGCAGCGAGCGCTGAGCACCCGAGGCTTTGGCCCGTATTGCCTGCAAGCGGCGATCGCTGCCGTACATGCCGAAGCGCCTCACGCGGCTCAGACGGATTGGCCGCAGATCGTCGGGCTGTACGACGTGTTGCTGGGCCTGCTGCCGTCGCCGGTGATTGCGCTGAATCGAGCGGTGGCGGTGGCCATGCGCGACGGGCCGCTGGCGGGGTTGCAGCAGGTCGATGGGATCCTGGCGCGCGGGGCGTTGCAGGATTACCACTTGGCGCACGCGACCCGGGGCGAGTTCTGCCGGCAACTGGGAAGGTTGAAAGAAGCGCGGTCTGCGTATGAAAAAGCCCTGTCACTGACCCAACAGGCCCCGGAAAAGGCCTTCCTCGAACAACGCCTGGCTCAACTTGTCAGCGCTTCAATGCCCTAGAAATATCATTCGAGCATCTTGCCCAACAACCAACTCCCCGCCGGCCCTGGCGGATGGTGCCGCGACCACAACGCATCCACCGCCACTGAGCGCGGCCAGCCGCGTGCCTTCAGTTCCACCAATTGCCCGCCGCCAAACCGCTCCACCAACCAGCGCGGAATCGGCGCCCAGCCGAAACCCAACTGAGCCATTTCCAGCAGCATCAGGTAGCTGGGGGCCGACCAGACACGTCCGCTGGCGCGGGTTTCATTCGGGTTGATGATGCTTGCCAGGCGCAGTTCGCGATGCTGTTGCAGGGCCTGCGCGGTGAGGGTGTCGAGGCTGGCCAACGGATGCTTGGGGGATACGAACAGGGCGATTTCCGTGCGTTCCTCCACGGGCGCGCAGGTCAGGTCCGGTGGGTACAGGTCCTGGTGTTCAATAAATGCGATCTGCGCACGGCCGCTCTGCACCAAGGCGATCAGGTCTTCGCATTCGGCGATCAGGCATTCCAGCTCAAGGTCGGGGTAGCGTCGTTCGAACGCGCTGAGGGCGGCCTCGAAACGGTCGGACTGGTAGGTGTCCGACATGGCGATACTCAGCTTCGGCTCCAGCCCCTGGGCCAACTGACTCGCCGTCAGGGCCAGCCGGCTATTAGCTTCCAACACCTGCTCGGCGCGTTGCAGCAACACATGGCCCGCCGGGGTCAGTGTGGGTTTGCGACTGCTGCGGTCGAACAGCTCCACATCCAGGTCGATCTCCAAGCTCGCCACCGCTGCGCTGACGGTGGACTGGCTCTTGCCGAGCTTGCGCGCCGCCGCCGAAAACGAGCCTTGGGTCGCCGCCTGGACAAATGCCTGCAGCACTTCATGTGAAGCCATGACTATCGCCTTGATCGATGGTTATTGGTTATGAAGTATCGATCCGCCGGGTAACCATGGCAACTCTCGTTACGCACGGAGCCGGGTTATGCACCCCACCAAATCGATGACTGAACGTGTTGGCCAAGCCTTGGGCTTTGAGGGGTTGGCCTTGTTGATCTGCACGCCGCTGCTGGTCTGGATCACCGGGCGACCGGCCTTGGAAATGGGCACGGTGACCTTGGGCCTCAGCCTGCTGGCGCTGAGCTGGAACATTGTGTTCAACAGCCTGTTCGACCGCCTCAAAGCGCGCCTGCAACTGTCCGGCGGCGCATGGACGCGGGTACTGCATGCGCTGCTGTTCGAAGGCGGGCTGATTGTCGTCGCGGTGCCGTTGATTGCGGCGTGGCTGAATATCAGCCTGATGCAGGCGTTGATGCTGGACATAGGTGTACTGCTGTTTTTTTTGCCGTACACCTATGTGTATCACTGGGGCTATGACGTGCTGCGCGAGCGTTTCTTACAGAAACATGCCACCCGACGCCTCGATCCGCTGACCGGTAATCCAATGACTACCGTCGGCCAGCAGGCTGGCAATGGCCCCGCCGATATCGTCCGGTAAGCCCGCGCGGCCCAGGGCGGTGTTGCTGGCGACCATTGCGTTGAGGTCAGCGTTATCGCGCACGGCACCGCCGCCGAAGTCGGTTTCAATGGCGCCAGGGGCGAGGATGTTGACGCTGATGCCACGGCCGCCCAGTTCCTTGGCCTGATAGCGGGTCAGCACTTCCATGGCGCCTTTCATGGCCGCGTAAGCCGCATAACCGGGCAGGCTGAAGCGCGCCAGGCCGCTGGACACGTTGAGGATGCGGCCGCCGTCGCGAATCAATGGCAGTAGCTTCTGGGTCAGGAAAAACGGGCCCTTGAATTGGATCGCCAGCAGTTGGTCGAACTGTGCTTCGGTGGTTTCGGCGAAGCTGGCGTGAATGCCGATACCGGCGTTATTGATCAGAAAATCAAAGCGATCCTGTGCGAAAACCTCTTTCAGCACGCCAGCCACATCGCCGACAAAATCACCGAACGTGGCACTCTGGCTCACATCCAGCTTCAGCATCGCCGCGCGCCCGCCCAATTGTTCGATCTGTGCCACCAGTGCCTGGGCTTCGTCGGCCTTGCTGTGGTAAGTGCCGATGATGTCGACGCCCTGGGCGGCCAGGTGCAATGCTGCGTTTTTACCCAGGCCTCGGCTGGCGCCGGTGATCAATGCGATTTTACGGGTCATGGTGCAGTCCTCTGATGTGATCGAGGGAAGAAGTGTATTTGTCCGGTAATAACATGATAAACAACGCTAAATCGGAAACACTGGCCGGATAAGGCGAACAATCCCATGAACAAACTTGAGCTGCTGCGCACCTTTGTGCGCGTCACCGAACTGTCGAGTTTCACCGGCGCCGGCGAGAGCCTGGGCCTGCCGCGTTCCACGGTGTCCGAGCATGTGCAGGCGCTGGAGGAGCTGCTCGGCGCGCGCTTGTTGCAACGCACCACGCGCAAGGTCCAAGCGACCCAGGACGGTCGCGTGCTGTACGAACGCAGCAAGGATTTACTGGCGCATATGGAGGAACTCGAAGGCTTGTTTCGCCAGGACGAAGCCCAACTGGCCGGGCGGATCCGCGTGGACATGCCCAACGCCCTGGCACGGGAAGTGATCCTGCCGCGGCTGCCCTCGTTCATGGACGCCCACCCGCTGATCGAGCTGGAAATCAGCGCCACCGACCGTCAGGTCGACCTGCTCGCCGAAGGGTTCGATTGCGTATTGCGCATCGGCGCGCAGCCGGATCAAACCGTGGTGGCCCGCGCGCTGTGCAGCCTGCCGATGATCAACTGCGCCAGCGCCACCTACCTGCAACGCTTCGGCGTGCCGCAGACCTTGGCCGATTTGGCCGACCATCACCTGGTGCATTACGTACGCCCGCTGGGGTCACGTTCGGCGGGTTTCGAGTACCTGCAAGGCAACAAGGTGCAACGGATTCCCATGGCGGGGCGGGTGACGGTCAACAGCACCGATGCGTACAAGTCGGCCTGCCTGGGTGGTTTCGGGATTATTCAAGTGCCGACCCTGGGCATGCTCGACGAATTGGCGCGCGGTGAATTGGTAGCGATCTTGCCGGACTACTCGCCACCGCCGTTGGAGGTGGCCCTGCTGTACGCCGGGCAACGGCATTTGCCGTTGCGTGTTCGGGTGTTTATGGACTGGTTGGCCGCCATGGTGCAGACCCACGTTTAATCCCGGCTCCACCCTGGTGGGAAGGGGGTTGCTGTGGTGAGCAAGCCTGTTTGGGTGAGGGGGGCTTTGTGGTGAGCGGGCTTGCCCCGCGCTGGGCTGCGAAGCGGCCCCATTCCAGACGATATGGTTTAGCTGAGACACCGAGGTGCCTGGATTTGGGGCTGCTTCGCAGCCCAGCGCGGGGCAAGCCCGCTCACCACATAAAGCCCGCTCACCACAGCAAGCCCACCACCACAGAAAGCCCGCTCATCACCACAAGCCTGTTTCCCACAGCAGTACCACCCACAGGTTTGCTCAAGGTACGTCAGAACAGGTTGGTAAACAGCCAGTACAGGCTGCCGGACAACACAATCGCCGCCGGCAGTGTCAGTACCCAGGCCATCAGCAAATTGCGGATGGTCTTCATCTGCAAGCCGCCGCCATTGGCCACCATGGTGCCCGCCACGCCGGAGGACAACACATGGGTGGTCGACACCGGCAAGCCATACATGTCTGCCGCGCCGATGGTCAGCATTGCCACGGTTTCCGCCGCGGCGCCCTGGGCGTAGGTCATATGGGTCTTGCCGATCTTTTCACCCACCGTCACCACGATGCGCTTCCAGCCGACCATGGTGCCGAGGCCCAGGGCGATGGCCACGGCGATCTTCACCCACAGCGGAATAAAACGCGTGGAGTTGTCGATCTGCTGTTTGAACAGTTGCAGCTTGTCTTGGGTGTCGGCATCGAAATGACCGACTTTGCCCTTGTCCATCAAGCGGATGGTTTCGCTCGCCAAATACATGTCATTGCGTACGTTGCCGACCGCTTCGGCGGGGACTTTGGCCAGGGAGCCATAGCCTTTGACTTCATCGCCGATATGACCGGTCAGGGCGGCGAGGGCGGGCACCAGTTCCGGGGTGGCTTCCTTGGTGCGCACGTATACCGAGAGCACTCCACGCGGGTCGCCGGTCAGCGGCTGTGGGGCGGATTTGACCAGCGCGGCCTGGGTCACTTCGGCCACCGCCGCAAACTGCAACGATTGCTCGGCGGGCATGGCGCGGTTCAGGGCATAGGCCATCGGCAGGGTGCCGACCAGGATCAGCATGATCAGGCCCATACCTTTCTGGCCATCGTTGGAACCGTGGGCGAACGACACCCCGGTGCAGGTGGCGATCAGCATGCCGCGGATCCACCACGGCGGCGGAGTGTCGCCTTTGGGCGCCTTGTACAGCGCGCGGTTCTTCACGAAGGCGCGCAGGGCCAGCAATAGCAACGCGGCAAACACAAAGCCGATCAGCGGCGAGAGCAGCAAGGCGTAACCGATCTTGATCGCCTGGCTCCAGTCCACCCCGCTGGTGCCGTCACGCCCGTGCATCAAGGCGTTTGCCACGCCCACGCCGATGATCGAACCGATCAGGGTATGGGACGACGACGCCGGTAAACCCAGCCACCAGGTGCCCAGGTTCCACAGGATCGCCGCGATCAGCAGGGCGAAGATCATGGCGAAACCGGCCTTGGAGCCCACCTGCAGGATCAGCTCCACCGGCAGCAGGGCGATGATGCCGAACGCCACCGCGCCGCTGGAAAGCAACACGCCGAGAAAGTTGAAAAAGCCTGACCACACCACCGCGAAATGCGGCGGCAGCGAATTGGTGTAGATCACCGTGGCCACGGCGTTGGCGGTGTCGTGGAAACCGTTGACGAATTCGAAACCCAGGGCAATCAGCAGTGCCACGCCCAACAGGAGGAAAGGCGTCCAGGTGGTGAGCTGTGCGCCCATTTCATGCATGTCGTGCATCAGGCTATAGGCGGTGAACAGCAAGCCCATGGCGAGCACGGCGAAAAAGATGATCACTGTCAACAGGCTGGGTTTCTTGTCCAGCCGAGGTTTGGGGTCTGCCGTTGCGGTGGACAGCGAGGCAGTCAGGGAAGGGGTGGCCATGCCGGAGCATCCAGATTAAGGAGGATGTCGCCCATGATCATTGCAGAATGTTACAGAGATGCTGCGTCAAGTCATGGTTTAAGCAATTGAGGCCACCGTCGGTCTGTTCCTACGGCGGGATTACTCGTCTCAGTAGTCTTTACGCTTGCGGAATGCCCAGCGCCCGGCAATCAGAGTGAACGTCGCTACCAGCGCCACCAGGATCCAGAAGCCCTGCGGGTCTTGGGAAAGCGGCACGCCGCCCACGTTCATGCCGAAGAAGCCGGCGATGATATTGATCGGCAGCGCCAGCACCGTCACCACGGTGAGGGTGAACAACGTGCGGTTGCTCTGCTCGTTGAGGTTGGCGGCAATTTCTTCCTGTAGCAACTTGATGCGCTCACCCAGGGCCGTCAGGTCGTTGATGATCAGCGCGAACTCCTCGGTGGATTTACGCAGCTCTTTCACGTCTTCCTTCTGCAACCACTGCGGCGGGCGATTAAGCAAGCGCAGCAGCGAGCCCGGCTCCAGCGCCAGCAGGCGTTGCAGGCGCACCAGTACCCGACGCATGGCGCCCAGTTCGGCGCGGTTGGTAGACAGACGCGAGGAGAGCAACTGGTCTTCGATATGGTCGACGCTGATGCTGGTTTTGCGCACGATCTGCGTCAGCACCTCGCCTTGATCGCGCAGCAGATGCACCAGCAATTCCAGGGGCGAACGAAAGCGCTCGCCGCCTTTGACCGACGAACGCAACTTGTCCACCGAGTGCAGCGGTTGCAGGCGCGCACTGATCAACAGGCGGCTGCGCGCACATACCCACAGCGTGGAAATATCCGACGACACCATGCTGCTGAAGTTGAACACCACGTCGTTGACCACGGCCAGCAACGCCGAGTCGACATGTTCGATCCGTGTGGAACGGGAGCCTTCGTGCAGCGCCTCAAAAAACTCCTCGGGCAATTGCAGATGCGCTTTCATCCAGCGCTCGCAGGCGGCGTGCGCCAGGTTCAGGTGCAGCCATAGGAACTCATCCGGATCGGCCGGTTGCTGCAACGCTTGCAAGGCCGTGGCTGAATCAATCTGTTCGCCTTTTTCACCTGGGCGAAAACGAAAACCGTAGAGCAAGCCAAACAGATCGGAATCCTGGTGGCTGTGGTCGATGCTGTGGTTCATGGAGGCTCGCAGAGAAAGCGCCTGTAGGACGTTTCACAGGTTCGCATGGGCGAATCATTGCAAGGCTGTATGACGCGGACATTACGGTTTGAAGACGCCCATAAAAAAGCGCCACCCGAAGGTAGCGCGTTTTTAAAGGGGTAGATCAAGTGTCTTGCTTGTCTTCCAGCACAGCGCCGGTTTTGGCGTTGAGGGTCACGTCCCACTTTTTACCGGCGGTGTCGGTCATTTCGACCTCGTAGACCAGTACGCCGTTTTTGTGGTCCAGCTCGGTATCGGTGATGCTGGCGCCGGCATGTTTGGCCACAGCGGCGGCGTTGAGTTTTTCGAATGGCATCACTTCGCCGGACTTGAGCAGGCCTTCAATCTGGTCCGGGCGAACGTCCGCCTGGGCCAGGCCGGCGGTCAACGTCAGGGCAGTGGCAGCGAACAGGGCAGTCAGGGTTTTCATGGTGGGCTTCCTTCTCGGTTGAGCTGTTTAAGTGGCGCCAGATTAACCGGCGCAACTTAACTCATCCTTAAAGGCGCACTCAGTACTTATAGTCGTTGAGCAGATCCTGCACGCTCGACGACGGCCAGCGCTTGTAGAACTTCAGCAGTTCGGCGGCGCGGTTGGTGAAGATACCGTCGACGCCGGCCTTCATCACTTTGTCGAAGTCCACGGGCTCATCCACCGTGTAGACGTGGACCAGCAGGCCCTTATCGTGGGGCAGCTTGTTCATTTCCGGCTTGACCAGGTCGGTATAGCTCTGGTCGCCCAGGTTGGTCAGCTGAGCCGATGGGCCGGTGCCGATGGCGCCAAGGCTCTTGGCCTGGTCCACCCATTTTTCAAATTCGGCGGCGTCCTTGGGTTCTTGCTTGGCGTAATACGCGGCCTTGGTTGGCTCGCCGGATTCGGCAAAGGTCTGCTTGGACTTCGGCTCGATGCTGCCTTCGCCTACCCACAGCAGCAGGATCTTCGGCGTGTTTGGCATTTCCTTTTGCAGTTCTTTGAGGCTGGCGGTTTCAAAGGTTTGCAGCACTACGCGGCCCTTGCCCTGACCCACGCCGGTGTTGCTCTTGCCCAGCTTGGAACCGGCGGAACTCAACCAGCCTTTATCCAGCAGCTTGTTTTTCAGGTCGGCTTCGATGCCAGGGAATTGCTGGGGCTCTTTGGTTTCGATGTACAGCCCGGGTTTGTGCTGCGGGTTGCCCTCGGCGATCTTGATGATGTCGTCCAGGCTGAGGATTTTCAGGCCGACGAACCCCGGCCGCGCGCGGTCCGGGTAGGCAGCGTTGAACCAACTGCCGGCATCGAGGGTTTGCAGTTCTTTCCAGGTGAATTCATTGGCCGGCGCGTCTTTGCGCTCGGGGAACTTGGTGGCCACATCGGTGGTGCGTTGCAGGTTGTTGTCGTGCAGGGCGAACAGCACGCCGTCCTTGCTGCGTTGCAGGTCCAGTTCCAGGTAATCGGCGCCCAGGTCGCGTGCGACTTTGTAAGCGGCGGCAGTGGATTCGGGAGCATCGTAGGACGCGCCACGGTGCGCGATCACGGCGGGGTATGGAATGCCTTCGTTGGTTGCCAATTCAGCCGGGCTGATCGGTTCGGCAGCCTGTGCGTGGCCCAGGCCGAGCATCAGGGCGAGCAGCAAGGCGCTCTTGGTGAACGTGGCAGGCATAGGCGAAGTCCTTTCTTGGAGGTAGCTTTGAGAAGGGCTCCTTTTTAACAATTGATTGCGAACGGCGCTATCACCAAACCGACATTAACGTGCGCTCGCGCCAATTTTCTGCGCATTTTTACCCTGCATTGCAGTACTCTTGCCCGCAGCTGCCCCGCCAGAGGACAGCAACTTCTGCCACGCGTGTAAACCATCTTTCCAGTCCCTGTGGGACTTTTCAGTGAGGTTTAGCATGCGCATCACTTCCGAGCTTATCTGCCAGGCCGCCGACCAACTCAACGGTTTCGTCGGCCTTAACCGCAAAACCGGCCAGTACATCGTGCGTTTCAGCGAAGACTCGTTTGGCATGGACGTGGCCGATGACGGCATCATTCCCTGCGCCGAATTTGTCTGGCTGCCGGCTCCGGGGCAAACCATGACCCTGTCCCGCGAGCGCATTCAGTTGCTGCTCGATCAGAACATCGACGATCGAATCAACATCACCGAACCGCTGCGGGTGTATATGCGTCGGGTGGAAATTCCGCAGATCAGCGCCATGCGCAGTCTGGTGCAGGCCCAGGTCCGCGCCTAAAAGGTGTAGTCCCGTTCTACCTTGCACACCCGCGTGTGAAACGCCGAGTACCAGGTGCTACGCCCTTGTTCACGCACCGCCCGGTGTTCGGCGTGATGTTTCCAGGCCAGGATCGCTGCTTCGCTGGCCCAATACGACACGGTGATCCCCAGGCCGTCCTCTCGCGCTGACTCCACCCCGAGAAACCCCGGTTGTTCACGAGCCAGTTCGAGCATGCGCATGGCGGCCTGGCTGTAGCCTTGATCGCCTTCGGTGCGCAGCGAGGTGAAAATCACCGCGTAGTAGGGCGCCGCCGGTGTGTCAGCGATCATGCCGACACCGCCTGGCAGGCCTTGAGCAGCGCCAGCGCCAGCGGCGGCGGGGTGCCTTTGAGCGCTCCACGTTCGGGCTGGAACAGGGTGGCGACAAAGAACGGATGGTCCAGTAGCTCCACCGCGCGCAGGTCCCCGGCTGAATCGTGCCCGGTGGGGATCAGGTTGCCTTCGAATAGGGCCTGGGCGAGGGCCGGGTTAACACCGTAGCGGCAGCGATAACCTTCTTCGATCTCCAACTGGCCGTAGGCGTCGGCGATACGGGTGTAGGACGCTAACCGCACGGTATCGGTGGCCTCCACCAGCGAGCAACTTAACGGTGTGATCACCGCGCGGGCGGCGTGGGGCGCCAGCTCGCCGTGTTCGGCATCGGCCCAGCCCAGTACATTGCGGGCATATTCGAGCACGGCATGTTGAAAGCCGCCGCAGGTGCCGAGGAAAGGACGCCGCTGTTCGCGGGCAAAGCGGATGGCATGCAAGGCGCCTTCGGTATCACGGTAGGGGCTGGCGGGCACGCACCAGAAACCGTCGAAGCGGTGCAACTGCGAACCGGCGGTGAGGGTGTCGGTGTCGAGCCACTGCGGATGGACCTGCACGCCGAGGCGGTCGGCAGCCTGTTGCAGCGCGACGGGAATCGCCTGGTGCGCAATCACATCGGGGTTGTAGTCGCCGATCAGGGCGAGGTGCAAGTGCTTGGCTTTCATCGTGGGCGTCCCATGGCTTGTGGTGTGCTGGCGTGCACTATAGATTGGCGCCCACGCAATCAATATTGGCGTTTGAACACATGCTCAATGCAGCTATGCACTATCAGCTCGACTATGCCGATCTCTCTCTGATCCTCGCGCTGGTGCGCGGCGGCACCCTGGCGCGGGCGGCGGCGCTGCTGCGGGTGGATGTGTCCACGGTGTTCCGCGCCGTGCGGCGACTGGAGGCGGCGCTGGGCCAGACGCTGTTTGAAAAGAGCCGCGCCGGCTACCTGCCCACCGGCCTGGCCAGCAACTTGGCGCAACAGGCCGAACGGGCGGAGCAAGCGTTGGAAGCGGCGCGAATCGGCGTGGAGCAGGGCGGTGAAGTGATCAGCGGCACGGTGCGCCTGACGTGCACCGACTCCGTGCTGCAAGGTTTGCTGCTACCGGCGCTGGCGCAGTTCATGCCGGACTACCCGGCGCTGAGCCTGGAACTGACTACCTCCAATGATTTTGCCAACCTCAGCCGCCGCGATGCCGACATCGCCCTGCGCCTGACGCGCACGCCGCCGGAGCATCTTGTCGGCCGTTGTCTGGGGCGTGTGTCCTACCAAGTCTGCGCCAGCACCGACTATGCAGCCCGCCACGCAGGCTGTGAGTTGGCGGAACTGGCCTGGATCGCACCGGATGACTTTCTGCCCGATCACCCCACCGTCGTCTGGCGCCGCCAGCACTTGCCGGGTGTACGCCCCAGCTACCGTTGCAACAGCATGTTGTCGGTCACCGAACTGGTGCGGGCGGGGCTTGGGGTGGCGGCACTGCCGGACTTTCTGCTGGGCAGCGGCCTGCAAGCGCTTGGCCCGGTGCTGACCGGGCATGACACCGCGCTGTGGCTGCTCACGCGCCCCGATTGCCGGGCCTTGCGCTCAGTGGTGACGCTGTTCGATGAGTTGGGAAAAAAGTTCGCTTGCCGCAAGGTTAAGTCTTGCGCACAAAGTGCTCATGCATTTCGCACGTCAGGCTGTCGATGTGCTCCGAGAGCTGCTTGGTGATTTCCGTCAGCCGGGTGTTCTGCTCCAGCAATTCCAGTAGCTGCTTGGTGGTTTGCTCGGCTTGGGCCTGGCGCTCGCTGTTGGCAATGGCCAAGGCTTCGCGGTGTTGTGCGTCGGCATCGGACTGGGCCTTGTCCCGTGCGGCCTGGCGCGTCTGGGCCAGCAGGATCAACGGTGCGGCATAAGCTGACTGCAGGCTGAAAGCCAGGTTGAGCAGGATAAATGGGTAGACGTCGAAGTGGGTGATACCACTCACGTTGAGGGCCACCCACAGGATCACGATCAGGGTTTGTGCACCGAGAAACGCGGGGGTGCCGAAGAACCGCGCAAACGCTTCGGCTTTGAGTGCGAAGGCGTCGTTACCGAACGTCGGCGCCAGGTGGGCGTGGCCTCGGTGGAAACGCAGGTGGTCGACAGGTTTTTTTTGAGGGGCGTCTGGGGTCATGGCAGGCTCGGATCATCAACGGTGAGACAGTGGTTCACTATAGCTCTGGCCGACTGTCTGCTGCATGAATGATCCGAGCCCCGGCTCAGTGAGCCCCCCGCACGTTGGCAAACGCACTCACTGCCTGCACCGCCTCGCTGGTGCCCTCACGGATCTGCACGATCACCGCGCCGGCGCGGTTGGCCAGGTCTACCCCCAGCGCCGCACGGTCACGGGTGCCGTCCATGCTGGTGATGGCCTGGCGGGTTTCGTTCTGGATCATCGCGATCATGCTGGAGATCTCGGATGTCGAGCCACTGGTGCGCGCCGCCAATTGCCGAACTTCATCGGCGACCACAGCGAATCCGCGTCCTTGCTCACCGGCCCGGGCCGCCTCGATGGCGGCATTGAGCGCGAGCAAGTTGGTCTGGTCGGCGATCGCGCGAATGGTGTTGACGATGGCGGTGATCTGTTCGGAGCGCTCGCCCAATTTGGCGATCAAGTGCGAAGAACCGTCGATATCGGCGGCAATGTCGCGCATCCCGCTGGCACTTTGCTGAATCACCTCGGCGCCTTTTTCGGCAATGTCCCGGGTGGTCATGGAGATGTGATAGGCCTGGGCTGCGCTGGCGGCATCGGCGGCGTGCTGCTGCACCCTGGCCGTTACGTCCGAGGCGAATTTGACGATTTTGCACAGGCGCCCGCCTGCGTCGTAGACCGGGTTGTAACTGGCTTCGAGCCATACGGTGTTGCCGTGTTTATCCACGCGTTCGAACTGCCCGCTGAACAGTTCGCCCTGGTTCAGGCGCCGCCAGAAATCGCTGTAAGCCTGGGTGCCGGCGGTGTTGGGGGCGCAGAAAATACGGTGATGCTGGCCCTGGATCTGCGCCAGGCTATAACCCATGCGTTGCAGGAAATTGGTATTGGCCGTGATCACCGTGCCGTCCAAGTTGAACTCGATCACTGCCATGGCCCGACCGATGGCTTCGAGTTTGCCGTTGGATTCGCTTTCGCTTTGCATGCGCGGGGTGACGTCCATGGCGTACTTGACCACTTTGATCAGGCGGCCGGTGTCATCGCACACTGGGTTGTAGCTGGCCTCCAGCCACACCGACTGGCCGTCGCCAGCCACCCGTTCGAACGTGCCGGACTGGAACTGGCCGCTGCGCAGGTTCGTCCACAACTGGGCGTATTCGGCGCTGCGGGCAAATGCGGCGGTGCAAAACATTCGATGGGGTTGGCCCACCACTTGGTCGGCTCGGTAGCGCAAGGTTTTGAGAAAGTTATCGTTGGCCCGCAGCACTTGGCCTTGCGGGTCGAACTCGATCACTGCCATGGAGCGTTCCATGGCGTTCAGCAGGCTGTTCTGTTGATTGAGGGTGTATTGCAGGGTGTCGATCATTTTCTTATGAGTGTTGAAAAACATGATGGTGTGCTCGAGCAAGCAAGCGTCTGAGGTTATCCATGGTTATGCGCCTGCCCCCGTAAGGCATAGACCCTACGGCTGACGTGCTCATTGCCAGCCTCCGTGTGCTGGCAGTGTGGGTGGAACAACCGGTTCAGAGTGATCAGCCCGACCAGAAGTTCGTCCCAGGACAGGACCTTTTTGGGCGGGTGGCCAGTAAAGGCATTATGGTATCGCTGCGGGAAAACGCGGATATTTCGGACGAGATGTCATTGAGCCACTATCAGGCCGAGCGCGCTAGGCTGTCGGTGTTGACGCAGACCCGGTTGCGGCCGGTGTGTTTGGCGGCATACAGGGCACGGTCTGCCGCATTCAGCCAACTGGCTGCATCGTCGTAGACCGGCTGGAAATCCGCCAGGCCGATGCTCAGGCTGACCTTAAGCTCCGGAAGGTGAGGGATGCGATAGTTGCCGAAGGTTTCCCGCAGGCGTTCCATGCGTTGTGCTGCCTTTTCCAGCGACATTTGCGGAAGGATCACACAGAATTCATCGCCTCCATAACGTCCGGCCAGGTCGTTATCCCGTAGGTTGCGCCGTAGCTCCAGGCTCAGTTGCCGCAGCACCGTGTCGCCGACGATATGGCCGTGGGTGTCGTTGATTTGCTTGAAGTGATCGATATCGATCAGCGCGATGGTGGCGTGGCTTTTCTGATGCTGGCACTTGTGGAACTTAAGGTTCAGCAAGTCTTTCCAGGAACCGTGATTGAGCAGCTCCGTGAGGCTGTCGATACGGCTCAGGGCGCTGAGCGTGCGTTTGTGGTCCGACAGTTTTATCGCCAACTGATAGCAGACCATGCCGATAGCCATGGGGTAGAGCGTCAGCATCGGCAGGCAGGCATACACCTCTATCAGCCTGACATTGAGGTTCAGCTGCACGCCAAACAACACCCAGGCCAATCCTGCTCCGAACAATTGGGCCAGCAGCCCGCCTAGCAACAAACGTTGGCCGCCGGCGGCCACGTTGTTCATGGCTACCATCGGCAGCAGGGTGACGCTGGTCAACGGCGTAAATTGCAGCGTTGCGGTCCAAAACCCGCTGAACAGGGCGTCAAACAGCAGGTTGCGCCGTTCAGCGTTGTAGGGAAACTTGGCCCGGATAGCCAGTTGATACGCCACATGAGGCCAGACAAAACCATTGACCAGCAGCGCCGCCCAGATCCACGCAGGCATCCCCAGCGGGTAGAGCGCGGCGGTCACACTGAGGCAGCACATGGCCGCGCCGATGATTCTTGGCTTGTAGATACGCCTGGCAAACGAGATCCCTTTGCCTTGTCGGTTTTCCATAGATACCTGGGTTAGCTGATTTTTTTGTAGATATAAAGGCACGCATTCGCGGGAATTACCGCTGATCGGATAACTCCCGTGAATATTGTCAATTATTCAGGTAGGAATAATCAGTGTCCTTCCAGGCCATTTGCGCAAAAAGGATGGCAGATGCGTCAAAAGCGACCAGGAATGTCGCTGTTGCAACAGTCGTTATGGCTGTGTGATGGGCTTGATTTCGTAGCCGGCCAGAAACAGGTCGATGGCGGACTCAATCACGCTGGCCTGAGTGGCCGCGTCGAGGGTAGGTTGGCCCAGCGTAATCTGCGGCCAGAATGCAAACGCCTTGAGCAGGCTCTGGATCTGGTGAGCGGCAAAGGCCGGATCGTTGCCGGATAGCCGCCCGTCTTCTTGAGCCGCGCGGACCCATTGGGTAAAGCCTTCTTCCCGTTGGCTCAAACGCGTGACCATATCCTGCGCGCGTTCTGGCGAATGGATCGTGGCGGCAATGGCAACTCGGGCCAGGTCGAGAAAGTTGTTATCCGACATCATCTTCATCTTCGCCTCCAGCAACCCGCGCAACTGTTCGCGCAACGGGCGGTCGCTGCTGTAGCAGACGTCTAACTGCGCGACCGTGCTGGCCCAGAGTTGATGAAGGATCTCGGCGAACAATTCTTCTTTGCTCGGGAAATGGTTGTAGACCGTGCGTTTAGAGACCCCGGCAGTGGCGGCGATCTTGTCCATGCTGGTGACCTCAAAACCGTTTTCGCGAAATTCGCTGATCGCCGCGCTCACGATGGCTTCGCGTTTGCGGTCGGTAAGACGTTGAGGGGCAGTCATGGTCGGCGGTCGGCTCTCAGGAGGGAAATTACACTCGGTAGTTTACTTGTTACGGGTTTTGTTGCAATCTTGAAACTACACTGTGCAGTGTAGTTTGTGAGCGGACTGTAGGAGTCACTCTGTCATGGCCATGATTTCATCCCGTGTCGTCCCTTCAGCCAAACCCGCCGAGCAGGGTAAGGGCGCTTTCAGCAACGAAGCCCCCGTGCAGCATGGTGGGTTCGGCAAAACGTTGCGTATTTTCTGGAATATGCTGTTTAACAAACCCCGCACAACGCGGCCGGTAGGGGCCATACCCGTCGAACCGCTGACCCGCGAGCAGTTATGGAATGCGCCGGACCACAGTGTGTTTCGCCTTGGGCATTCCACCGTGCTGTTGAAAATGCGCGGCAAGTTCTGGGTGACCGACCCGGTCTTCGCCGAACGCGCTTCCCCATTCAGTTGGGCCGGCCCCCAGCGTTTCCACCAACCGCCGATCAGTCTGGATGAACTGCCTGACCTTGAAGCGGTGATTCTTTCCCACAACCACTACGACCATCTGGACCGCAATGCTGTCATCCAACTGGCCGACAAAACCCGGCATTTCCTCGCGCCGCTGGGCGTGGGCGACATCTTGGTCAAGTGGGGGATAGATGCCAGCAAAGTGCGTCAATTGGACTGGTGGCAGGGCACCGAGGTGGATGGCATTCGTTTTGTCGCCACCCCCGCCCAACATTTTTCCGGGCGCGGCCTGTTCGATGCCAACCAGACTCTCTGGTGTTCATGGGTCATGATCGACGGCCCTCGTCGAGTTTTTTTCAGCGGCGATACAGGCTACTTCGACGGCTTCAAGCGCATCGGCGAACACTACGGCCCCTTCGATCTGACATTGATGGAAACCGGTGCGTACAACGTCGACTGGCCCCATGTTCACATGCAACCCGAGCAAACCCTGCAGGCCCATATCGACCTCAAGGGCCGTTGGCTGCTGCCGATCCACAACGGCACCTTCGACCTGGCGTTCCATGCCTGGCACGAACCCTTTGATCGCATCATGGCATTGGCGTGGGAGCGCAATGTGTCGATTGCAACGCCGCCAATGGGACGGGCATTCAGTTTGAATCAGCCAGAGCGTGGGCATGCCTGGTGGCTGGACGTGGAAACCCATGGTGCTCGGGAGCATCTGTCGAGCTGACGAAAGTGTCGTCGAAAAAGGAGTTTTCAAGCTGTTTCAAGGCTGCGACAGGCGCCAGTCAAGGGTGCGATCATCCCCCGGAAAATCATCGCAGGGGGGCCATCCGATGGAAAAGGATTACAGGAAACCGTGTTCAAAAACAGTCGTTTGCCCAGTGTTGTCACTGGGGCTGGTGCAGGGCGAATCGACAAAACCCACCTGCGGCCCGCCTCCGGTCTCCGCTGACGCTGGCGGCGCAAAAAAGGGTATTGCTTTCGATACGGCCCCCCAAGCTCGTATTCATCTGGAAAGTCATATTCCGATTCCCGGTTTCAACGCGCCCAGCCTGCCTGCAAAACCCATGCGGGATCCGTCGCTGTCACTCATCGCGTTAAGCGGCGTGGACCCTACCGAGCCGGTGATGGTGGAAGTGCCATTGGTGCAAAACGACACCACCCGCACGGCTACCCCACTTCTGGCTGGCACGCGTGTAGGGTTTGCCGACCGCTACCAGCAGGGCGATGCCCACGACTCCATTGAGCACTCCGCATCCTTCATGCGAGCACTGGAGAGGCTGCGCCGGGGAGGGGCGTTGCTGTTTCCAGTGTCTGCGCAGCGGTTGGACGCCAGCCTGCAATTCGACCTGCATACCCGCAATGAAATCGATGATCTGATAAACCAATACCGTCTGGATGCCCTGGTGTCGGACAGCCGCAGCGGGGCATTCCATGCGGCTTGCTGGACTGGCTACCCCAAGGTGGGCGAACCCCTCGAAGATGGCGCCACGTTATGGTTTTACGGCGCGCGATGGTCCAGGGACTCTCTGGCGGCGCTGGCACAGGCCTATCGCAACGCCGCTAGGCTGACATCTTCATAACCGCCGTAGGCACGGAATAGGCTGAGTGGCTAAGCTCCATTGGCGTGAGGCGTGGTCGAGTCCATGGCTGCCGCGGTGGAGCCCATCAGCCGTGCAATCATGCTCTGGGCGGCGGGTTCGGTGGGGCTGGCGGCCCACTTGCGAGCGGTCATACCCCATCCCGGTGCGAAGCCCGGGAAGAATACCAACCCTTCAGCCTCCAGCCGAAACGCCAACGCCAGGCGGGTTTCGTCATCGGCCTCGACGTGCTGCTCAAAGCGTTGCACTGCGTCGACCGTCACACCTGCCTGGCGTGCCAGCTCTTCCCGGCTCCAGCCCAACATGGCGCGGGCCTGCACGCAGTGCTTGGCGGTGAATTGGTGCAGCAGGATCTGTTGGTCTACGAAAGAACTGATTGCCAGAGAGGACATGGAATTTCTCCAGGGTTCGACGAGTGAGGGCAAACTATACTGTGTTTTTGTACAGTTGTTTTGACCGCTCATCAACTGGTGCCGTCTCTAGGCGTTGAGCCACCTGCTATTGCACCCCTGGCGCCTCGCGAATGATCAGGTGGTCCAGGTTCTCGATATCCGCGCTGAATACCCCGAACGTCTGTTCGGGGTTTTTCTTGCTCGGCACCTGTTTCAACTCCGGGGTCACGCCGTAAAAGAAGCAATATAGCGTGCGTTCACTGTCGACAGCCGCTTTGATCTGCTCCAGGAATGCCTTGCGTTTGCGATAGTTCTCGATGAGTTTTTTGCTCAGGTATACATTCACCGAATAGGGTTTCTTGTCCAGCCATACCTTCTTTTCGAAGTCGATGCGAAAGCTGTTGGTGTAGTCCTTAATCTCTTTGATCTTGCCCCAGTAAATCAGGCCCTTGTTGTCTTGCAGGTATTCGATTTTCTTGAAAAACGTCCAGTAGGTCGCGGTGTGATCGCCGATCTTCAACGGCATGCTTTTCAGCTTGTCCTTATTGTCGATGTTCGACACATAGCACTCCACCGGATGGGCGAACACGCTGGTTTTGTCCGGTGTACTTTCGTGGGAGCTGGCGGGGGAACCTACGCGGATTGAAGGTGTTTTCGTCGGATCTTGTGGGATTTTCTCTTCGTTACCGGGCAGTGCGGCGTTGCGTGGGTAAGTTCGTCGCGTCAGTACAAATTCCGATGGGAAATTGTCCTCTCGCTCGTCGTCGCTTTCGCCCGCAGCGCCCTTGTGCGTGCTGGCGTAACGACAGCCGTCGATATGCTGGGTGGCCGGGGTGTTCTTGAAGTGTGGCGTGCGCAGGTAGTTGACGTTTTTCGCGTTGAAGGTGGTCAGCACGTTGCTCGCTTGGAACGCAGCGCGGCACACGTCGTTGGGGCACAGAAAGCTGTCCTTGTCAGAGTCGAAGGCGACGGTTTCGTCGAAATTCAGCTCGCGCACATCATAGATCGATAGCTTTTCGTCGAGACTCAGGCAGTAGGCCGTGTCGAATTTCATAGGGCTCGGGTCCGTGAGAAAGTTCGTTATTAATAGCCGGATCCTGGGTAAATATCAGCAAGAACCTGCAACCCGCCGCCCACTCAGAAAACACAAGGTGCCGCCCAGCGCGGTCAACGCACCCAGGGCGTAGAACATGCTGGTGGGGGCTGCGTTGATCAACAGATAGCCGCAGATCACCGGGCTCATCGCCCCGCCGAACGCCGCCAGGTTCTGTGCGCCGTAGTAACTGCCACGCAGCGCTTGCGGGGCGATGGTGTCGATAAACAGGAACTCCGATGGGTAGATGATCATCTCGCCCAAGGTGAACACGAACATTGCCACGCACCAGCTCAGCAGACCGTCCGCGAGGCTGAAGCCAACCAACCCGGCGATGAACAGCGTGGTGCCCAGCACGATCCAGTAGCGTAATTGCTCACGCTTGAGGAAGCGGCCGATCTGGTATTGCATGGCGATCACGGTAACGGCATTGCATGCCAGCACCGCTGACAGAATTTTCAGCGCCTGCTCCGGCTTGTAGGCCACCAGCAGAAACTGTGACAGATAAAGCGTATAGCGCCCGTGGACAATGGTGCTGAACAAGCTGCCGCTGGTGAACAGGATCAACGTGCGATCGTTGCGCAAGGTGCGCAGCGTGCTGAGAAAACTCAGTGGCTTGACGCTTTCGTCGCGTTGAGTGGGCGGGATGCCGATCATCAGGAACACACTGCCCAAGGCAATCGCGCTGGCGATCAAAAACGGCGCCAACGGCATATGCCCGGCTATCACCACGCCCACCATGGGGCCGGTGGCGTAGCCGACGTTGGTCAGGGTGTAACGCAGGGAAAACACCTTGGCCCGTTCCCCCACCGGCAGGTTTTCGCTGATGATTGCCTTGGAGCCGATCAAAAACAGTGCCGAGGCGGCTTCGGTGATCACCAGGGTCAAGGTGGTGAGGTAGAGGTTGCTGGCAAAGGTCAGCAACAGAAAACCGATGGAGCTGGAGAGCATCGCCAGGATCAACAGCTTGCGTTTTTCCAAACGATCGATGATGTAGCCGCCATACAAGCCCAGCAGCGTGGCGATAAACACCGCGACGCCCATCAACAGGCCGATGTCCTGCTGGTTGAGGCCCAGGCGGGTGCTCAATAGCAGCGCCAGCAACGGGCTGGTCATGGCGCGGCTGACCACGATGGTGACCGAGCAGATCATCAAGCGGCGGATTACCAGCGAGTAGGTGGCCACGGTGAAGGCGAGCGTCCTAAAGAGTACTTAACGACAACACAGATCAAAGGTGGGAGGGGGCTCGCCCCCGATAGCGGTGTATCAGACAAGCATCAGTTAACTGAACCACCGCTATCGGGGCAAGCCCCTCGCACATTTTCAGACCGTGTTGTTACTGGCCGGCATTGATGGTGATCTTCTCGACCGCCCCTTGCTCCAGGTCCCACTTCTTCAGAATCTTGCCGTAGGTGCCGTCATCAATCATGGCCTGCAACGTCTCACTGATCGCCGTGACCAGCTCGGTGTTGCTCTTCTCGATGCCCAGCCCGGTGAATTGCTTGGAAATCGCCAGGCCCACCGGCTTGTACTTGCCCTTGTCCAACGACATCAGATACGGAATGGTTTCGCTGCCCTGCATCGCCGCATCCAGGCGGTTCTGCTGCAACTGCGCTCGCGCGTCCGCCGAACCTTCGGTGCCGATCACTACGATGCCTGGTTTACCCGCCGCTTCGCAGTGTTCCTTGCTCCATGCGGTAATCTCCGACGGCCAAGTGGTGCGGCGGCTGGTGCCGACTTTTTTACCGCACAAGTCAGTCAATTCCTTGATCTCTTCACGCTTGGCCAGGGTGTACAGCTGTGGGCCGCTGGTGAAGTAGTCGATAAAGGTCACCGATTTCTGCCGTTCGGCGGTGTCGCTCATGCCTGACAGCACGATGTCCACGCGCTTGGTGGTCAGGCCGCTGAGCATCTGCTCGAAGCCGGTTTCCTGCCATTTGATCTTTACACCCAGGCGCTCGGCCAACGCATTGCCCAGGTCAAAGTCAAAACCGGTGAGTTTGTTGGTGGCCGGGTCTTTGAAATCCATCGGCGGGTAGTTCGGCACGATGGCCGCGCTGATTTCGCCTTTGTCCTTGATGGCCGCCGGCAAGGCGAACACAGCAGTGGAGGCCATCAGGCCGGCGAGCAGGGTAGGGATAAACAGGTTTTTCATGGGGGCGTTCTCGTTAGTTATTTAGTTAAGTGCGAACGGCAGAAATAAAGCTTTGGGTACGCGGGTTTTGTGGGCTTATTAGAATTTCTTCGGGGCTGCCGGCTTCCACAATCTGGCCGGCGTCCATAAACACCATGCGGTTGGACACTTCACGTGCGAAGCCCAACTCATGGGTGACCACGATCATGGTCATGCCGGTGGTGGCTAAATCGCGCATCACCGACAGCACTTCTCCTACCAGCTCCGGGTCGAGGGCCGACGTGGGTTCGTCAAACAGCATCAACTTGGGACGCATCGCCAGGGCGCGGGCAATCGCCACACGCTGCTGCTGACCGCCGGACAATTCCACCGGATACGCATTGCGCTTGTCCGCCAGGCCGACGCGGGCCAGCAGCTCCATGGCATCTTCGATGGCCTCCTTGGGCGAGCGTTTGAGCACCTGGCACGGGCCTTCGATGATGTTCTGCAGCACGGTCATATGCGGGAACAAATTAAAGCGCTGGAACACCATGCCGGTGGCCAGGCGTTGGCGGGCGATCTGCACTTCGTTCATCTCGTGCAGCTTGTTGCCGACCACCCGGTAACCCACCAGCTCGCCGTCGACCCATAGGCCGCCCTTGTCGATTTTTTCCAGTTGATTGACGCAGCGCAGCAGGGTGCTTTTACCCGAGCCGGACGGGCCGATGATGCACATCACCTCGCCTTGCTCGACCTCGATATTGATGTCGCGCAGCGCGTGATACTGGTCGTAATACTTGTTCAGGTTGACGGCCTTGACGATGCTTCTCATGGGGCAAATCTCCTCAACCCAGACTTACGAACGCTTGCCGGCGCCGCGGGCAAAGCGACGCTCCAGGCGGCTTTGGCCAAATGAAAGAACGGTCACCACCGCCAGGTACCAGATGCCCGCGACGATCAGCAGCTCCATGACCCGGGCGTTGGCGTAGTAGATGTTTTGCGCGTTGTGCAGCAGCTCCGAGTACTGAATCACGCTGGCCAGGCTGGTCATTTTCACCATGCTGATGAACTCGTTGCCTACTGGCGGAATGATCACGCGCATGGCCTGCGGCAGAATGATCCTACGCAGCGCCTGCAGACTCGGCATGCCGATGGATTTGGCCGCTTCGTACTGGCCGGTATCCACCGAGAGCAAACCGGCGCGCACCACCTCGGCGGTGTAGGCACCCTGGTTGATGCTCAGGCCGAGCAGGGCGGCCACGAATGGCGTCATCAGGTCGACGGTGTCGATGCTGAACAGGCCCGGGATCGCAATCACCGGGAAGATCAATGCCAGGTTGAACCACAGCAGCAGTTGCAGAATCAGTGGCGTACCACGGAACAGCCAGGTGTAAGTGATGGCCACGTAGCGCAGGATCGGGTTGGCCGACATGCGCATGATCGCGGTGATCACGCCGATCACCACGCCCAGCGCCATGGCCAGGATCGACATGACGATGGTGTTCACCAGGCCCCACAGAATGGCCTCAGACGTGAGGAACTGACCGATGTAAGACCATTCGATCTGGCCATTGGCGAATGCGCGCAACAGTGCGGCCAGGACGATCACAATCAACGTGGCGAAGAACATGCGCCCGTAATAGCGCCGCGGCACATGTTCGTACTGGGTGATATCGAACTGGTTCTCGGACTGCTTGCGCTCGGCTTGCAAGCGCTCGGCAGGGGTTGGGTTCATGGTGATTCTCCAAAAAAGCGATTACCGCTGTACTCGGTGCAACTGTTGAAATGCGGTCAAAATGTGGGAACTGGCTTGGCTGCGAAAGCGTCAGTGCAGGCACCACCTATTCCAGTGGCTCAAAGCCGAAACCCCAGGTAACTCTCAGCCCATTTCTGCTGCTCAGCCAACGCCACCTTCAACCGCCCGATCTGCTCGCGCACCCGCTCCGGCGCCGTCCCACCCCAGCCACTGCGCGCAGCAATCGCCGCTTCCAAGGTCAGGCAATCGCGCACTTCAGGGGTCAACCGCGCATCCACCTCGGCCAGCATCGCCGGCGAGGCTTCCCACAATTCGATCTCATGCTTCTCACAGGCCTGCACCAAAGCGCCGGTGATCTCGTGGGCCTCCTTGAACGGCACGCCACGGGTGGCCAACCAATCGGCCACTTCGGTCGCCAAGGTAAAACCCATGGGGGCCTGGCGCCGCAGCTCCTCCACCTGCACCTTCATGGTCGCGACCATCCCGGCCATGGCCGGCAGCACCAGCAGCAGGGTGTCGACGCTGTCCAGCACGCTGTGCTTGTCTTCACTCAAATCGCGGTTGTAGGAGAGTGGCAACGACTTGAGCGTCGACATCAACCCGGTCAGGTTGCCGATCAAACGTCCGGCCTTGCCCCGTGCCAATTCGGCAATGTCCGGGTTCTTTTTCTGCGGCATGATCGAGCTACCGGTGGCGTAGGCATCGTCCAGCACGACCCAGCGAAACTGGCGCGACGACCACAGGCAAAACTCTTCGGACAGCCGCGAAATATTCACCCCGAGCATGCCCGCCACAAACAAAAATTCCGCTACATGATCGCGGCTGGCCACGGCATCGATGGAGTTTTCGCAGGGTGCGCTGTAGCCCATTTCCTCAGCCGACTGCTGCGGTTGACGCGCAATCGCGGAACCTGCCATCGCCGCCGCGCCCAACGGCGACAATGCCGTGCGCGCATCCCAATCCACCAGGCGCTGTACGTCACGCAACATCGACTGGGCGTGAGCCAGCAAGTGGTGGGCGAACACAATCGGCTGGGCCTGCTGCAAGTGGGTAAAGCCCGGGCAGATACTCTCGATATGCTGTTCGGCTTGGGTCACCAATGCCTGCTGCAACCCCAGCACCTCGGTGGCGATGGTGCGCGCATGGTCCCGTAGGAAAAGGCGCAGATCATTGGCCGTCTGATCGTTGCGCGAACGCCCGGCGCGCAGCTTGCCGCCGAGGGCGCCGAGGCGCTCGGTCAGGACGCGTTCGATAAAGGTGTGGACGTCTTCGTCATCCCGGGTCGGATGCAGGCGGCCGGCGGCGAAATCCTCGCCGATAGTGTCCAGTGCTTGCAGCGTGCGCAGGGTCTCCGATTCGTCCAGCAGCCCGGCGCGCTGCAACTCACGGGCATGGGCGCGGGAGCCAGCCAGGTCGTAGGGCGTCAGGCGGAAATAACGCTCAGGGCAACGGGACAGCGCCGCCAATGCCGCGGACGGGCCACTCTTGAAACGCGCGCCCCAAAGGCGGTCGGTGGGCTGAGACATAGGTGTTCCTCACGCTTGTTTTTAGAAGAGTCGGAGGCAGTAAAAGTAAGTTTTCAATCGGGTTGAACCGGCGTCTGACGCACCGTATTCAAGGTTGCCAAGGGCGGTTGTTTATGTTCATTATCGCCGCCTGGCTGTATTCAAGGATTGGGTCAAAGCCTGTTTGAATATGGCACTAGAGGTCAACGCGTATTATGGAAACCCCACTTTCCAATTCTGGAAACATAGCGCCAAAACCCGGCACTCGACCGCCTTTGCAACTGAGCGGCCTGGACTTCAAATTGCTCCGGGTATTTATGGCCGTGGTCGAGGCGGGAGGCTTCAGTGCCGCGCAAAACGAGCTGAACGTGGGCCTCGCGGCCATCAGCAAACAGATTTCCGACCTGGAAATCCGCATCGGCATGCGCCTGTGTACGCGGGGCCGCGAAGGCTTCGGGCTGACCGAAGAAGGCAAGCTGGTGTATCAGGCGAGCATTGAGTTATTTGCTTCGGTGGACAGTTTCAGAGACAAGCTTAGTTCGGCGCAAAACGAGCTTATTGGTGATCTTAGTGTCGGAGTTATTGATAACACCGTCTCCGATGTTAATTCACCATTGATTAAAGCCCTGGGCGCCTTACATAGCCAATCGCCAAAAATAAGATTGCGCCTACATGCCTCGCAATTGGATGAAGTTGAGCGCGGCGTAGTGGAAGGGCGCTTGATCGTCGGTATTGTTCCCGTATACCAGCGCCGCGAAGAATTCGACTACTTCCCGCTCTACGAAGAAAGGGCCCACGTCTACTGCGCCGTAGGACATCCGCTGTTCACCGCGAACGACATCACGCCTGAGGTGCTGCGCCAATATGAAGTGGTCAACCATCGGTATGCGATCCATCGCGATAAGAGCCATTTCGTCAACTACGACAGCCAATCGGCCTCAGCCTCCCAGGTCGAAGCCGTCGCCATCCTGATTCTTACCGGCCGCTTTATCGGTTTCCTGCCCGAACACTACGCCACACCGTTGGTAAGGGAAGGGCGCCTGCGCGCACTGTGCCCGGAGCAGGTTCACCTGAGCACGGCGTTTAACCTGATCCTGCGCCACAACGCGCCCAGAAGTCCGCTGGTAAAAGCCTTTGCCACCGCCCTGGGCGTAAATCTCAAAGTCACCCCATAAACCCTTCGCCGAACACAGATCAACGGGCTGCAAAAGGTCAAATGTGGGAGGTGCCGAGCTTTAGCGAGGCCGCGATGGGACCGACTCGGTTTCCCTGTCGAACGTCTCCACCCGCATCACCGCTGCAACCGAGCGCGCTTTTTCTTCTTCGCATGAAAATGCCGAAAATGCGCATCCTGCGCCGCCGCCAACAACTCCCGATCCCCACGCGTATCGCCCCAGGCCCGCAGTCGATACTCCCCCAGATCCCCGTACACCGCCTCAAGCCGCAGCACTTTATTCTCACAACGGCAGTTATTGCCGGTGAGCTTGCCGGTCAACACCCCGTCGACTACCTCCAGCTCCGTGCCAATCAACTTGATCCCAAGCCGATCGGCAAATGGCTGCAGCACCAACGCCGGCGATGCAGAGCACAGCGTCACCTCCGCCCCTGAGCCCAACTCCTGCTCCACCGACAGCACCCCCGCCGGGCGCATCAGCCGCGCCCAATTGCGCTGGCAGTACTCTTCGGCTTTCTGCTGCACCCACGTCTTCTCCACCCCGGTCATAAAGGTGCGGATCAACTGCGCCTTCAACTCGTCCCGGCTGATCTGCCGCAACAAAAAACGCAGCCCCGGCACCGCCAGCTTGACCATCCGGCCATAAAACTCGCCGCTGCCGAAGGCAAACTTGAGGAAGGGCACGAAACTGTCGTGGTGGGTGAGGGTGCCGTCGAAGTCAAAGACGGAGAGTACTTTGGCATCAACGGGGCCGGCTTCGAGCATGTCTGGGTTCACGGGTTGGCCTCGGTCCTATCTAGTATTTTTTTCGTGCATCAGGTGTGACAGCAGGAGTTTACTCCCGTGCCAATCTTCCGATCTGGTGTAGAGCGCTTCGGTGAAAGCACCCCGGTCGCTGATCGGTGACAACGCTGATGGCAATTGGGGCACAAGGCTACAGCATTGGTGATGCGATCCGAACCCTTCTGGGGGCAGGTGCTTGCGTTGATGTACTTCAAGAAGTGGCCGGCCCCCAAAAATAAGCCTGCCCCCACCCAGGCCTCTATAGATGCGCCATCCGATCTAGTTGATCAGTGGCTTGACGCAGCGCGATCGTCTGGTCACAAAAGCGTTCGCGCAACGCGCGGAGTCTTTTTTCCTGTTGTTCTAAAGGGAATCTTGCAGGGTCGTCGAGTATTTCCTTGGCGCTCAATTGAATGATCCTGATGTTGTCCAGAATCAGGTCTACGCAGGCTTTCGCTTTCAGGTAGTCCCTTTGGGCCTGGTGTTGTGCTTTCAGAACAATACCGCTGGCGATGAGGCTGCCGCCCGCTGCTGCGATGGTGTAACTGACAAACGATGAGGCGAGTTTGAGATGGGTGAAAAATTTAGAAACTGTACCGTTTTGAGAACCCAGATCCAGGCCGTACGCGATGTACCCGCCCCCCAGCGCCAATAGAAAACCAATTAGATACAGGGCAAATGGTTGTCTGTAGAGTCTTCCCGAAAGAATGCTCCAGGCACCAAGAGCGAGTAGGGCGATGCTGATAAGTGTGAAGACAAGCATTTCCATGCTGTAGGTCCGATCCTGAGTTTTTGTCAAAAAAAAGAGCTGCCGTGAGCAGCTCTTTTTACTGTTACTTGTTAATCAATCCCAGCTCAGCGCACCGCCGGTCTGGTACTCGATCACGCGGGTTTCGAA
>NZ_JARVSL010000047.1:0-57760 GCF_030209215.1 Pseudomonas sp. efr-133-TYG-23 | reverse complement strand
GCCTGGGTTTGGGGCTGCTTCGCAGCCCAGCGCGGGGCAAGCCCGCTCACCACAGAGTTATTTCAGCCTTAAAACTTGTGTAGAGATCTATGGCTATGGGGCCAAATGCACCGAGTGCCGGGTGGTGGCCCAGAGGAGTTTAACTGTGGGAGCACGCTCGCTCACCACCTGCGAGCCTGTTCACCATAAGCAAGCCCACTCGTCCCGGACAGGGTATGAGGTTAGAGGGGAACGACAGGCAGCGCGCGTTTGTGTGCGGTCTTGCGGTAGGCGCTCTCCACTATCGTGCGTACCTGCTCACTGACGGGTTCGCCCATCAGGTAGGCATCGATATCGTCATAGGTGCAGCCGTAAGCGACTTCGTCCAGTTTGCCCGGCGCCAGTTCTTCGAGGTCGGCGGTGGGGGCTTTTTTGACCAGGTTGGCCGGCGCGCCCAGTGCGGTGCCGAGCAGGCGTACCTGGGTCTTGGTCAGGCCGGACAGCGGCGCCAGGTCACAGGCGCCGTCGCCGAACTTGGTGAAGAAGCCCATCAGCGCTTCGGCGGCATGGTCGGTGCCCACCACCAGGCCGTTGTGCAGGTTGGCCACCGCGTACTGCGCGATCATACGGGCACGGGCCTTGACGTTGCCTTTGATGAAATCCACCTGCGCGGCGCTGGCTTCGCTGGCCGCCAGGCTGGCCATCAAGCCGTCGACACTGGAGGCGATATTCAGGGTGTCGATCTGGTCCGGCTTGATGAAGTCCAGGGAGGCCTGAGCATCGTGCTCATCGGCCTGGCTCTTGTAAGGCAGGCGCATGGCGATAAACCGCGCGGGATAGCCATCGTCACGCAGTTGCTCGGCAGCCAACTGGCACAAACGGCCGGCCACCAGCGAGTCGACGCCGCCGCTGATGCCCAGCACCAGCGCTGTGCAGCCGGACTGGCGCAATGTGTGTTTGATGAAATCGATGCGGCGCTGGATTTCCTGGGGCTCACCGCCCTTGACCAGCCCGCGGTTGATGTTCAGCTCCTGAGCGATGCGGTCCTGGGTTTGCATGTCACACCTCCACTTTGCCAACGTTGAAGACTTGCGCGGCGTACTGCAAAAACGAGGCGTCTTCGCAGACGTTTTTCACCGGGTCATCGGAGAACTTCACCACCGGTTCGCCGTGGACCCGCACCAGCTTCATCACAATGCTCAGCGGCTCCACGCCGTCCACATCGCAGGCCAGGCTGGTGCCCATGCCGAAACCGAAGCGAGCCTTGCCGCGAATGTGGCGCAGGATCGGCAGGCATTTTTCGAAGTTCAGCCCATCGGAAAACATAAGGTCTTTGGTCATGGGGTCGATGCCGAGTTCCTTGTATCTGGCCAGCACTTTATCGGCCCACACGATGGGATCACCGGAGTCCTGGCGCAGGCCGTCGTAGAGCTTGGCGAAGTACAGGTCGAAATCCTTGAGGAAAAAATCGGTGCTGATGCAGTCGGTCAAGGCAATGCCGAGGCGGCCGCGGTATTCACGTACCCAGTTTTCCAGCGCGGCGTTCTGGCTTTCGCGCAGGCGCCCCAGTTGCTGGTGCACCATCAGCCATTGGTGGGCCATGGTGCCGATCAGCGGCAGGTCAAACTCGTAGGCCAGGTGGGCGTTGCTGGTACCGACAAACTGGCCGGGGAAATCGCGGCGCATGATGTCTACCACTTCGCGCTGGGCCTTGAACGACAGGCGCCGACGGGTGGAAAAATCGGACACCCGCAGGTCGGCGAGTTCGTCGCGGCTGAGGTTTTTTTCCAGCCAGTCGAATTTCTGATAGAGCTTGCGGGTGACGTCTTCCAGAGTCACGTCGGGGTATTTATCGCGGTTGCGCAGTTCGCTGACCAGGGCCAGCACCGGTTGCTCGAACATGATGCAGTGCAGCATCGGGCCGATCACGCGGATGTTGAGCTGGCCGTCCACTTCACTCACATGGATATAGCGCAGGTTGAAGCGGAACAGACCGAGGAAGCGCTCGTAGTCGGGTGTAAGGTATTCGCGAAAACGCGGGTTGAACAAAAAGCGCAGCTCGCCTTCGCGCATTTGCAGGCCAGCGAGTTTTTCCAGCTCGGCGCGCAATTCGGGGATCAAGTGGCCGAGCTTTTCCTTGGAACGCACGATGAAGTTGTATTCGACATCCACGTTGGGGTGCTGGTGCAACACCGCTTGCATCATGGTGAAGGTGTAGTAATCGGTGTCGAGCAAGCCCTGAATCACCGGGGATTCGTAGTCGTATGCACTTTCCATGGTGTCTCTCCTTAACGCGTGGCCATCGCGGCCAGTTCTTCGCGGGTGCGGCTGATAACGGCCCCCGCCTTGAGCAACTCATTGACGGCCTGCACACCGCCCTCCTCGCTGATCCCACGGCACGCCGGCAGGTGCAGGACCACTTCCAGGCCGGCCTTGAGCAGTTGCAAGGCGGTGGTCTTGACGCAGAAATCCAGGGCCAGGCCGCCGACGATCACCCGGGCCACGCCGTGGGCTTTCAAATATTCGATGACGCCAGTGGACAGCTTGTCGTGCAGGTCGTGGTAACAAGCGCCGTAGGGATGCAGGTCGGGTTCGACGCCTTTCCAGACGAAGTAATCGTAGTCATACGGGGTGGGCAGTTCGTCGAGCAAGGTGAAGCCTTCGGTGCCCGGCACGCAGTGGCTGACCCAGGTGAGGTCGGCGTGTTCCAGGCCGGTGGCTTGCATCATGTCGCTCTGCTGCTGGACCACCCACGGAGCGTTAGGGGTGTGCGCATCTTTGCTGCCGATACGGTGGCCGACCAGGCTGGCCATGTAGTTCAGCTCGGCACCAATCTGATCACCGCCGACCACGGGCAACTCGTTGGGGCACAGGGGCGTAAAGCTCTTCTGGGCATCGACGTCGAATGAAGCAATGGCAGTTTTGGAAAGGGTCATGGCGGTTCTCCTGTGGCCTGGAAACAAAAGTACACGTCATGTACTTTCATTGCAAGAAACATTTATCAATATGTATCAGCGCAAGTACATGACATATTTTTTCGATCTGTTAGACTGTCCCCACCGCTGTTTAGAAGGATGCCCCATGTCACTCAGCCCCTACCTCCACACCGTCGACCTATGCGTGCTGTTTTATTGCCGCGAATCGGGAGAGATCAAACTGCTGCTGAATCAGCGCGAAGCCGAACCGTTCGCCGCGCACTGGGCGCTCCCGGGTGTGGTGGTCAATGGCGACGTGCAAGATCTGAGCCTCAAGGATGCCGTGGAGCGATTGCGCGCCAGTGACAAGGTCGGCCTGGAACTGGCGTGGTGCGAACAGGTCGGCACGGTGGGCGATGCGTTTCGCGACCCGCGCTGCTGGTCGTCGTCGACGTACTACCTGGCAATCGTGGCGGGTGAGGTCAGCCTGGGTGAGCGTCAGGGCTGGTTTTCACTCAATGCCGTGGCGGACGGCAGGATCCGGCTGCCATTCGATCACAACCTGATCGTCGCAGCCGTGCTGGAGCGGTTGTTGTCCAAGTCGCTATACAGCAGCTTGCCGTTGATGTTCCTCGGCCAAGAATTCAGCGCGCCGCAAGCGACGGCGATCTTTTCCGTGGTACTGGGCAGACCGGTGCTCAAGACCAGTATTCGTCAGCGTTTGTTGAAGCTGACCGAGGCGGGCTACCTGCGCGAGACTGGCCGTAAAAAGCCGGGCGAAGGCGGCAGGCCCCAGGCGACGCTGCAACAACTGAAGCCTGGGGCGGTGTACTTTTTTGATCGCAGTTTTGCCGAGTAGCCTGGCTGCCCGGCTGGCTCAACTCATCCAGTTACCCCCGTCGACGTTGTAGGTCTGGGCCACCACGTAATCAGCGTCCTTGGTCGCCAGGAAGATCGCCATGCCGGTCAGATCCTCGGTAGTGCCCATGCGCCCGAACGGTACTTCGGCCCCCACGCGTTTTTTCTTCTCGCCCGGTGCCAGGCCCTCATGCCGGGCGAACAGCGCGTCGACACCCTCCCAGTGCTCGCCGTCCACCACGCCGGGGGCGATGGCGTTGACGTTGATGCCGTGTTGGATCAGGTTCAGCCCCGCCGATTGCGTCAGGCTGATCACCGCCGCCTTGGTCGCGCAGTACACCGCCACCAGCGGTTCGCCACGCCGTCCAGCCTGGCTGGCCATGTTGATGATTTTGCCGCCGTGGCCCTGGCGGATCATCTGCCGCGCAGCCGCCTGCAGGGTGAACAGGGTGCCGGCGACGTTGATCGAGAACAGCCGTTCGAAGCTTTCGCGGGTGATGTCGACGATGGGCGCCAGGTCGAACAACGCTGCGTTGTTGATCAGAATATCCAGCTTGCCGGCGTGGGCCACCACGGCGCCAATGGCCGCATCGATGGAGGCTTGGTCGGTCACATCCATGCCCACCGCATACGCCTGGGGGCCCAGTTCGGCAGCGGTTTGCCGCGCCTGTTGCAAGTTGATGTCGGCGATGGCGACCGTGGCGCCTTCTGCGATATAGGCCTGGGCAAACGCGCGGCCAATGCCCCGCGCCGAGCCGGTGATCAACGCGCTCTTACCGTCGAGTCGTTTCATGGTGATGTCCTGATCATTATTTGGGATAGCCGGCGCGTTTCATCTCGCGTTCGGTGCTGGTTTGCGCCTGCTGCAAGGCTTGGTCGACCGACATGCCGCCGGTCAACGCGGCCGAGAACAGCTTGCCGACCGACGTACCGATGGCCTGGAACTCGGGGATGGTCACGTACTGAATGCCCACGTACGGCACCGGTTTAAGCGACGGGTGGGCGGGGTCGGCGTGTTGCATCATCGCCAGGGTCACTTGGGCAAACGGTGCAGCTTTCAGATAGGCCGCGCTATAGGTGGATTGGCGGGTGCCCGGCGGTACGTTGGTGATGCCGTCTTGATCGGCGACCCATTGGATGTAGTCCTTGGACGTCGCCCAGGTGATAAAGGCCTTGGCCGCATCCTTGTGCTTGGACGTGGCCGGAATCGCCAATGACCAGGCGTATAACCAGGAAGAGCCTTTGTCGGTGACTTCGGTGGGCGCCGCCGCGAAACCTACGCGGTCGGCGACCTTGCTCTGACTTTTGTCGGTGGTGAAAGAACCAGCCACGCTGGCATCGACCCAGATCGCGCATTTACCGCTGTTGAACAGCGCCAGGGTTTCGTTGAAACCATTGCTGGACACGCCCGGCGGCCCGTACTGCTTGAGGGTGTCAACGTAGAAATTGGCCGCCGCCGTCCACTCGGGGCTGGTCAGTTGCGGTGTCCATTGCTCGTCGAACCAGCGCGCACCGAAGGCGTTGGCCATGGTACTCAGCAGCGCGATGTTCTCGCCCCAACCGGCTTTGCCGCGCAGGCACATCCCGTATTGGCCCTGGGCTTTGTCGGTGAGTTTGGCGGCGAATTCGCCGAGCTGGCTCCAGGTCGGGTGCGCGGGCATGCTCAGACCGGCTTGCTGGAACAGATCGGTGCGGTAGTAGGTCACGGTGCTTTCACCGTAGAACGGCAAGGCGTACAGGGTGTTATTGACCGACAGGCCCTGGCGCACCGAGGGGAAGATATCGTCGACATCGTAGTCGGGCGGCAGTTGAGTGAGCGGCTCCAACCAGTGCTTGGCGCCCCATAACGGCGTCTCATAAGTGCCGATGGTCAGCACGTCGAACTGCCCACCCTGGGTGGCGATGTCGGTGGTAAGGCGCTGGCGCAAGACGTTCTCTTCAAGCACCACCCAATTGAGTTTGATGTCCGGGTGCTGCTGCTCGAACACCTTGGACAAGCGCTGCATACGGATCATGTCGCTGTTGTTGACGGTGGCGATGGTCACGGTGTCGGCAGCCTGGCTGGGCAGTGCCAGGGCCAGGCCGCTGAGCGCGAACAGCGCATGGGCAAGTGTGGTTTTGCAGGTTGGGAGCATGGCGGTTTCCACCTGTTGTTTTTGTTGTTGAGCGCCGATTACAGCAGCTTGGTCACGCCCTCACAAACCCGTGGCGGATGCCCTTCTGGTACTTTTTTAACCCTTGGCGCCGAGGCAAAAAAGTATCAGTGGCGGGCCGAGGCGCGGGTAGCGCACGGGTGACCAGCGGCGTATTTTTAGGCAATCCCCCTCCAACAAGAGGCATCCCCATGCCCGTCAGCCGCGCCACCCTGTTCGAACATCGCCCGGCAGAGCGCGAAGTGATCCTGCCCGAGCCGGACCATTGCTTTCGCTGGTTCGAACACGACTATCCCTATGAACTGGCGCGCTGGAACCATCATCCCGAGTTTGAAATCCACCTGATCCGCCACGGCAGCGGCAAGTTGGTGGCGGGCGATTACATTGGTGCGTTCAACGCCGGGCACGTCGCGCTGATCGGCACCGACCTGCCCCACGACTGGATCGGCGACCTCGCCCCCGGCGAATACCTGGCCGGCCGCGACGTGGTGTTGCAATTCGACGGGGCTGCCCTGCTCGCCTTGCGCAACACCCTGCCGGAACTCGGCGACTTACAACGCTTGTTCGAACAGGCGAGGCGCGGCCTGGCCTTCAGTGGCGACACCGCCGTGCGGGCCGCGTGCCTGATGGAAGACATCGGTCGCGCCCAGGGCCTGCAACGCTTGATCTTGTTCCTGCAATTGCTCGACACCCTGAAAAACGCCCCGACGCATCAGATGCAAACCCTGGCCAGCCCCTGCTACGCCCCCACCCTGGACGCACGCAGCGCCGAACGCATCCACAAGGCGTTCGACTACCTCATGCGCGAACTGACCGGCGACGTGCGCCTGTCGGAGATCGCCCGTCAGCTGGACATGAGCGAGCCGGGGTTCTCGCGTTTTTTCAAGCGCAACACCGGCCATGGTTTTATCGACCTGATGCGCAAATTTCGCGTGCAGCGCGCCTGCCGCTTGCTGCTGCAAAGCGAGATGTCGGTGGCGGATATCTGCTTTGAAGTGGGCTACGCCAACCTGTCCAATTTCAATCGGCACTTTCGCATCGAGATGCAGCAAACCCCGAGCGACTATCGGCGCGACACCGCCGTGCACCTGTTCGACAGCAGCAAAAAATGACACCCAGCCAATGTTGATCAACAGGTCGACTATTAACCGAATTTCCCCGGTATTTCAGTGCGCTAAACAAAGTTGGTACAGCCTGTGCAAACGTTTGCGCTAAGAACTTGCCAGACAAGTTCCGAGCTGCCCGAAGAATCGGGTTCAAACCGCGCAAGAACAGGGATTTTCAATGCATCGCACCTCTCGGCTCCCCGCTCCATTGGCTGTTTCTGTGCTACTGGCCGCCGTTACGGGACTACTCAGCGCACCCATTTTGGCGCAGTCCAAGCCCACCGATGACTCAGCACAGGGCGAAACCCTGGCCCCCGAAGCCAGCCCGGCGAAAAAAGGCGTGTACCTGTCGGACTGGTTCAACCAAGACCTCACGCTGATCGGCAGTAAAGACATCAGCTTCGGCCCCAAGCCCACCGATGACATCTACCTGGAATACGAGTATTTCGGCCGCAAAGGCCCGTTTGAGCTGTATGGCTATATCGATGTGCCCAAGATCCTCACCATCGGTAACAGCAATGACAAAGGCGTGTGGGACCATGGCTCGCCGGTGTTCATGGAGCACGAACCGCGAATCTCCATCGACTACCTGGCCGGCCGCAGCCTGGCCGTCGGCCCGTTCAAGGAATGGTACGTGGCGTTCGACTGGATCTACGACCACGGCAGCAACAAGGAAAACCGCGCCAATACGCTGTACAGCGGGCTGGGCACCGACATAGAGACCCACTCGCGGGTCAACCTGTCGGCCAACTTCTACGGGCGCTACCAGTGGGAAAACTACGGGGCCAGCAACGAGTATTCGTGGGACGGCTACCGCGCGCAGATGAAGTACATCGTGCCCATCGGCAAGTTCGACAACGGCGCCTCGCTGACCTACATCGGCTTCACCAACTACGATTTCGGCTCGGACCTGCACAAGGACAACCCGGCGCGCACCGCCAACGCCTTGGTGGCGACCAACGTGCTGCTGTATTCGTTCACGCACCTGCGCTTCACCCTGGTCGGCCGCTACTTTCACAACGGCGGCAACTGGGAGGACGGCAGCGAGTTGAATTTCGGCGAAGGCAACTTCCGCGCGCGTTCCGACGGCTGGGGTTATTACGCCGGCGTAGGCTACCAATTCTGATCTAAGGAGCACTCGATGAATGTATTCAACCGCCTCTCAATCGCCATCGGCCTCGCCTTGCTGGCCCCTGTGGCGCTGGCACAGGCGCCGATCAAGCCCAAAGTGATGCTGATCACCATGTTCGCGCCCGAGGCGCAAACCTGGATCGACCGTCTGGCGCTCAAGCAGGAAGTGCGCGTGCCGGGTCTGTCGGCCGAATATCCAGTGATCCGCTGCAATACCCAGGACGTGTGCCTGCTGGTCACCGGCATGGGCCAGACCAACGCCGCCGCGTCCACCCTGGCGCTGGCGTTGTCGTCGCAGTTCGACCTGCGCCAGAGCTACTTCCTGGTCGCCGGTATCGCCGGTATCAGCCCCAAGCACGGCACTCTCGGCACCGCCGCGTGGGCCCATTACCTAGTGGAATTCGGCACCCAGTGGGAGTTGGATTCACGGGATGCACCCAAGGCTTGGCCGACCGGTTACCTGGGTATCAACACCAAAGGCCCCAACGAAAAGCCGCCGCTGGACTACAAGACCGAAGTATTCGAGCTAAACCCGGCGTTGCAGGCCAAGGCGTTTGCCTTGTCCCATAAGGTCGAACTCAGCGAAAGCAAAGAGTCGGCCGCCTGGCGCAAACACTACCCCGCCGCCCCCGCCAACCAGCCGCCGCAGGTCACTCGCTGTGACACCCTTGCCGGCAATACCTGGTTCTCCGGCACGCGGCTGAGCGAACGCGCCGAGGTCTGGACCAAGCTGCTGACCGACAACAAAGGCGAGTACTGCACCACCCAGCAGGAAGACAACTCCACCTACGAAGCCCTGCTGCGCGCCAGCCGCGAGGGCCGGGTAGACATCCAGCGCCTGGCGGTAGTGCGTGCCGGCTCGGACTTCGACCGCCCCTACCCCGGCTACAGCGAGGTGGATAACCTGCTCAAGTACGCCGACCAGGGCGGCTTCGTGCCGGCGCTGGAGAACCTGTACCGCGCCGGTAACCCGCTGGTGCAGGCGATTTTGAACAACTGGTCGGCGTGGGAAAAAGGGGTACCAGACGCCTGAGCCGATGGCCCTGCGCGAGGGGCTTGCTGTATCAGGCAAGCGCCCTCGCCCTCTCACGGCAGCAGAATGAATTTATCCGCGCTGCCCCGGTTCACCGCGTCATAACAGGCTACCCCATCGGCCAGCGCCACCTCGCGCAGGCCCGTCGGCAGCGGCAACGTACCTTCATCGAAGAAGCGCCCGAATTGCGCGAGCATCACCGCGCATTGTTCGCAGTTGTAGAGCAATGAATTGATGCCCACCACCGAGCCGCCCTTGCGATACAGGGCCAGGGCCGGCAGTTGCACATGACCGTCCGCCGGCGCGGCGATGATCGCGATGCGCCCGAACGGAGCCAGACCCGCTACCGCCGCCGGCAGCCAGAAACCGGTGGTGTCGAAGATCACCTCTGCGCCGCCCTCGAACACCCCATGTACCTGGGCGCCCAGCGCATCAGGCTCGCCCAGGGCAATCGCGGTGTACCCCTCGGCCTGCAACGTCTCGACTTGATCCGCACGGCGCACCGCCGCCAGTACCTGGGCCCCACGAATCTTCCCCAAGGCCAGGGCCGCGCGGCCCACGGCGCCATTGGCACCGATCACCAGCAACCGTGTGCCGCTGCCGACACCGCTGCGCTCCAACGCATCCCACGCGGTGGTGTACGGCACGCCGAGGCTGGCGGCCTGAGCAAAGCTCAACTGCGCCGGTTTACGCGCCACACCTTGGGCCGACACGGTCAGATACTGGGCGTGGGAGCCGTCGGCAAAGAACCCCAGGTCCCGACCCGTGCCCCACACTTCCTGGCCGAGCAGCGCCTGGGGGCCCTGCACCACCACGCCGGCAAAGTCGCGGCCAGGGATGCGTGGCAGTGTGGTGTAGGGGAAACGCCCGAGCACGTTTTTGACGTCGCTGGGGTTGAGGCCGGCGGCTTTGATCTGCACCAGCACGTCACCCGCGGCCGGAACCGGCGTGGGGATGTCAACCAGGCGCATCGCGGCGAGGTCGCCGGTGGCGGAAAATTGCAATGCGTTCATGTTCACTCTCCAGCAGAAGAAAAGGCTTCAGGACAACCAGCCGCTGACCAGATGCCGGCCCATGGGCCAGAGCTTTTCGCCCAGCAGCATGCCCAGCAGGCCCACCAGGGCGATGGCCGGCGGTGCGGGCGAACGGAAATCCAGGGCGCCGTAGAGCACGCCCACCAGCAGGCCGATGGCAAGGGAAATCAGATAGTCCATGGGGATTACGCCGTGTCAGTTGAAGGCGCCAGTCTAGGCAGCGCGCCGCGCCGGCATCGGCCAACTGCTTCAGGATTTCGGCCAACTCTTCAACTGCAGTACTGCGACGGCGCCACTCCCAGCTCGCGGCGGAACATGTCGCTGAAACTGCTCGGCGAATAGCCCAGCGCGCGGGCGATGCCACTCACCGACTGCCCCTGGATCAGCGCAGCCACCGCCGTGGCCAATTGCACCTGACGTCGCCACTCGGCGAAGCCCATACCCAAGTGAGTCTGGAACAACCGCGCCAGGGTACGCACACTGGCACCCGCCGCTTCGGCATGCTGCTCGAACGCGATCGCCAGGGACGGCGCCGCCATAACCGCCTGGCACGCGTTGATCAGGCGGCGGTCGGCGTCTACCGGCATGGCGATGCGGATCGACGAACGCCGCGCGCGGTGCAGTTCCAGCAGGGCCAGGCCCACCACCGCGTCGTAGTAGGCGCCATCGCTGCTGTCCCCCTGCTCCACCAGCGTGACGATCAGCTCGCGCAGCAGCCCTGCGACCTCAATCACCTGTACCTCGGCATCCAGCGTCGCCGCCAACGCCGGGCGCAGGTAGATGTTGCGCATCTGCAAATCCGACACCACGCGAATCCCGTGTTCCACCCCCGGTGGCAGCCAGACCGCACGCTGGGGCGGCACCACCAGGGCTTCGTGTGGGGTTTCCACCCACATCACGCCGCTCATGGCGTAGAGCAACTGGCCCCAATCATGACGGTGCGGTTCGATGTACAGGCCGCGCGGGTAAGTGCGCGCCAACGGCTGCACGGGAACGGCGTGATCGGTGAGGTCGGGGGGCGAGGCCAGGGCCATGGTCGGTCAGTCGGTGGTGAATGAGCCGCCATGGTAAACAGCACCGCTCGACAGTCCGAGTGAATTTTTAGCGCGCCCCAGGATCACTTGCTTACACCACCAGGGACGATGGCCCCATGAATAACGCAAAACTGTTTGTGATCGACTACACCCTTCATGGCGAAGCCAAGTCATTCATTATCCGCCTGGAAAAACTCGACACTCTGGAAGCCTGGCATTGGGCCAGTTGTGACGCGGGCGTCGGCCGTATTGGCCGCTTCGCGCGGGAACAGGTGAAAAAAACCAGCCCGGCCCAGGCTGAGAAATACGGCATCCAGAATGTGCAATGGCGCCGCTCGGACGCGCGCGCCCAGGCGTGAACAAGGAGATAACCCCATGGTTTTACCGCAAAGAGTCAACGGCAAGGCGCGGATCGATTACACCCAAAACACCCTGTTCGGTCCGCTGGCCAAACATGCCGAATGTCAGGTCAGCCTTCAGCACACACCCGATTGGCTGGTGCTCGATGTGTTCCAGCCTTTACCTGAAGATCTTCAAGACGCGCAAACCGTGGTGTTCGCACTGGAGGGTCGACGCACCAGCGCCGTGGTCAAAGACCGTCAGCGCCTGGCCGACCATAGCCTGCGGTTGGAGCTGGAGACCCAGTAACGCCTGAAGGCCTGCGTGGCGAGCAAGGCTGCTCGCCACCATCACCGAACTTACGGCGCCTTCAGGTTTTCGCCGATTTGGCGCACTCACACCCCGTGGCCGAAGCACAAGGTTCACCGTGGGCATGGTGCTCGGCACAGCCCTGGCAGCAATAACCCTTACCGTCCTTCATTACCGCATCGACGCCCAGTACACATTTGCAGTGTGGGCAGGCACAGGTTTGATCTGGCATGGTCAGACTCCTCGTTCATGGTCGTCACGGTGCGGCGAGCGCCGGCACCATAAGCACTGACTGCCAGCCTGCGCGGATCGTTCCAACCATCAGTCGGTGCGCGTATTGCTGCGGTACATGAACACCAGCGCCAAGGCCAGACAGGCCATGGCGACGAGACGGCTGCCGGACAGTTCGATGGCCGGGTTGCCCAGCCAGCCGAAATTGTCGATCAGCATGCCCATGCCCAATTGCCCGACGATCACCGCCACGGTGGCCACCGCCGTGCCGACCACCGGCACCGCGCCCACCATCACCATCATGTACACCACGCCGAACAACGCCCCGGTCAATTGCCACTTCGGCACGTCCAGCAGGCTGACGGCCTGGGCCGGCTCAAAGAAGAAAATCAACAGCGCGGTGGTCAATGCACCGACCGCGAAGGTCAACAGGCTGCTGCGCAGCACGCCGACTGTCTGCCCCAGGCGGCCATTAATCGCCGCCTGCACGCTGAGGACAGCGCCGGCGGCAATCACCAATATCAGTAAAAAAATCAGATTCATCGCCTTACCCTCGTGCAATCAAAACAAGTGCCGCCACGATCAACGCCAGCGCAATCCAGCGCTCACCGTTGACCTTTTTGCGCGCCGTGCCGAACCAGCCGAAATGGTCAATCAGCACGCTCTTGCCCACCTGCCCCGAGAGGATCGCGATCATCGTCATTGCAATGCCGATGTGCGGCGTGGCCAGGGTCAACACCACCACGTACATCGGCCCGAGGAAGCCGCCGATCAACTGCCAGCGCGGCAGTTCGGTGAGCGCCGGGCCTTTTTGCGGGCCACTGAACAACAGCAGCAGAAACAGAATCGCCGCACCCACGCCGAAAATGCTTAAGGTCGCCCACAAATGCCCCACCTGCTCGCCCAACGGCCCCAGCAAACCGGCTTCCACCGATAAGCCCATGCCGGCCAGGATCACCAGCGGCAACAGCAGCAAGCGCAATAGATTTCTTTTCGGCCTGGCCTGGGCCGCGCCTTCGATGGAACTTGCCTGCATACATCACCCGCGTTTCAAGATTGAAAAGATGGCGGGGATTATCCGGTGGCCGCGCTGTGCGATAAATGGGAGTATGCGGACAACACCTTTGCGAAAAACGCACAGCACGGAGCCACCATGCAGGGTTTGAATGAGCTGAGTTTCAAGGCGTTGCGCCTGTTTGTCGCGGTACTGGACCACGGCAGTTTTTCCGAAGTGGCGCGTCGTGAGGGCCTGGCGCCCTCTTCGATATCGCGTCAGATCCAATTGATGGAGCAGGCCCTCGGGCAACAGTTGCTGTATCGCCACACCCGCGCGGTCAGCCCCACCGAGGCCGGGCGCCTGCTCGGGCGGCACGCGCGCCTGGTGCTGGAGCAATTGGAAGCCGCCGGGCAAGCCCTGCAGGAGCAAGACAGCGAACCCAGCGGCCTGGTGCGCATCAACGCGCCGATGGTGTTCGGCCAGCGCCACCTCTCGCCATGGCTGGGCGAGTTATGCCGGCGCTATCCGAAGCTGCAACTGGATATCCAGCAAACCGACACCTATGTCGACCCCTTGCAGGACGGCACCGACCTGTTGTTTCGCATCGGTGTGCTCAACGACTCCAGCATGCAGGCGCGCATTTTCGCGCCGCAGCGCTTTCGCATCGCCGCCAGCCCCGCGTATCTGGCCCGGCACGGCACGCCCAGTCATCCCGACGAACTGACACGGCATCAGTGCCTGGCCTACAAAGGCGTCACCGGCCAGCAACGCTGGTTTTTCCGCCGTGCCCAGGGCGACTGGACGCCGTACAGCGTCAAAGGCCCCATCACCGGCAACCACGCCGACACCCTCACCCACGCCGCCGAACAAGGCCTGGGGCTGGTGGTGTTCCCCTCCTGGTTGATTGGCGACAGCCTGCGTGCCGGGACCTTGCAGGCGGTACTGACCGACTACGACGTGGCGACCACCCTCGAACCGCAACAGATCGCCGCGTTGTGGCCGGGCAGCCGGCGCCTGTCACTGAAGGTGCGTACGGTGATCGATTACTTCGTGGAGTGTTTTGGCACCGTACCCTATTGGGACAGGTGACCGGTACCTATGACGAGGCGTGCGACTGTTGAGGATTTTTCTGATGGAAAAAAGTAGGCTCGTTCTGATTTCACGGGCCACTATTTAAGGGCAAGTACGGGTTACGGCAGACTTTGACGACATCTTTTCAGGAGAGGCGCCATGGGCTTGACCTATAAAAAACATTCACGCACTGAGCGGGCCGCTGCGGTAAATGCTGGGTCCGTTTCCGATAGTTCACAGGGTTTTGGCTATAGCTGGCCAAAGGACGCGCAACGTCGGCGGATTGGCGCCATGAAGGGAAAGCTGGAGATCCCCGATGACTTCGATGATCCATTGCCAGATGAGTTGCTAACTGCGCTTGAGGGCAGCCTTCCATGAGAGTGTTGTTGGACACTCATATCCTGCTCTGGGCCTTGTGCGACCACCCGAAGTTATCCCACAAGGCCCGAAAACTGATCGAAAGTGCCACAGAGATTTACATCAGCGCCGCGACATTCTGGGAAATGGCGATCAAGGTCGGCCTGGGAAAACTCGATGTGGACCTGGAAGAAATGCGTGAATACTGCCTGGAAAGTGGCTTCCTGGAACTGCCCATCACCTCAGAGCACGCCATCGCGGTAAAAAATCTCGACCATCACCACAAGGACCCGTTCGATCGCCTGATCGTCGCAACCGCTATGAATGAGCCGATCAAACTGTTGACTGCCGACCTGCGCCTGACTCAATACACAGCATGGGTGATCCTGGTGTGACGATGCCTGGATTCAGAACAACCACTGCCCAATCAACCACGCATTAGCGCCACTGATAAGTGCGAACAGCAGCCACGCCAGCAAACGCGTCGGTAGCCGATTCACAAAGGGCCCCATCAGTTGTTTGTCACCGGTCATGCGAATCAACGGGTACAGCGCAAACGGCAATTGCAAGCTAAGCACCACCTGGCTGAGCACCAGCAGTTTGCCGATCGCCTCATCGCCCATCAGCCACACCCCGACAAACGCCGGGATCAGCGCCAGCCCACGGGTGATCAGGCGGCGTTGCCAGCAGGGAATACGCAGGTTGAGGTAGCCCTCCATGATCACCTGCCCGGCGATGGTGCCGGTAAAGGTCGAACTTTGTCCGGACGCCAGCAAGGCGATGCCGAACAGAATACTGGCGAAGGCGCCGCCGACCAGAGGGTCGAGCAGGTGATAGGCGTCCTGGATTTCCACCACATCGGTGTGGCCAGTCTGGTGAAACGCGGCGGCGGCCAACACCAGGATCGCGCCGTTCACCAGCAGGGCCAGGGCCAGGGAGCCGATGGTGTCGATGCGCGCCAGCTTCACCGCGTCCTGTTTGCTGGCGAGGTCCTTGCCGATCAGGCGGGTTTGCACCACGGAACTGTGCAGATAAAGGTTATGGGGCATCACCGTGGCGCCCAGGATGCCGATGGCCAAGTACAGCGGCGCCGCATCGCTGATCGCTGACAATGACGGCACGAAGCCGCTGAACACCTCGGGCCAATGGGGTTTGATCAACACCAGCTCGACGAAGAAACACACGCCAATGGTCGCCACCAACGCCAGCATGATCGCTTCCAGGCGACGGAAACCACGGTTTTGCAGGGCCAGGACCAACAAGGTGTCGAATGCGGTAATGACAATGCCGGTGGTCAGCGACACCCCCAGCAGCAAATGAAACGCCAGGGCGCAGCCAAGCACTTCGGCCAGGTCTGTGGCGATGATGGAGATTTCCGCCAGCACCCACTGGGTGCGCGCCGAGCGTCGGCTGTAGCGTTCGCGGCACAGTTGCGCAAGGTCTTTGCCGGTGGCGATGCCCAACCGCGAGCACAGGCACTGCACCGCCATGCCCGCCAGGCTGGCCAGCAACACCACGAACAACAGGCTGTAGCCGTAACGCGAACCCGCCTCGATGGCCGTGGCCCAGTTGCCTGGGTCCATATACCCGATGGAGATCAATAGCCCAGGACCGGCGAACATCAGGGCGCGCTTGAAAAACGACGCCTTGGGATCAACGATGACGGAGCCGGCCACTTCCGGCGGGCAGAAAGGGGCGGTAGCGATTTTTGGCAGGCTGAATTTCACGCGGTATCCCAGGCAAACACACTCGACAAGCGTGCAGCTTATCAGTCGGACGCGACCGTGCGCATCACCGTCTCCCGAGGCAGGTCATACGCTTCCACCACTTGCACCACCAGGTCCAGCTCCTGATTCAGCGCTTCGCGCTCCATGCGTTGGCGAATCGCGCCGATCACCAGCACCGCCAGGGTGGTGACCGAATACGCCGGGCCGGAAAACGCCCGCACACCGGTCACCAGCAGCATCGCGGCGGCCAACGCCTGGCCCACCACCGGAATAGCCGTGGCCGCCCCACGCCGCAGGATAAAACCGGTCAGCCCGGCCAGGGCGGTGCCGCTCAATGCTGCGGTGGCCGAACGCCCCTTGTCGAAACGACTGAAGACACCCTGCTCTTTCTGCGCGGCCACCTTGAGTTCCGCATCGAACACCAGCCGGTCGGCGTTGCTGAGTTTGTCTTTGTACTGCGCAATCAGTTTTTCCGCGATCCGGGCCTCAAGGTCAGCCAACGCCAGGGTGTCGAGTGGCACGTCGAATGTGATGCCCAGGCGCCGCGCCACATCGTCGGCAATTTGCCGGTAGCTCACGCCATGGCCACGGGCAAGGTTCATAAAGCTGTCACCGCCCATGCGTTGCAAGGCGATGGTCAACTTGAGCGGGTCACGCACCGTGGCGTCGATCGAGGCACTGCGTTTTGGCGCCAGCAGCTCGGCCAGAAACTTCAACTCCTCCGGCCGCCCTTGCACCAGGGCCGTATACAGATCCGCGTCCTCCTCGGCAAAGCGCACTTCGCTGCTGCGCTGGTCTGAACGGATCATGCCGCGCCGCTCGTGCAGCAGATCGGTGTACTGCACCACTGTTCGTAATTGCGGCCAATAGGCCGCGTGATCGAAGGTGGCCAGGTGCACATTGCAGACCTTGGCTTTAAGCGCAGGGGTGACCGGGATCGGATAGCGGCCGATGCAACGCTCGGTGTCCGGCTTGATGGCCAGGGCCCAGTCCTTGCTGGAATGGCAGTTGATCACCCGCCCTTTCAGCAGCGCCGACACCTCATCCCACGGGCTTGACGTGCAGATCGCCCCGCCCATCAGCAGCAGGTTGTCCAGCGGCAACTCGCGAGCGGTGTCCGGGTTGGCCAGCAGGCTCTTGACCAGAATCCGCGCGCCCAGGGAATGCCCGATCAGGTTGATACGCTGCACCGGCAACGACGCTTGCTGCAGGTAGCTGGCCAATTCGGGCAGCAAACTGTTGGCCACTTCATCGACCCGCGCCTCAACGCTTTTGTAGTGATCGAGGAAATAGGCAATGGCCTTGCCTACCCCCACTGTCGCTGCGCCCAGGCTGCCGCCGCCGAGCATGGCCGCGATCACGTCCTTGAACGGCGCGAACAGGTTCTCCAGAAAATGTCCCGCTGGCCAGAACAGCATCAGATTGGTCGAGCCTTCGATGCCGGCCAGTTGTTGCGTGAAATTGCCCAACTGCTGCCGGTTGAAGAATGCCGAATACCCGTGCACGTAGAGATTGAGCACCTCGCCCTGGGGTTCGCCGCACAGCAGAAACGTGGGCTTGCGGGTGCGGTGCATGTCATCCCACTGGTGCTGCATGGGGTAAAGACTCCGGGTAACGAGGGACGGCGATAGTAACAAACTGTGAGCGGCGGCAAGGTGAATCCTGACCGGCGTGGCCGTTTCTAATGCTCGGCCTCCATGCATAAGCCCGAGACAGGCTCGGGCGACTGCAAAACACTCAACCGATGAAGTTATAGATTTTCCCCTGCCCATCGGGGAAGGTAGCGACCTGCTACGCAGCAAAAACACAATTCTCATCCTGTAAAAAGCGCTCTAATACCCGCCTGTTGATTGGTTTTGAAGATTTTGGAGTTCGCAATGCCCCATGAAGGCAACCTGTTACAAGCAGCCGTGGTGTTTCTGCTCGCGGCTGTGCTCACTGTGCCCCTGGCCAAACGCCTGCAATTGGGCGCGGTGCTGGGCTATCTGTTCGCCGGGGTGATCATCGGCCCGTCGGTGCTGGGTCTGATCGGCAACCCGCAAAGCGTGGCGCAGTTTTCGGAACTGGGGGTGGTGCTGCTGCTGTTTATCATTGGCCTGGAACTGTCGCCCAAGCGCTTATGGGTGATGCGCAAGGCGGTGTTCGGCGTCGGCCTGGCCCAGGTGCTGTTGACCGGTCTGGTGATGGGCGTGGTGGCACTGTGGCTATTTGGCCAGACATGGAACAGTGCCATCGTGCTGGGCCTTGGCCTGGCGCTGTCGTCCACGGCGTTTGGCCTGCAAAGCCTGGCCGAGCGCAAGGAGCTGAACCAGCCCCACGGTCGTCTGGCCTTCGCGATCCTGCTGTTCCAGGACATCGCCGCGATCCCGCTGATTGCCATGGTGCCGCTGCTGGCCGGCAGCGATCACCCCACCACTGAAGCCCAGGGCCTGCAGCATGTGTTGCAGATCCTCGGCAGCATCACCGTGGTGATCGTCGGCGGACGCTACCTGTTGCGCCCTGTGTTTCGTATCGTCGCCAAGACCGGCTTGCGCGAAGTGTCCACCGCCACCGCACTGCTGGTGGTGATCGGCACGGCGTGGCTGATGGAACTGGCGGGCGTGTCCATGGCCCTCGGCGCCTTTCTCGCCGGCCTGCTGCTGGCGGACTCGGAGTACCGCCACGAATTGGAAGCGCAGATCGAACCGTTCAAGGGCCTGCTGCTGGGGCTGTTCTTTATCAGCGTGGGCATGGGCGCCAACCTCAGTCTGCTGCTCAGCTCACCGCTGATTGTGATCGGGCTGACCCTGCTGCTGATCGGCCTGAAGTTGCCGTTGCTGTACGCAGTCGGCCGTCTGGTGGGCGACCTCAATCGCGAAAGCGCCCTGCGCCTGGGCGTGGTGCTGGCGGCCGGCGGTGAGTTCGCCTTTGTGGTGTTCAAGATCGGCCGCGACCAGGGCCTGTTCGAGCCGCACCTCTACGACGTGCTGGTGCTGACCATCACCCTGTCCATGGCCGTCACGCCGCTGCTGTTGCTGGTGTGCCCAAAGCTGTTCAGGCCCAAGGTCAAACCGGTGGAAGTGCCCGAGGAATACCGCGCCATCGAAAGCGACGCGCCGCGCGTGGTTATCGCCGGCATGGGCCGTATGGGCCAGATCGTGGCGCGGATCCTGCGCGCGCAGAACATCTCCTTTATAGCCCTCGACACCTCGGTGGAAACCATCGAATTGACCCGCAGCTTTGGCGGCATGCCGGTGTTCTACGGCGATCCGCAGCGCCCCGAGATCCTGCACGCGGCCAAGGTCGACCAGGCGGAGTTCTTCGTGATCGCCATGGACGACCCGGAGATCAACATCAAGACCGCCGAGCTGGTACGCAACCTCTACCCGCACATGAAAATCATCGCCCGTGCCCGTAACCGCCAGCACGTCCATCGCTTGGTGGACCTGGATGCCTCACCGGTGCGCGAGACCTTCTACTCCAGCCTGGAAATGAGCCGCCGCGCCCTGGTCGGCCTGGGGCTCAGCCAGGCCCAGGCCGATGCGCGCATTGCGCGCTTCAAGAACCACGACCAGCAAGTGCTCGCCGCCCAACACGCGGTGTACGACGACGCCGCCAAAGTCATGCAGACCGCCCAGGAAGCCCGGGCAGAGCTGGCGCGGCTGTTTGAAATGGACCGACTTGAGGAAGAGTCCGACAAGGTGTGAGGTGAGGGATAAACGATCTTGCGAAAATTCTGACAGAATACGCCGCAATTTCGTTTATCCCTGGAGCGCTTCATGGCCACTTTCACCAAGACCGCCGTCCTGCTGGCCCTTGCGCTTACCGCCGGCAGCGTATTCGCCGCCGCCAAACCGACCACGCAAACCATCACCACCCTGGGCGGTAAGTTCAGCTTCACGCTGCCCAAGGCCTATGCCGCCGACACCCTGCCGCCGGACAAGGCCCAGGACGGCAGCGGTGTCACCCAAGGCACGATGTACGCCAACCAGACCACGAAAAGTGTGGTGATCGTCGCCGAAACCGTACGCAACGACGCTATCGACATCCAGGACAACGACCCGCAGTTCCTCGATGGTGCCGTGGCCGGCTTCGTCAAAGACCAGAGCGCCGCCCTGCCCGACTTCAAGAAACTGAGCGAGAAAAAACTCACCTTCAAGGGCCTCGGCCTGCGCCAGGTGGACAGCACTGCCACCCAGGGCGGCGGCAAGACGCTCAACTCCACATTCCTTGGCGGTTCGGGCAACCATCTGCTGGTGATTCAAGCCATTTCTCGGGCCGACGACGCGAAGGGTCATGCGGCACTGGTCAAGCAAATTACCGGCGGCAAATAACCCGACTTGCTAGTTGTGCAGAAGATGAGTATCGACCCATCGGGGGCAAGCCCCCTCCCACATTCGCGATCTACTGTAGGAGGGGGCTTACCCCCGATGGCGGTGTGAAGTGCGCCCCAAAAGTTAGCTCAGGCGTTACTTCAGGCTGTTTTCCAACCACAGCTTCACGTCCTGCACTTCCGCTTCGCTGATGGTATGCGGCATCCCCGGATACCCATGAAACGACGGTTTAAGGCCCAGCCCCCTCAACACCTCGTTCGCCCGCGTCGCCGATGCGTAGGGCAGCGCCTGATCCAAGGTGCCGTGGCCAATAAAGATCGCCAGTTCATTCAAGCGCGGATCGGGCTTGAGCTCAGCCTTGAGCACGGGCAGAACGCTGCCGCTCAACGCCGCGATGCCACGCACCCGCTGCGGATCACGCAACGCCACTTCATACGCCATGATCGCGCCCTGGCTGAACCCAATCAGGAACACCCGATCGCTGCGGGTGTGGTATTTGGCGGTGGCCTGGCCCACGAAGTCCTGGATCAGCGCGGCACTGCGCTGCAGGTCGGCGGTCTCGCCGTCGTATTCGCCCTCACCCGAGGTCTTGGTGAACCAGCGATAACCGCTGGGCGCCACCGGCATTGGGGCGCGTGCCGACAGGTAAGTCCAGGTCGACGGCAGCGCGTCCTTGATGCCGAACAGATCTCGCTCGTCGCTACCGAAACCGTGCAGGAAAATCACCAGCGGCTGGTTGCGCGCCTCGCTCTGGGTCTGTTCCAGGTAGGCCAAGGGCAAGTCAGTGTGCAGCTCGGTGTCGGCATGGGCGCCGCCGGCCATCATGGCCAGCGCCAGGGCGAAGAGTTTGAACATCGGGCGTTACCTCAGGGTTTGCGCAGCAAATAGGTGTCCATGATCCAGCCATTGGCTTGGCGCGCGGCCTTGCGCACCCGTTGGATATCTTCGGCCACGTCAGCCACTTTGCCGCTGATGAGGATTTCATCCGGCGTGCCCAGGTAGGCGCCCCAGTAGATGTCCAGGTCTTGATCGGCGACGGTGCGGTAGGAGTCTTCGGCGTCGAGCATCACCACCAGGGTATCGGCATCGCTGGCCTGCCCCGCCGCCAGGCGTCGCCCGGTGGTGATCTCCACGGACTTGCCGATGCGGTTCAACGCCACCTTATGCTGGGCCGCCAGGGCCTGCACGCTGGTGATGCCGGGGATTACTTCGAACTCGAACACACACCGGCCACTGGCCAGGATCGCCTGCAGGATACGAATGGTGCTGTCGTACAGCGCCGGGTCGCCCCAGGCCAGGAACGCACCGACTTCGTCATCAGCCATTTCCTCGTTGATCATGCGCTCGAAGGTGGCTTGCTTGTCGCGGTTGAGGTCTTGCACGGCGGTGGTGTAGTCGATATCGCCGCGCACGCGCTCGGGGCAGTCGGCCTCGACGAAGCGGTAGCCGGGTTCGGTGATGTAGGTCTCGCAGATCTCGCGGCGCAGGTCGATCAACTTGTCTTTGCTCTGGCCTTTGTCCATCAGGAAAAACACGTCGGTGCGATTCAGCGCCTTCACGGCCTGCATCGTGATGTAGTCAGGGTTGCCGGCGCCAATGCCGATGATCAGGATGCGTTTCATGGGGTGCTCTCAGTGCGGGGCGTGGATTTTGCCATGTTCACGGCTTGGGCGTGAGTTTCCAGACGCAGGCGCCACACCTCATTGAAGCGCAGCTCGGTGGCCGACAGTGGCTCGACATCGATGCGGTAGAACATCGACATCGGCAACGCCATAACCGATAGCAGCGCCGCACGAATCACAAACGGATGGGTGACGGCCACCACATGGCCCGGTTGCCCTTCAAGGGACTTCAGCCACAGCGCCACCCGCGCGCACAGCTGGTCGACCGACTCGCCAGCGTGGGGCGCACTGGCGCTGTCGGTGTGCCAGGTACTCAACTGGGCCGGCTCGATCCGGCCAATATCCCGGCCCTTCCAATGCCCCAGGTCGAGATCGCCCAGGGCCTGGTGGATCTGCACCGCCGCGCCGAACAACCCCGCCGTCTGCCGGGTACGCGCCTCCGGCCCACTCAACAGTTGCGAATTGGGGCCGTATTGGTCGGCCAGGGACAACGCCGCGCTTTGCCAATCCATAAGCACCGACTCGTCATCGGCAAAGCGCCCCTGCTTTTGGTGGGGGGTGACGGCATGGCAGATCAGGGTCAAACGGGTGGCGCGCATCGCAGGCGGCTCCAACGCAGCAGTCAAGACCGGCAAGCCTGGCGCAGTTGCCGCCAGGACGCAACGACGGCTGCCCGATGGCACTAGTCAAACCAGTCGCGCCGCCCCTCGAATGTTCCGACGATCAGCTCGACGATCATCTGCACCGCTTCGGGGTGGCGCACCTGCGCATTCACCGCCAACCAGACCTGGCGCTGCATGCTGTCGGCCAGTAACCCCGGCAGGGCCACCAGGCCGCGGTCGACACTGCTCATATACTGCGGCAACAGACCGATGCAGGCGCCGCAGCGGATCATCTCCAGCATCAGCGCATAAGCGTGCACCTGCACCATGGCGGCCAGCCGTTGCTGCACCAGTTGGTTCCACGGTTGCAGCGCATCGACCTGGGCATCGGGTTGCCATTGCACCAGCATGTAGTCATCCAGGTCTTCCACACTGTCCGGGCGGGTGGTCAGGCGTGAATAACGTTTGGCGATATGCGGCAGGTAGCGCAGGCGCGCCAGGGCCTGTGGCGCGTGGGTGGCAAAACTCGGGCCGGATGCACGCTCGTCCATATCAGCCAGCCACAGCACCACGTCTGCCTCAACGGCGTGCAGGGATAGATGGCTGTCGAGGGCGATGATCTCCAGGCGCACGCTGGCGTTGCGTCGCAGCAAGGCGATCAGGTCGCGCCCGAGGATGTCATGCAGAATCGGCGCGGCCACCGCCAGGCGAATCAGCGGCTGCTCCACCACCGGCAAGCGCCGCTCATTGGCCAAAGCGAGCAGTTGCGCCTGCAAGTGCTGACCGTCGCGGCTGAGCACCAGGCCGTTGCCGTGGTAGCTGAACAGCCCACGGCGCAGCTGTTCTTCCAGTTGCGCCAGGCGTTTGCGCAGCAGGGTTGCCTTGACGTTCAAACTGCGCGCCGCCTGCATAAAACAGCCGCAACGGGCGCTCACGAGGAAATAGCGCGCCACCTCCGGGTCGATCTCATCGGCCAATGCCAGCCAATTGCGCCGCGACTCGGCGGGCACGCGATAGGCGGCGGTGCCCTGTGGGCCGGACGGTTCCAGTAATGCCATGGCAGACTCCTTGTCTTGTGGGTCGGTGCATCCAATGCCGCTTGCCGCGTGTCACTCCAGCACTTTGTTGAGTTCGGCGCCGTCGATGCTCAGGGTCGCCGTGTTGAGCATGCCCTCCAGATAAGCCTTGGCGATCTGTTCCTGGCGTTGGGCACGCAGGGCCTGGGTCAAGCGTTCACGCACCTCGTCGAGGGTGGCGGTGCGCGCCGGTTGCTGGGCGGTGAGTTTCAGCACATGGAACCCGGCGGCGCTTTGCACCGCGTCCGAGACCGCGCCGACCTTGAGGCGCGCCACCGTCTCGCGCACCTGAGGCACCACTTGCTGCAAGGGTTGCAAGCCCGAATCGCCACCGCGTGCGGCGGTGTCCGGGTCCTGGGAAAACTGCGTGGCCAGGGCGGCGAAATCCGCCGGCGCGGCCTGGGCCTTGCGGCTCAGCTCTTGGGCCTGGCGGCGTACCGTCTCCAGGCTCTGAGGGTCATTCACGCTGAGGAAGATCTGACTGACGCGGTACAACGGCGGCGTCACCCATTGCGCCTTGCCGCTGTCATAGGCTTGCTGCAATTCGGCGGCGCTGGGGTAATCGGCCGGCACCTGACTGACCGACAGCATGTAATCGCGGAACACGATCTGCTCAGTGGCGGCGCGGGTCTGTTGCTCGACCTCCGGGCGTTGCCGCCAGCCCTGGGCGTCGGCCTGTTCGAGCACGGCCTTCTGCGCCAGGCGCGAGCGAATCCAGGTTTCCAGCGCGCCGCGGTTGCCGCGCAGTTGCTCGCGGGTTTCGGCGGGCAAGCTGGCCAGCACACTTTTCAGCTCTTGCGGGTCGATCTGCTGGTTGCCCAGACGCGCCACCGCCGGGCCCGCAACGCTGGGGCTGGCCACCGGCGCCGGGGCTTGTGCGGCGACCGGGTCGCTGCCCGGGCGCAGGCTCAACCCCACGGCCACCACCAACAGGGCCAGCGCACCCGCGCCGACCATCAGGGTTGGCTTTTTCACAGCGTTGCCACCTCCTCTTCAGCCACCGCCGGAGCGGCGCTTTGCGCCTGCAGCTGCGCGGCGTTCTGGCTGTATTCGCGCAGGTAGACGATAAACTCCTGCAACAGGCGGTCCCACAACTCCAACTGACTGCGCAGATGAGTGGCCGCGACACCCGCCACCACCACGTCCATTTCCATCAGCAAAAACTCGCCTTGCAGCGACAGCCGGGCGAAACGGCGCGAAGCGTTCCACACCTGGGCCAGGCCCTCAGGCAACTGGCCCTGCACCCGCAGCGCGCAGCTGTAGGTGAAATCCACATAGGCGCCCTGCTCCGTCGCCGGGTTGCCGAAGCGCACGGCAAACCCGATGCCCTGGCTGGCGCTGAGCAATTGCACGATGCCGTTCTGGTCGGTCTGATTGACCCGGTAGCCGGCCTCTTGCAGCAGTTCGGTCAGGCTCTGGGCGGTGACGTGATTGATCAATGCGTTCATGTTCGGTGCTTCCTTGTCGATCAGGGGTGGGCGCCCGCCTGGGGCGCATCGAAACGGCTCTTGTACAAATCGTCGCCAAAGCCCTGGGCCAGTTCTTCGAACTTGACCCGCGCGCTGCTGGCGAAGGGCTGGCGGATGCTCATCACCTCGGCCACGTCGATTTTTTCGTAGGCCGCCAGCAGCTGCCGGGCCACGCCGTACATCTGTTGATTCTTGACTGAACATTGCTGCACTTGTGTGTCACGTTCGGCCAATTGCGCCTGCAAGCGCGCACGCTCGGCCTCCTTGCCCTTGGCCAGCACCAGCAGTTCGTCATAAGCCTTCTTGAACTTGCCGATCTGCTCGTTACTCGCCGCCACTTGGGCCTGGGCCTGGTTGTGCAGGCTCTGTTGCTGGCCGGCCAGCTGCTCGGCCACGCCGCGCGCCTTGTTCAGCTCGGCGGTCAGTTGCTGGATTTGCACCTGGGCCTGCTTGGCCTGGTTTTCGGCGGCCAGCCGCGCGGCACTGGCCTGGGCTTGCTCGCTTTGCAGGGCCTGCAATTGCTGGGTGGTGCTGCGCAGTTGCGTGCGCAGGCGCTCCTCCATGCCTTCGGCCGAGGCCGCGCCGGCGACCAGCAGCAATAACAACCCGCAGATTCGCGTGTTCATGGTGCATCTCCCTGCGCATCAGAAGCGCGTGTTGAGTTCCAGTTGCATCACATCGACTTCGAACGGCTGGCCATAGACTTCCGAGGCGCTCAACCAACGGGCGCTGGCGTAGATGTTCTTTTCGATGCCGTAGTTGGCGCCGATGAAATAGCCCTTGGCGTTGGTGCCGCCCAAGTGGAACGAGGAATCGTTGAACCCGTCTGGCAAGGCGTCGGGCTGGATGTACTTGTAGCCGGCCAACAGGTTCCAGTCGCCGCGCTTGCGCATCTCCAGCGCGCTGCCGAGGGTGAACGAGACCATCAAGGCATTGCCGCCACTTTCAAACTGGCCGTTGCTGTTGATGTTGTTGACGATCTGGCCCTCGCTGCGCTTGAGCATCTCGCCTTTGTCGTAGGCCAGGTTGTGGATGAAGTTGGCCTGGGTGCGCAGCTTGAAGTCGCTGGGCAACTCGCTGTCCCATACCGCGTTGAGGTCCAGCACGTTGAACTTGGAGGCCAAGCCGACGTATTGCGGTTCCGGCGTCGTGCCGGGCGTGGCCGGGTTGGGCGTGATATTGCGCAGGTTGAACACGCTGTTGCCCTTTTGCATAAAGGCCACCCGCGTGCCGTCGGTGTCGCAGCCGGGTTGACCGGCCCATGGGCTGCACGGGCTGGAGCGCTCGCCTTCGATGTCCTGGAACTGGTAATAGGCCGCCGCGAGCTTGAGCGTGTTGGCGCGGTTGATCTTCCAGTCCGCGCCGATCTGCCCGCCAAACAGCCACTTGGTGTCGCTGCTTTCCTTGTCGATGCCGTTGCTGCTGGCGGTGTCGGAGGTGTACTCCACCGGGAACGCGCCGAGGGTGCCGAACAGGCCCCATTCGTTGTTCAGCCGATGATTGAAGATCGCCGCCACACCGTCGAAGTTGAGGTCGTTGGAATACATCATGTCGGTGGAATAGAACGGGTTGCCGATCCGCCCGCCGGTCAGCGTCACCCCGTCGGCGGCTTTCCAGCTCAGGTAACCCTGATCGAGCCAGATGTCTTTTTTGCCGAAGCCACCGCCCAGGGTCTGGGTGGTGGACACTGGGTTGTTGTCCGAGCCCGTGCCCAAGCGAATGCCCGCGGTCCACTCCGGCGAAATCACCGCTTTCATGCCCAGGCGTGCGCGCAGGCGGAACAGGTTGGAGCGGTCCTCGCGGGTATTGAGCAACGGCGGGAAGCGCGTATTGGAGCTGGGGTTGACGTCATACGGGCCGTTGTCGTTGAGCTTGGCGTAGTCGGTGATGGTGTCGTCGTTGCGCCCTGAGAAGTAACGCGACTCGTCACGCAAGCGGATATCGCCATCGAAACTCACGCGGGACACCCAGTCCGGGAACGTGTTGGGTTGCGCCCAGTTTTCCTGTTTGGCAGTGGCCATGACCTCAGCCTTGACCTGGTCGCGGATCTGGTCGCGCACCGCCTGCGGCACATACTGCACGCGCACATCCCCAGGCGCAGTGGGCGGGCCGCTGGCGACCACCGGCGCGGCATTGGCCTGGCGCGCCTGCTGGGCCTCTTTTTCGGCCTGGGCGATCAAGCCGTTGGCGGTGTCCTGGGTGAGCACACCTTGCTGCACCAACAGGCGGATCAGGTTGACGGTGACGTTTTCCGAAGGCGCCACCGGCGCTGCCGCCGCGGTGCCGACGAGGGTCGCGATGACCATGCCGACCGCCAGGGTCAGTCGATTCACGGGGGAAATCATGTGTACGCAACTCCTGTAAAAAACCGTAGAAAAAGGGTTCGATCAATCCGGGCGACGGCCCTTGAGCGCCAGGCGCACCGGCATGGTCACGGCCGCCGGCACTCGTTGTGTGGCATGGGGCGCACGCAGGGCCGCCAGCACTTGGGCGTCGGTCTGGGCATCGCCGCTGGACTTGACCAGCTCGGCGCGCACCACCTGGCCCTCGGCGTTCAGCCATAAATCCGCCTGCACCGCATACGCCTTCTTGCGCAGCTCGGGGTCGTCGCGCAGCAAGCGTTGAAACACGCCCGCCAGGTATTGCTTGTAAGTGCCGGTACCCAGGCCACCGCCGCCGGACCCGGCCATGCCGCCGCCCTTGCCCGCGCCGATGTTGAAACCGTCGGTGCCGGACTGGGCGTCGCCGTCGATCTGCATCGGGTTGGCCAAGTCATCGGCTGGTGACGGCGGTGCCTCCTCGGCCGGCTTGACCTCTTCCGGCGCCGGAGTGGGCTGCGGCTCAGGGATTTTTTCTTCCACCTTGGGCTCTGGTTCCTTGGGTTTTTCCGGCGGCGGTGGTGGCGGAGGCGGCAACGGAATGATGGTCGGCACCTTGGGCGCCTCGCGGCGCACGCCGCTCATGTCGTTGGCCCACTGCCACAACAACCAGGCGGCCACGGCGCCCAGCAGCAGGCCGGCGCCCCACTTCAGTGGGCGCAATGGCCGTGGGGTCTTGGTCGGCGGTGTGATCGGCATCTGTGCGGTCATGGCTCAACCCTGGCTCGGTTTGCCGGTGACCAGCCCGACCTGGGACAGCTCCAACCGGCGCAGCAGGTCGAGCACTTCGATGACTTTCTGGTACTGCACCATGGCATCGCCACGCACGATCACCGGGAAGTCCGGGTTCAGCGCTTTTTCGATACGCAGGCGCTCTTCCAGCTCGCCGAGGGTCACCGGGTAGGCATCGAGAAACACCTGGCCGCCGTCGTTGACGGAGATGGCCTTGGTCTTGGCCTCCGATAACGACACCGAGGCGCTGGCCTTGGGCAGGTGAATCTGGATCCCCGACACCTGGGCGGTGGCGGTGAGGATAAACATCACCAGCACCACCATCAGCACGTCCACCAGGGGCGTGATATTGATGCTGTCGACGGCGGCATCATCGTCATCGTCGTGGGAGGCATTTACGGAAGCCATGGCGATTCTCCTCAGGCCGGAACCGATGCGTGCGGCGCGCGCCGATGCGCCGCTTCACTGTGCTGGCTTTCGCCGTGCATCTCGGCCAGGCGGGTGATGAACTCGTCGACGAACACCCGCATGTCGGCGCTGACTTCCTTGTTGCGCGTGATCAGGCGGTTGTAGCCGAACAGTGCCGGGATCGCGACGAACAGACCCATGGCCGTGGCCAGCAAGGCCGCCGCCATGCCGGGGGCGATGGCATTGATGTTGACGTCACCGGCCATGGCCGTGCCGAGGAACACCACCATGATCCCCAGCACCGTACCCAGCAGGCCGATATACGGGCCGCCGGCGATGGCATTGGACAGGGTCGAGAGCTTGGCGCTGAGGGCCTGGTTTTCGCGGGTACGCACACCGTCCATGGAGCAACGGATGGCTTCGATGGTGGCCGCCGAGACCGACGAGGTGTCGGCCCCCTGGGCGCGGCGGGTGCGGATTTCCTTGACCGCCACGCAATACAGGCGCCACAGCGAGGAGTGGCTCAGGCGCTCGGCGAGCAGCGCATCGTCGTAATACATTTCCAGGCGGGTGCCGATTTGCGCGAACTGCTCACGGAACGCTCCGTTGGCGCGGCTGACCCGGCTGACCTGGCGGTTCTTGCGCAGCATGATGAACCACGACTGCACCATCATCGCCACCAGCACCAGAATGATTACCCAGGCATCCACCGGCACCGCGTTGAGCAAAAAGCCCAGGCTGCCGAAGCCAAAGCCGGACTGTTCTTCATCCACGCCATACGCCACCAGCTTCGACTCGGCGCCCTGGGCACTGGCATCGGCCAGCAACAGGGCCGCCGGCCGCGCCACCTTGGACAGGCGCAGCTCGTCGATAGCCCCGGCGAACGGCAGATACGTGCTCGCGGCGTCCGGCAGGTCGGCGCCGATAGCCAGTGGCGTATTGAACGCCGGCAGCGCCACGCCCAGGCGTGCGGTTTCGCGGCCGTTCACAAACAGCAGCCCATTGGCGCCCTCGGCGGTGAACGCCAGGTGCTGCCATTGTCCGGGGTTCAACTGCTGGGTCGACACCGCACGTTGCCCATCGACTTCCACAAACGGCACACCCTGGTTCAACCCCAGCAGCAGGCTGTGAGCACCGTCGCGGCGGGCCAGGACGATCTGCTCGCCACTGGCCTGGTCCAGACGCAGCCAGGCACTGAAGGTAAACGCCGCGCCGGCGGCGTGTTGCAGCGAGGGGCTGGCCGGCAGCAACAGCGCCTGGCCGCCAAATTGCAGCGCGCGGCCGATCACGCCGTCGATGCTGCTGCCGGTGGCGTTCGATGCGGTGTTGGCATAGGCCGTGGTGTCGCGCGGCGGCGTGGCCGGGGCTCCGTCGAAGTGGTACAGCGCGGTGTAATCGGGGTCGAAGGTCAGTTGGCCATTGGCAGTGGCCGGGGCCTTCTGGTTGCCGTAGTACATCCACAAATCCTGGCGTTGGCCGCCTTCGACCTTGGGTACATCGACCCAGATCAGCGCCATGCCCATCAACGGGTCGAAGCTTTCGATCTGGTGGTTGAACACGGTCTTGTCATCGGCACTCACGAAGCGCAGGTCGGCCCCGTCTTCCTTGACCCCGTCAAAGCTGAAATTGCCGGTATGCAGGCGCACCAGCAGCGCGGTGCGGCCCAGGGCCTGGTTGATCGCGGCGCCTTGGGCGGTGGTGTCCACGGAAATCTGTTTGCGGTAATGCCAGTCATCCTGCCACCAGGCGTGGGCGGTGGCCGGGAGCGCGAAGCCCAGGCAGATCAACAGGCTCAGAAATAGGCGTTGCATGGGTGAAGTCTCCGGAAGAAAAAGTCAGAAAGTCGCCTGCACACTGAAGTGCAGCCGCGAGTCCTGTTTCTGGGTGTTCGGTCCATCGAGCAGCGGGTAGCCCCAATCCAGGCTGCCGGACAACCATTTGCTCAAACTGGCGCGGGTGCCCAGGCCGACGCTGGCCAGGCTGTATTCGTCTTCTTGCTCGGGCAGCGGGTCGAGCAGACGCAGGCGCGCGCCCTCGGCGAACGCGTAAAAGCGCCACTCCTGCACATAACTGCCGAGGAACTTGGCCAGGGACGGCGTGCGCAGTTCCTGGGAGAGCAAATAGCCCTCGTCCCCGGTGCGCTCGGCCGCCAGATAGCCGCGCACTGACGTGGCGCCCCCGGCCGAGTACTGCTCGTTGGACACCAGCGGCCCCGAGGCCAGCTGGAAGCCGGCCTTGGACGCCGATTGCCAGTCGTTGGCGAAGGTGTAGGTGTAATTCAGGTCGCCCTTGAGCACGGCAAAACTGGCGCTGGCCTTGTAGCGCTTGTACGCAAACGCGTCGTCGTCGCTGCCGTAGCCAAAGAACGCACGGGTGCCGACCACCAGGTTCAGGCCCAGGCCCAGTTGGGACTGTTCGGTGTAGCGGTAGCCGTTGTAGCCCAGGGTCAACGGCGCGTACTTGAGCGGCACCTGATCGCCGCTGGCGCCGAAGTTGAGCTGCTCGTCGAAGTCCTTGAAATCCACGCCGAGGGAGAACGAGTTGGCCCAGTTGTCGGCGGCCGGCAGGTTGTAGATCGCCGACACTCCGTACGAATGGCCCTTGCCCAGCACGTTGCTGCCGCCGATGGTGGCGATGTTGCTGTCGGACTGATAACCGGAGAACTGCAAGGTCCAGCGCTCATTCAGCGGCGCGCTGTAAGTGGCCGACCAGACCTTGGCGTTCTCGGTCTCCTGGGGCGCTGTGAAGTAGGTCAGGGAAATGCTGTGGCCCAATTGCCACAGGTTGTCATAGCCCAGGGTGGCGACCGAACGCAGCTTCTCGGTGTCGGCGCTGTAGTCGTTGTTCAGGCCCAGGCTGGCGTGCCAGGGGTTCTGGTCTTCCACTTGCAGGTCCACGTCCATGGTGCCGGGCCGCTGACCTTCGCGCACCAGCGGCGTAACCTGGCGCCCCGTGCCGCGATTGAGGCCGGCCAGTTGGGTTTGCACGCTGGCGAAGTCCGGCACGGCGCCCTCCTCCAGCGCCGGCACCTGCTCGCGGATCTCCACCGGCGAGTAATGCTTGGCGCCCACCACGCGCACCCGGCCGACCTTGGTTTCGCTGACCTGCAAATAGACGATACCGTCGTCGACCTTCTGCTCCGGCAACTCGACAAACACCGACTGGTAACCGCGCGCCTGGTAGATCTTCTGCAACGCATCGCGGGCGCCTTCGATATCGTCCAGGGTCTTTTGCGGGCCCAGGAACGGGTACACCGCTTCCTCGATGGTCGCCGCGTCGAGCACGGTATTGCCGCGCACGAAGTACTCGTTGACGTCCACCCGGCGTACCGGGGCGTCGCCCTCGGCCAGCGCCGGTTGAACCGCACTCCACAGCACCAGGCCGCACAGCGCCAGCGTTGATTTGAACAGATGCTCCACACCGCCCCCTGAACTAGTTATGTTGTGCGTCGCCGCGCTATGCGCTGCGTCTGGCCGGCTCAATGGCTAGCGATCGCAGGGTTGCCATGCCGTGCCAGCCAGGTGTGCAACAGGGCGAAGTTCAAGGAGAACTCCGGCATGTGCAGCAAGGCGCCACAGAACACTTCACCGATGATTTTCTGAATCAGTTGCACCGCGCGCGGGTTGCTCAGCAGCGTGGCGATGTCGCGGGTCAGCACCTGGATGCTCCAGACCTTCTGGTTCAACCCCAGGCCGACGAACCAGCGGAACAGCAGGTTGTAATTGAGCTGTTCATGCAGTTGCTGCTCGCTGGGCACCGAATACAGCAATTGCAGCAGCAGGATCTGCAGCACGGTCTGCGGCGCGATCGTCATCGACGGCTCGGCCGCCAGCCAGTCGCGGTGCTGGTCGAGCGCCTCGTCGATCTGCGGGCGCAGCAGCACCAGGGAATGACCGGCGGGGATGTAACTGGAGACCTCTTTTAACGCGCCCTGCCAATCTTCCTGGGACACGATCCACACCCAGGGCGCCCCGTAGCGATAGACCGACACCGGCTTCTTGCGCGCCGCTTCGACGATCTTCGACAGGCGCTGATCAAGCTCCTGCATGCCCACTTTCGAATAACGTTCCATAGTTCCCATTGCCCCACTCCTGGCCTGCCGCATGCGCGTGATGAGCACCTTGTGGATGCTGTCGAGCGCGTTACACAGGAGAGACGGGAGTGGCCATGGGCTACCGAACTTTTGTCATGAAAGCTTCATTTGGGATTGGGTCGGGGGCATTTACGCGCTGATCACGCAGGGCTGCGCGCCGAAAAAAAACGGGGCGATCATAGATCGCCCCCAAGGTCCATCGAGAGGTTCTGGCGCCCGTTAAAGGCTGATTTGTCTGCGCTCCTCGTCGGTCAACCGCGCCCGCGCCTGTTCGCTCAGCGGCCCGGCGCCCAGCACCTGCACAGGGCTGTCGGGGTTGTAGGCCGAGGTTTTCTGCTGCTCTTGCGGCTCACGCGGCACCGGCTCGGAGCCGAAGCTCAACACCTCCACGGTGACGATCGACGCCCGGCTCTGCCTGGCCGCCGCCTGCTGGCTGCGCGCGGCGTCTTCCGCAGCCTGGGAGGCGGCCGCCCCGGCGGCGCTGGCGGAACTCAGGGCGCCGGTATTGACCGTGGCCGTCACCGGCACGCCGCTGGATTTGCCCTGGGTCTGAATATTCGTCGCGTTCACCACGCGCAAGGCGGCGATGTTGACGTTGCCGGACACGCGAATGCCCGCCTCGCCCGCATCGATGGTGCCCAGCGGCGCGATCAGGTCGATATCTCCCGCCGGCACTTCCGGGATCGGGTTCAGGGTGGCGATCCCCGCCCCGGTGCTCGGTACCGACGGCGACAGGCCGACGTTGCCCCAGTTGTCATAGACACGCTTGGGCGGCGTGTACACCACGGTGGTCTTGGAGCCACGGCCGGCGTTGATATCGCCCTGGGCGGTCCAGCCCAGGATCGAGCCGCCGAAGGTGGTCATGATGCGGCTTTGCCCCAGGAGAATGCTGCCCATCGAGTACAGCTGGATATCCCCCGCGCCTTGGGTGATCACACCCGCCGTCGACGGTGGCGCCGCGCCTTCGATACCGAAGGTCTGGCTGCCGCCCGGAGTGAGCATCTGAATCGCTCCGCCAGCGTTGGTGTGTACACCCGAGCCGTTGAACAGAGTGATATCGCCCTGATACGTGATCGGGTTGCCGGCCACGTCCTTGGTCGGAAACAGCGCTGCAATCGCTGCGCGACCTCGCACGTAACTGCCCTGGCGCACGCCGCCGGCCTGGGTGTATTCGCGACCGGCGGCCTTGAGCTCAGCGAAATACACGTCGCGGGCAAACACCCGTTGCTGCTCGGCGGGCAACGCAGCGTAGTAGGCGCGAGCCTGGACGGTGTCGCCGACAAAGCCGAAGCGCTCGGCGAGCCAACTGACCAATTCATCGTCGTAGGTCTTGGCGACTTTGCCGCTCTGCAAGGATTCACCGGCCTGCGCCTGATTGAGCGGGTTCAGGTAAGCCTCGACGAACCGACTGTAATCCGGCCCACTGGCGCCCACACCGGCCTGCATAACGATGCTCGCGCCGGGGCGGTTGTCGCCCGGCAACACCGCGCCGAGGCTGGTTACGCTGTGCTCACCGCCGACACCGGTAAGCAGGATATTGCGCCCGGCCGAGACTTCCAGCAGGCCAGGGCCGGCCACCTGGAAGCTGCTGTAGAGAATGTCGCGCCCGGCGGACACGATGGAGATGTCCTGGGTCGCGTCGTGCATAAACAGGTTATTGCTCGAACGGCCAAACATCATGTCATCGCCGAACGCGCGCCCGCTGCTGACGATATCCCGCCCGGCCAGCATGCGGACCGGGCCGCTGCCTTCGTACCAGGTCTGACCTTCATGCAAGCTGCCAGGGGAGGTGTCGAACCGAATGATCCGGCCACTGCTGACCCCCACCAAGTCGCCGTCCATGGCATAAAACCGCGCGGGCTCGCCACGCCCGCCGGTGGATGCGGACGTGGTGCCGGGCCCGAACGCGAACAGCGCGCGGGCATCCAGGTTACCGCTGGCCGACAGGTTGCTCGCCACCACCTGGGTGCCGAGCATGCCTTGGAAGGCCGGATTCCAAGGTGTCGCCATGGCGCTGCCAGCGGTGCCGGAGCGGCTGACGGTCATGCCGCCAGCGTAGATTGAATCCTGGGCGAGGAACTGCAACTGGCCATTGTCGGCGGGCGCCAACAGCAAGGGGAACATGTAGGTGTTATCGCCGTTGGCCTGGGCCTCGGCCGCTTTACCGTAATACAGGCTGCCGCCGGCGGCGGTGGCCCTGAGGATCGAGGGATACACCACCGCCAAGTCGGGGAGCGCGTCGATGCGGCTGAAGGGCGTGAGGTTGCCGCCCAGGGAAAACAGGTCGATGGCCGTGTCTCGGGTCCACAGCGTAAACCAGCTGGAACCGCCGCCAAGTGAGGCGCCTTGGGCAAACGGCGACACATGGGAGAGCACCACCCGGCCTGGGTCTTCGACGTTCTGCACCACCAAATCACCCAGTGTCTGCAGGTTGAACGTGGCATCACCGGGGACCAGGGTCATGCCGCCACGGGCAACGCCACGGGTCGCGACCTGCGGGTCGAACGCGCGGGTTTCACCCGGGCTTTGGCTTCGCGCCGTGCTGCCGTACAGCAGGTCGACACTGCCCACGGTCGCGCTGCGCAACTGCACGTCGCCGCGCAGGTTGACCAGCACGCCGTCACGGTGGTCCGTGGTGGCGGCCACGCTGGCGGGGTTCAGCGCGCCGCCGATGCGGACACGCAAATCGCCGCCACCGGTCAGCTGCTGGCTGCCATCGGCGGCGATCCGTCCGGTACTGCCGACGGCCAGAACCAAGCCCTGGCTGTGGGGGTTCACTTCGGGGCGATAAACGCTGTACCCCAAGGTATCCAGCACCCCGGCGTTGCCGCTCACATTGACGTCCAGGTTGCCGCCGCCCAGGGTGCCAAAGCCGGTGAAACCGAGCAGTTTGTCCGCCGCCGCGGTGGCGGTGTAACTGCCGAAGTTGATCCACCAGGCCGTCGGTTGCGCCGGCCCGCCCGTCGCCACGGCACCGCTGCCCTGGCGCCATAGCCAATTGCCGACGGCCGCCGAGTCGACCCCGACATCCTTGGGGTTGGGGCGCACGCTGCTGGCTACGCTGCTGGTGATATGCCCGGTCAGGTCACCGCCCACATTCAGGGTCAGATTGCCGCCGGCCTCCGGGTACCAAGCGCGGTACAGACTGGTGGACGAGCCGTTGACGAACTGTTCGAAGAAGCTGCCGGCGTCGTTCAGCACCGTGCTGGTCAACGGATCGGCGCCCGCCCGCTTTGCCTTCGGCAGGTTGTAGGGGTCACCGGCGAAGGTGCCGGTCGATGAGGTGCCCGCGGTGTACACGCCGAACAACGAGTCCATCTGCAGGTTGCCCGCGCTCAACAGTTCAAGGTCGCCGCTGCCGGTGCGGATCACACTCCAGCGCGTGCTCGACGGCGTGGCGCCGTATTCGGTCTTGTTCTGGGCCGCGCAGTATTCCGGCAGTTGGCCGCACACCTCGTCCACCCCCGGCAATTGCAGGTCGGCCAGGAATTCATTGGTGATCACCGCCCCCACCGGAATCACGATACCGGCCTGTTCCAACAAGTCATCGGCCGCTTTCTGAGTCCACACGTAGGTGACTTTCATTGCGCAGTAGTCCGGCGAACTGGCACAGAAATCCTCGATAGAGCCCGCGCCCAACACGTCAAGCAACGATTGCTCGATGGGGTCACCTACCTTGACATCCACACCGGCGCCACTCAGTTCAGCCACCGCCAGGGCGGTCCAGGTCTGAACGCCCTTGCTCGGCAATTGCTTGGCGAACATCCCGTAGTGGTTGTCCGCCAAGTGCATATCGCCACTGCGCGGATGAGCTTGCAGCAGGCGGCTGTCCGCCGCCTCGGTATCGGCGCCCGCCACCAGGCGCAAAGACCACGACTGGGTACCTTCGGCCAGCATCGGCGAAATCGCCCAGACCTGCCCGGCCGGGCCGGAAACCCCGACGCGCAGGGCGACCGAGGTCGCATTGTTGGGCAGTTTCACATCGGTCCCAGCCGGGATCAGTGCGCCCTTGGGCAAGGCTTTGCTGCCACTGAGCTGCACCGTGTTGTTGGCCGGGTTCGCCTGGTGTATCGCCGGCAGCGGCACACCCTTGGGCCAGGTCATACCGTCCAGTCGGGTGCCTTGGGCCAACAGTGTGCCGGCGCCCAATTGGGTGCCGATCGCCAGGGTCTGCGCCTCACGCAACAGGGTGCCCGCAGCGAGCAACAGGTTGCCGCCGGCATCGCGCACATCGGCCGAGACCACGCTGCCCGCTGGCAATACCAGCTCCTGGCCCAGCGTCGCGGCCACCGGCAAGCGGGTGCCGGCGGCCATGGTCAGCGCTTTGATAGGCAGGTCGTAATTTAACGTGCTACCGGCCGGGAACGCCGTGCCATCGGCCAGGGTCACGCCGTTGCCCGGCACCACGATGGTGCCGCCGCTGAAGTCGACGCCCGGTAGCAGCACCCAGCCTTTGTCATCCTCGGACACCGGCGGTTTGGCGAAGCCATCGTTGAGGCTGCCGTAGATATTCAGGTCGCCGCCGGCGCGCAGGGTCAGGCTGCCGGATTCACCGGAGCCGTAGACCGCGTTGTCCTTGACGCTATGGGGGTTGAGGCTGGCATAGCGGTAGCCGGACAGGTCCAGGTCACCCTGCACCACCAGGTCGCCATCCAGGGTTTTACTGACGATTTCCACCCCGGGGCGCAGGTGGAAGGCATCGGCGTAGGTGGCGTTGTTCAGGCCGGCGAGTTTGTTATCCAGCAGGTTCTGGTTGAGCAGCGCCGCATTGATAAAGGCGTCGCTCAGGGCGTGTTTCTGGTCCAGGTAGCCCTGGGTGATTTCCTGGTACGGCCTGCCGCTGGCGGTCGGGTCGGTTTTTTCCGGCGCATCGTCATAGCGCGCCATGCCGTTGAGGGTGATGGAGCGCGCGCCCTGGATGGTCAACCGCCCGTGAGCGTCGATGGCCACGTCATTGCTGCTGCCATCCGGGTTGATCAGGCGCGGCGCATTCAGCTCCAGGGTGCCGCGCGGGCGCCCGTCGTTGCCGCTGGCGGCAGTGCCGTGGCGCAGGTCGATGCGCACGCCGTCGGCCAGGGTCAGTTGGCCATCGCCGGACCCCAGCACCACCATGGCACGGTTCGGCGCGTCGATGATCTTGCCGTAGCTGTCCACCCGCAACTTGCTGCCGTGGGCATCGAGCACGGCGCTGCCGTCCAGGGTCAGGCCGTGCTTGCCGGCCAGGTTGATACTGCCGACGCGCTCGCCGCTGGCATCCACCAGGCCAGTGACCCGCAGGCTGCCGTTGTCCACCGACACACTGATGCTGCCGGCCTTGAGCCCATCGCCGATGGTCAGGTCGCCTTGTTTGAGTTGGAAACTGCGCGCGCCGAACACCTGGCCCTGGTTCAGGCGTTGGTTGAGGTCGGCGAACTGTTGGTCCAAGGCACCGCTGCTGCCCAGGCGCTGCGCCTGGATCTCCACGCTGCCCGCCGGTTGCGGCATCGAGGTGCCGCCGGCGTTGAAGTAGCCACTGCTGCTGCCGAGGATCTTGCCTCGCAGGTCGACGATACCGCCCGCCGCATCCGTGGCCACCGCGCGCAATTTGCCGGCCTGGTTGTGCTGGGCCGACAGGTCGATGGTCGAGCCCGCCGCCTGCAGGATATTGCCGCTGCGGCTGTCCAGCAGCACGTCGCCGCCCCAGCCGTATTGGGTCACATCGTTGAAGCGCATCGCACGGCCGGCCACATCGATCAGGGCGTCGTCGGTCAGCACCAGATCACCCCGTGTACTGAGGCTGACTTTACCGCTGGGCAATACCACCGCACTGGCCACGCGCAGGCTGTCGCCTTGCAGGGACAGTTGTGCGCCCTGGCCGTTGGCGTTGCCACGGGGGCCTGATGACGCACCGATGTCAATCGCACCGCCCGCCTTGATGTTGTTCACCGAACCGGCCTCACCGGTCATCAACGGCGTGCGAATGGTCAAGTTGCCGCCGCTGTACTGGTAACCGCTGACCGGGTCATAGGCACCCTGGCGCTGGTACACCGACAGGCTGCCTTTGTGGTTGGCGGTAATGCGTTCGCTGGCGTTGAGATTCACCGTGGCAAAGCCCAGGGCCAACCGGTCGAAGCTTTTCACGTTGCTCGGCTGACCGAAGGCGCCATACCCGAACTCAATGCGCTCGGCGTTGATATCCAGGCGCCCGCTGCCGGTGCCCGCACCGCCCGTTACCACTGCGCCCGGGGCCTGGGTGGCGCCCAGCCAGATCAGATTGGTGGTGTGCAGGGTCGCCACGTCGTTGGCGTCGCCGGCGCCGTACAGCGCCGGAGTGGACAGCATCAGGTTGCTCAGCAGCGATTTGCCGGTCAGCGGGTCATAGGTGTCGAGGCTGGCGTTGCCATACAGGTTGAACCCGTCGCGCGCCGACAGTTGCAGGGTTTCCAAGGCCGGGGCGCCGAGTTGCGTGTCGCCGCGCAGTAGGCGGTCGAGCAGTGCCTGGTTCAAGGTCAAACCGGCCGGCAAGCGGTTGCCGGCGGCCGCCGCGGCCAGGGCTTCGACGCTGCCCAGGTTGATGGTGCTCACGCCCAGGTTGAGGTGACGGGTGCCATAGCGCACTGGGTCGCCCAGTTGGAACGTGCCGTCGGTCAGGGCCACGATACTGCCCTCGGAGTACAGCCCGGTCTGGCCGACGCAAGATTGGGCAGCGCAGGCGCCGACGTTGATCCCCTCGCTGATCACACCGCCGGGCCGCGAGGCACTGACCACGTTGAGCAAGCCGTTGGACACCCCGAGCATATTGGCGACCTGATAAATAAACCCGTCGCGGGCATCGTAGCTGGCCTTACCCCGGCCCAAGGTGTTGAGGGAGGCGCCCTGCTCCACCACGATGGCGCCGGTGTCGCTGACCAGGAACACTTCCGGCGCCGCCAGGGTGGCACCGGCCCGCACAGTGATGTTGCTGTTGGCGGCATTCACCCCGCTGGCCAGGCTGATGAAGTTACCCGACTGACCGTAATCCACCACCGTCATGCCGCCGATCATCAACCGTGCGGCACCGATAGCATTGAGGGTGTCGGCTCTGAGGCTGATGCCGCCGAAACCGGCGGTGGCAGACGCCTGCGGCGCCACCACCTCGATACCCAGCCGGCTCTGGTCGAGCACCGCGACCGTACCGCCGTAGCCGCCGGTGGCGGCGTCAAAGCGCCCGATACCGTTGAATGAAAACCCGTCGGCCCCCGCGCCGGGGCGCAGGGCCAACTTCAGGGTTTTGGCGTCGGCTTCCAGCAGAGGGCGCGGTACGCCCAACCGGGCGGCATCGGCCTTGGCGAACTGGGCGTAACTGGTTTCGTTGTATTGGGAATAGCGTCGCAGGGTGTCCGCCGAAGTCAGGATCAACGGGGTGGCGACGCTGTTGCGGATGCCGGTATGGGCAATCGACAACTGCCCGGAGGTGGCCCATGAGCCGTTGCGCATCAAGGTGGTCGCGCTGTCGCTGCCCAGCCCCGCCAGGCCATTGATCTCCACGCGATAAGCCCCCGGCATCAGCGCGTAGGTGGACGGCATCAAGGTGTAGGTGCCGGCCGGCAAGCCCGGCACCCCGGCGCCGATGGTGACCTGTTGGCCCACCAACGGCGCCACGGCACCGCCCTCGGCCGCTACCGGCGCCGCACCCGGCTGCGCCCCCGGCACAATGGCGTAGATCGGGTTGGTGGACAGCCCCGGCAGCACGAACCCGGCACTGGCACCGAACTGCACCAGGGGGTTGTAGCGCGCATCCGTGGAGCCGCCGCGTCCGGAGATAAACCCGGCGCCCAGCAGCTCGCCACCGCCCGACAGATCGACGACCGCCCCCGACTGCACGGCCACCGACTGGCCGCCCAGAATCACGCCGACGCTCAGGTCGCTGTTGGTATTGACCAACCCACCCTGACCGAGAAAGGTCACGGTCTTGCCGTTATAGGTGTAGACCTGCCCGTCCAGGGTGCCGCCATAGGGCAGCACCAACCCCTTGCCGCTCACCGAAGTGACGCTGCCCGGCAGCAATTGCACCTGGCTGCTGCCCATGCTGCCGATATTGATCAGGCCCAGCGGCGCGCGCACCACGCCGCCTTGCTTGACGGTGGCGGCGCCCAGTTGCAGGCGCCCGAACGCCGAATACGGCAACGCCGCATCCGTGCTGCCGACGCGGCCAAGGGTCAAGCTGCGCAGCGGATTAAAGTCCAGGCCCTGGGTAATGGTGCTGGACTCACCGAGGTAGCCGGCAATCACCCGGGCACTGACGTCCGTGGCGGGGTACACCTGCGCCGCGCGCAAGGTCATGTCGCCCTGGGTCAGCAACTGGGTGCTGACGCCGGTGATGATGTCGTTCACGGAAGTCCCCGCCAGAAAGCGCAAGTCGCCCTGGCTGGTCAGGTTGACCTGGTCGAAGCCACGGCGCTCAAGGCTGGCCTGGCTGGCGTCGGCGCGGTACAGACTGCTGCGGTTACCGAAGATCACATTGCCACGCACTTCGACCAACTGCCCCTCGGCGTTGAACTGCGCCTGAGTGGCACGCTGGGACGGCACCGGCAGCACCGGCACCGGACGTACGTAGAAATCCTTGCCGCTCTCGGGGGGCGGCAGATAGCCCGCCAGCAGCAGGTGCGGCGCCGACAGGTCAATGCGTGCCGTGGCGGCGGCGTTGTCGCTCAGGCCATAGCCACGGCTGTACAGACGCAGGCTCTGGCCCATATTCAGGCGGATGTCGCCGTCAAAGCTCAGCAAACCATTGCTCAGCAGCGCGAGGTTATCGAAGCCGCCGGCCTGGACTTGATCCACGCCCAGACGTGCGTGCCCATAGTCCAGGCTGTCGGCCGCCGCTGCGGGCGTGCCGGCCAGAGCGCTCGGTGGATGCCCTTGGCCGAGCACCAGTTCACGCACCTTGAGCACCCGGTCAGCGACCCCGGTCTTGGTGTAATACGGGCTCTCCAGCGCCAGGTTAAGACTGCCGCCCGCCGCGCCAGCGCCACCGGCCCTGGCCATCACGCTGCCCTCCAGGTACAGGCCGTTGTTGGAGGCCAGGCTGATGCTGCCGCCGTTGCTGGCTACCGACACCGTGCCCTGCCCCGGCACCGTCAGCTCGGCTTGGGTGCCGGAGGCGTCCAGTCGTGCGCCGTCGCGGACTACCACAAACAGGTCGCTGGCCTTGGCCAGGCCGGTGTTCAGGTCCAGCGTGCCGCCCAGGCTGATGCTGCCGCCGTCACGCACCACGCCATAACGGCGCCCTTGGCTGTCCACCGCCGTGGCTGCCCGCGCTGCCACATCGATCAGTGCGTGCTCGCCAACCCAGATCGAGCGGCCATGACCGGCCGCATTCACCGCTTCCGAAGTGGCTGCAGTCAGCCCCTCAAGGCTGACGCTGCCGCCCCAGGCATTGAGCGTGCCATCCATTGTCAACTGACCGACGCTGCGCAAGTTGATGGCCTGCCCAGGATCGACGTTGATCACCGCCCCCTGGCCCACGGTCAAGGCCGTGCTCGCCAGTTGCGCCGCCGTGGCGAATACATTGCCGGCGGTAAGGCTCAAACCGGCGCCGCGACGCTGGGTCAGCACGCCTTTGGCGGCATCTTCCTGATACAGCGGCGAGGTCCACTGCTCCAGGGCCGTGGTCGGTGCGTCGCCGGTCGCCACCGTGGATGCCTGCGCGCCCAATCGATAGGTCGGCAGGCTGACATTCACTTGAGTGCCGTCGGTGACGATCAGCCCTTCGTTGCCGGTGATGTCGTAGGCCGAGAAGCCCTTGTCGAAGAAGTCGCCGGCCAGGTGCAAGGTGTCCGGGTCCATCGCGCCGACACGGTTGCCGATCTGCACCGTGCGCGCCTGCAAGGCCAAGGTGCCGCCGCCATTGACGCCATAACCGCGCACGTCGCCATCCAGGGCCAGAGCGCCGAGGGCGCCCAGGGTCACGTTGCCGCCTTTGCCGCCGATCAGCTTGCCGTCTACCCCCAGGGTGGCCCCGGAGGACACGTCCACCCCGCTGCCGGCCGCCAAGTTCAACTGGCTCGAACTGCGCAGCGAAACCTTGCCGCCGTTGATATACGCCAGGCCGCTGCCATTGCCGGGTTCCAGCAGCAGGTTATTCCAGCGCCCGCTGGTGTCGAGTTTGACGCCTGCGCCCAGCGTGACCTGCGCGCCACCGGCCAGGGTGGTGTCCTCGACCACGCCGGCCTTGAACGGGTTGACCTGGCTGAGAATGTTGCCGGCGTTAAGGCTGCCGCCGTGGGCCGTGAGGTTGGCATTGATGTCGACGCGCGGCCCGAACAGGGTGATATCGCCGCCGTCGGCCACGCGCAGCGCGCCATTGACGCTGACCTGCTGGCGAGCCGCGACCTTGATGGCGCCCAACGGCGCGGCATTGAGCAGGTCGCTGTCGAGCACGATCTTGCCCTGGCGGTCGGCCGGCAATGCATTGGCGAGGTCCAGGCCATCGGCAATCGCTTGCGTGTCGTTTTCGAGCGTCACCTGATCGGCGTTCGCCCCCAAGGCGTAGCGCAAGGTGCCGTTGGCTTTGTTGTAGAACGGCGTGTACTGGCCCACGATCAACTGCGCGAGCTGGGCCATGGCCTTCTGGGATTGCTGGTAACCGTCCAGGTTGGGCATGGGCGCCTGGGTCTGGCGGTCACCCTGGAATACATCGCTGATCAGGCGGCCTTCCAGCACCGCGCTGGAGGTGCCGACCACCAGTTTGCCGGCGTCCCGGCCCACGGTGTACCCGGCCTCATTGCGGCCTTGGGGGGCGATCAGCGGGTTGTAGTAATACTCGGTCTGGCCCCAGCGCACGCTAGTGTCTTCGTAACCCTTGTAGATACCGGAATAGAGAATGTCGCCGGGCGCTTTGGACAGCTCGTACAAACGCCGATTCGGCCCCTTGAGCCAGGTCTGGCGGATATAGCCGCCTTGCACGTCCACAGTGCCGCCCGACAGATTGATCTGCGCGCCCTGTTGGGTCACCGCTTCCTTGCCGGTAAAGGTCACGGTGCCGCCCTGGGCCATCCATTCACCCACCGAATGGCCCTGGGTGCCAAGGTAACCGCCGACTTCCAGCAGGCCACCGGCGGTGTACCAGCGGTCGGTGGCGTAGCCATTGGTGCCGGCCGGCACAAACACCAGGTCGCGTAGGTCGACCCACACATCGCTGTTGATCAGTTGGCCGTTGTCGCGGTTGACCGACGCATCGCGCTGCTCGTTACCCTGCACGTTGATCTTGATGTTGTTGGCTTCCATCGCCACCTTGACGCCGACGGCCCCCGATACATCGATCATCGCCCCGTCGCGCACCAGGCTGCGCTGGCCGGCACTGACGGCCACCTGGCCGCCGGTGGCGAGGGTGATCGAGCCCTTGCGGAAATCCACAGTGCCGCCGCTGACGATCTCGATCCGTGACTGGTCCGTGCGGTCGGCTACCGCGCTGAGGTGGTTGAACGCGCCGCCGATCAAATTGGCGGGGCTGCCGTCGAGTTTGATCAGGCCATTGTCTTTCTGACTGTTGAGTGCGGTGCTGCCACTGGCGTCCAGCAGGATCGCGGTGGTGCTGCCCTCCCCCAGGCTGACGCTGCCGCTGCTGTCGCTGGCCGCGTTGAGCAAGTGCACGGTGCCGCGAGTGTCCACCGAGGTGCTGGCCAGGGCCACGCCGTTCTGCTGCACCTGATGGCCGGTCAGGGTGACGTCGCCGGTGGACGCCATGATCAGGCCGCTGTTGGTCACCGCTCCCGCGGTGCTGCCCGCCTTGAGGCTGGTGGCGACTTCATTGCCACGGGTGGTGGAACGCTCGTTACCCGCCGTGCCCACGCCTTTGCGGATGTAGAAACTGTCACCGGCCGCCAAGGTAGTCTGGCCCTTGGCGGTGATGATGATGCCGGCGTTTTCCACGTCGCTGCCCAGCAGCAAGGCATAGCCGCCGGCGTCGGTGGAGGTGGCGGCGTTGTGGGTCTGGATCAATGCGCCGCGCTGCACCTGGACCTTGCCCGCCGCGTCGGTGAATGTCGGTTGGGTGCCATTGGTGTCGACATACAGGCCGCGCTGGGTGAACTGTTCATCGGTGATGTTCGCCGCCGCCGCTACCAGGTTGCGCACGTTGACCTGGCTGGTGCCGCTGAACACCACCCCGTTACGGTTCATGATCATCACCGTCCCTGCGCCCTTGATCTGGCCCTGGATTTCGCTGGGGCGAGCCTGGGCGTCGTTGACGCGGTTGAGTACTGCCCAGGTGGACTGCTGCTGGAAGTCCACCGTGGTGTTGCGCCCGACGTTGAAGGTTTCCCAATTGAGGATCGCCTTGTCGGCGGTCTGCTCGATGCTCACCGTGGTCTTGCCGCCGGCCTGGGTCTGGGTCGGCGCCTTGGCGTTGGTCCAGCCCTGGGTCAGGCTGTTGTCCACTTGCAGGCCGCCTTTGCCCAGGCCATCGGGAACCGTCGACACCTGGCCGAACGCCGCTTGCCGGCCGGCGGCCTGAGCGGCCTGCTGCGCCGCAATCGCCGCGACGCTGGTGTTCAGGGTGCTGATGGAACGCGCCAACTGCTGATTGACCCGCGCCTGCTGGTTCAGGGTCGGCACCGACGGCATCTGCCCGGCACTGATGCGCGCCGCCGTGGTCGCCTGGGTCGCCCCCTTGGCCGCGAACCACGCCGGACTGAACGCAGTCGCCGCCGAGGCGTTGCCCGCCACCACCCATAAGGCGATGACCTGCGCCAGCGGCTTGAGACGCAACACAGTCTGGGCCCGTGAGCCCTGGACATTCAGCTTAAGCGTGGGTTTGCAGCGGACCATCGGGACACTTCCTTCTTTGTTATCGCCAGGAGCAACACAGGCTCACGTATGAGGGTTAGGCGGTTGGCGAGAGGCCGGACTGAACTTCTGTCACGCAAAGTTCATATACGGCTGTTAGCGCAAAAAAAAATCAGCAACGGCACGGGCCGTTGCTGATTGGTAAAGCGATGCTGAACAGCGGGGGTTACAGCGGACGACCGATGGCGTTGCACACGCTGGTGTTGCCGATGCCTTGAGCGCTGGTGGCGGTGGCGAAGGTGTCACGCACGGCTTTTTTCCAGTTCGCTGGCAGCGGCACGAAGCGGTTGTTGTTGATGGCGGTGTCGTTGTTCACCAGGCTGCCGTAGTGGCGGTTGAAGAAGCCGCGCACTTGGGTGGTCTGGGTCGCATCGGCATAGCACTGGCTGAAGATCAGGTTGGTGAAACCCAGGATCGGATAGCCGCTCGAAGGGTAAGCGAAGGTGGCTGAGCCGCTGGCCGTGGCCGCGAAGACCGGTACCCAGTTGTCCTGGTTGGTCGCGTCGATGAACGAGCCGTCAGCCCGCGCTTCGGTGGGCGCAGGAATCTGGCCGATGGCGGTCGACACGTTGGCAGGCGCAGGGGAAACACCGGCGACTTTGGCGACTTTGGTGGCGTCATCCAGGCCGGCCAGGGTGGTCGCGGCGTAATCCGGGCTCATGTAGGTGATGCGACCTTCCACAGCGTTCAGCGCGTCCATCACGCCTTGGCTACCGGCGGCGGCGACAGCGGTCGACGGCAGGCCACCACCGTAGCTGGACGAGAACGTGGTGGTCACGGCGAACGGTTGAGCTTCGGCGCACTTGGCGTTCAGGAAGCGCGTGAACAGTTCAGTGGTGCCGCTGGACTCGCTGCGATACACCAGGGTGATCGGGCCGGTACGGCCAGCGCCGGTGATCTGGCTCCAGTCGGTCAGGCGGCCGGAGAACACACCGCACAGCTGGCTGACGCTCAAATCGACGGCGTTGGCGCCCGCCTTATTGAACGGAATCGCCACCGACGTGGCCACCGACGGCACCTGGATCAATTTGCCCCAGGTCGGTTGCTTGTTGGTTTTGTAAGCCAGCAACTCAGCGGCGCTCAGCTTGGAATCGCTGCCGGCCCAATGCACGTTCTTGTTAGTCACGCCGGCCACGAACTTGGTGTAGTCGTTGTTCAGGAACGCCGACTTGCCGTTGCCGCTGCCCACACCGATGTAGGGTGCGAAGCCGGTGGTGAGTACGCCAGCGGTCTGGTACAGCGGTTGTGGCAGCGTGGCGCCGCCGCCGTTGATGTCCGCCATGGCCGCCTGGGCCGAGCACAGTGCAGCGAGGGTCATGGATACCGCGAGAACGTTGCGCTTAAACATGAAGAATCTCCTTTCATCGTGTTTGTACGTTTGGGGTAGATGGCTCTTGCATGACGCCATGGCTTCGGACCCAGGCCGTGTTCCGGGGGTGGCGAAGGCGGAGGCCATGGGTAGGAAATTTCGCAGCATCCGATGACAGCTAAAGGAAAAAACCTCGGGAGAAAGCGCTTGATTTTGAAAAAGATTCTCGGGTGTTTCGGTCATCGTTTTGAGCGGTTTGGGCGCCGCCGAGCGCAATGGTTTTCGCCACTGGCCGCAGGGCCATGCATGGAGTTGAAAGATGACGGAATGAGGAACCCGAGCTTGGCCCCGCGCCATCGGGAGCCAGGCAAAACCCGGCGCGTATCAGGTGACCAATTGGTTGATTTCGATGATCGGCAACAGCACCGCCATCACGATCACCAGCACCACCGCGCCCATCACCACGATCATCAGGGGCTCCAGCAGCGCGGTCATACCCATGGCGCGACGTTCGATGTCCTTGGACAGGGTCTGTGCGGCGCGTTCGAGCATCGGCGGCAGCGACCCGGTTTTTTCGCCACTGGCGATCAGGTGGATCAGCACCGGCGGAAAGACTTTCTCCACCGCCAGCGCCGGCGCCAGGTTGACCCCTTCGCGCACCTTGGCCGTGGCGTCGCTCACGCATTGGCTCAGGCGCTCGTTGGACAGGGTTTGCCGCGCCGCTTCCAGGGCGCGCAGCAACGGCACGCCGGCACCGCCGAGAATGGCCAGGGTCGAGGCAAAGCGTGCAGTGTTCAAGCCCAGCACAAAGCGCCCGATCAGTGGCAAGCGCAGCACGCGGCTGTGCCAATTGAGGCGCGCCAGCGGATTGCGTAGGTACAGGCGCCAGCCCCAGAACGCACCGACCAGGCCGCTAAAGCACAGCCAGCCCCAGGCGCGAATAAAGTCGCTGGCGTTGAGCATGGCCAGGGTCAGCCCCGGCAGGTCCTGGCGTGCCTGGGAGAACGCGCTGACAACCTGGGGCACCACGTAGCTGAGCAGGAAGATCACGATGCCGATGGACACCAGCCCCACCACGCCGGGGTAGATAAACGCGGTAAGGATCTTGCCCCGCAGGTTGTTGCGCTCTTCGATGTAGTCGGCCAGACGCTCCATGACCTGGGCCAGGTCGCCAGACTCCTCCCCCGCTGCGATCAGCGCGCGGTAAATCGACGGAAAATCCCGTGGCCGCGCAGCCAGGGCATCGGCCAGGCGCATGCCGCCGCGCACATCGGTGCGTACCGCACTGAGGGTCTGGGCGATGTGTTTTTTCTCGGCCTGCTCCACCGTGGCGCTCAAGGCCGCTTCCAGGGGCAGGCTGGCACCGAGCAGACTCGCCAGTTGCCGGGTGGCCCAGGCCAGGTCGTTGTCGGAGAGCTTGGCAGTGAACAGGCCGCCGCCTGCCGTTGCCGGGGTTTGCTCCTGTAACGCCAGCACGGTCAGGCCGCGACCGCGCAACAGGCTGAAGGCCGCGCTCTGGCTGTCGGCTTCGGTTTGCCCGGTCTCGATGCGGCCGCTGGCATCGGCGGCTTCATAGCGATAGCGATTCATCCGGCGTCCCGGGTCACGCGCAGGATTTCTTCCGGCGCGGTGGTGCCGCTGCGCACCCAGCGCTCGCCGTCTTCGCGCAGGCTGAACATGCCGGCGCGGCGTGCCGCCACTCGCACGTCCTGTTCCCCGGCACCTTGATGAATCAGCCCGCGCACCGCATCGTCGACATAAAACAACTCATGGATCCCCGTGCGTCCGCTGTAGCCCACCTGATTGCACTGCGCACAACCCACCGGGCGCCAGGTGCCCGGCGCGGTCGGGTCCGGCTGCTTACAGTGCGGGCACAGCCGCCGCACCAAACGCTGGGCCAACACCCCCAGCAACGACGACGCTAACAGAAACGGTTCCACGCCCATGTCCACCAGGCGGTTGACCGCCGACACCGCGTCGTTGGTGTGCAGGGTGGCGAGCACCAGGTGCCCGGTCAGCGAGGCTTGCACGGCGATCTGCGCAGTTTCCAGGTCACGGATCTCACCGATCATGATGATGTCCGGGTCCTGGCGCAGGATTGCGCGCAGGGCCAGGGCGAAGGTCATGTCGATCTTGGCGTTGACCTGGATCTGGCTGATGCCCGGCAGGTCGTACTCCACCGGGTCTTCCACGGTGAGGATATTGCGCGTGCTGGCGTCCAACCGCGCCAGGGCGGCGTAGAGGCTGGTGGTTTTGCCGCTGCCGGTGGGGCCGGTCACCAACACGATGCCGTGGGGCTGGCGGATCAGCGTATCGAGGCGCACCAGCAACTGCGGGTCCATGCCCAGGGTTTCCAGCTGCAAGCGCCCAGCCTGTTTGTCGAGCAGGCGCATCACCACGCGCTCGCCGTGGCCGGTCGGCACCGTCGACACGCGGATATCAATCGGCCGCCCGGCCACACGCAGGGCGATACGGCCGTCCTGGGGCAGGCGTTTTTCGGCGATGTCCAGCTGCGCCATGATCTTGATCCGCGACACCAACGCGCCGTGCAGCGCCTTGCGCGGCGACACCACGTCGCGCAGGGTGCCGTCGACGCGGTAGCGCACCACCGAGTGGCTTTCATAAGGTTCGATATGAATATCGCTGGCCTCGTCCCGCGCGGCCTGGGTGAGCAAGGCGTTGATCATGCGGATCACCGGCGCGCCGTCCTGGGTGTCGAGCAGGTCGGTGATCTCGGGGATGGCCTGCATCAGGCGGTCGAGGTCGACTTCGTTTTCCGCCGCGCCCACCACAGCGGCGGCGCTGCCGGTGTCGGCGTAGGCCGTGGCGAGCAGGCCGTCCAGTTCGTCGTCGCGCACCTGCTCCACGGGCGACTCGCCGAACTGGCGGCGCGCTTCACCGATGGCCCAACCGGGCGTCGAGGGGCACACGGTGAGCAACAGGCCGCTGTCACCGGGGCGCAGCAGGATGCGTTGGGCCTTGGCCCAGGCGTAAGGGAGAAGGCTCACAAGGCATCTTCCTGACCGAGCGCGGTGCAAATATGGGAGCGGGCTTGCCCGCGATAGCGGTGGATCAGTTTGTCCATCTGTGGCTGAGACACCCTCATCGGGGGCAAGCCCCCTCCCACATTTGGATCTTCATTTAACTTCATGGTCGTGCGTCCACCGGCACTGCGCGGATAGCAGCCCTCGGCCCCGGTTGCGCGCCCGGAATCGCCTTCTCCACCGCCGGCAACTGCGGCGCCTGCACATCCGGCATGGCCCAACTGTGTTCCGGTTGCAATGCGCCCTGGGCGCGGCGCATGAAGTTGTAGCGGTTCACGGTAATGCTGCGCCCGGCGCCGCTGTCGCGGATGATGTAGGGCCGCAGGAACACCATCAGGTTGGTCTTGTTGACGCTGCGCTTTTGATTGCGGAACAGCGCCCCCAGCCCGGGGATATCCGACAGCCACGGCACCGCGTCGTTGCTCTGGCTGTAGCCATCCTGCAACAGGCCGCCGAGCACCATGATCTGCCCGTCATCCAAGAGGATGCTGGTGTCGATCGCGCGCTTGTTGGTCACCGCGCCGGCACTTACGGTTGCCCGCGCATCCAGGCTGCTGACCTCTTGATAGATATCCAGCTTCACCGTGCCGCCTTCGGAAATCTGCGGGCGTACGTTGAGCTTGAGCCCGACCTCTTCGCGCGTGACGGTCTGGAACGGGTTGTTGCTGGTGCCTCCGCCGCCGGTCACATAGCTGCCGGTGACGAAGGGAATGGTCTGGCCGACGAAAATACTCGCAGCTTCGTTGTCCAGGGTCAGCAGGTTCGGCGTGGACAACACATTGGTGCCGCCTTTGCTTTTCAACGCACGGGCCAGCACCTTGAGGTCCAGCACTTTGCCGATCCCCGGGATATCCACGGTGCCGTCCACCAGGCCGATATTCAGGCCCTTGGGCAGCACGTCGATACTGGTTTTGCTGGCGGGGCTGCCATTGATACCAGTGCCGCCCAGGTTGACGCCGCCGAACCCACCTTTACCCCCCAGGTTGCCGGCCTGCCATTGCACGCCAAACTCGGTGGCGTCATCTTCCCCTACCTCGACGATCAGGCTTTCGATCACTACCTGAGCGCGACGCTGATCGAGCATATCGATCACCTCACGCAGGTTGCGGTACAACGGGTCCGGCGCGGAGATCAGCAAGGTATTGGTGGTGGCGTCGGCCTGGATGGTCACGCCGCCGGCACTGAACGCGGTGTTCTGATCGCTGGCGGCGCTGGTGCCGCTGGTTGCGGTGGTGGCGGCGCCGGTTTGCCCATAAACCGGCTGCACGCCGCTGCCGGTGGGCGCGCCGCTGCCGGCCGGGGCTGCGCCGCCAGCTGTCGTGTTCAGGCTGTTGCCGCCCATGGCGCTGAGCTTGTTGCGCGCTTCATCACTGACCCCCGACTCACTTTCGCCGGTGAGCAACCCACGCAACGACTGCGCCAGTTTGCCGGCCTGGGCGTTGCGCAAATACACCACATGCATATTGCTGGGGTTGCTCTGGGCATTGTCGAGTTTGTAGATCAGGTTGCGCGCCAGCTCGGTGCGCTCGGGGCTGCCGGCGCGGATGATGATGGCGTTGGAGCGCGGGTCGCCCACCACATTGATCTTCTGGGTCGGGTCCGCGCCCTGGGTCTCCAACAGTTCGGCGACCATGGCTGCGATGTCCACCGCGATGCCGTTCTGCACCTGCACCACATCGGTGTCGATGGCACTGGGGGTGTCGATACCGCTGATGATCTGCGCGACGCGCGCGAGGTTGTCGGCGTAATCGGTGATCACGATGCTGTTATTGCCGGGGTATGCGTTGATCGGGTTGTTTGGCGACACGATCGGGCGCAGCACCGGGATCAGGTTCACCGCGTTCTCATATTGCAGGCGAAAGGTGCGGGTCTGCATGCCGCTGCTGCCGGCGCTGTAGATCGGCCCGCCGAGCAGCTTGGCATCCGCCTCCGGCACCACTTGGGCCACGCCGCCCACATCCACCACGCTGAAACCTTGCATGCGCAATGCCGCCAGCAGCATGTCGTAAGCCTGATGGGCCGGTACCTGGCCTTCGCTGACCAGGGTCAGGTTGCCTTTGACCCGAGGGTCCACCAGGAATTGCTGGCCGGTGGCACGGGACAACGCGCGCACCACCGCCTGGATATCGGCATCGACAAAGTTGAGCTGCACCGGCTGGTCCCCCAGCGGGTTGCGCACCTTCACGGTGGCCGGGGCCTGGCCACGGGCGCTGCTGGTCACCGCGTGTTTGACCGGGGGCCTGGCGGCCGGCTCGCGTTGGCGATCCAGCGCGGTTGCACCGCTACGGCGGGTGTCGGCCAAGGGCTGGCCGAGTTCGCTGTCCACCAGCAAGGGTTTGTGCGCCTCCTGGGAACTGCACGCACTGAGGGCCAGCAACAGCAGCGGCGCAACGGTGCGAAACGGGGGGACTGACCACTTCATGAAGCGTCCTTAGCGCCAAGCGCCTGATCCATGCGAACGGTCCCGGACACAGTGCCGGCCGAGTTGTCGACGGCATCCCCGGCACGTTGTAGACGCGCCTCGGACACCTCCAGAGAAAACGTGCGTACATTGCCCAGCAGCCAGCCCAGCGCCGCGTCGGCCGGGGCATTGTCGAAGGTCAGGCGCCATGCGCCGGGGTCCAGAGTCTGCAATTGGTAATGGCCGCGCAGACCGGCGCCATCAAGGGCCTGGCGCAGCGCGTTGTCGTCGGCGACCTGGGGTGCGGCCACATCCTGCAGCAGCACCTGCAAGGCCTCGGCCTGGGCGCGCAGCTTGGGGGTTTCGGCCTGCCAGTAAGCGATTTTTTTCAAGGCCGGCTGCACCAGTACCAGCCAGGTCAACAGGCTGGCCAGCAGCAGCCCGGCACCGATCAGCAGGCGTTTTTCACGCTGGGCCAGAGCGGCCCAGAACACCTGGGCCTGGCCGCGCACGCGTAGCCACTTATTCATCGCTGGCCTCGGCGTTCTCGACAGGTTGTGTGGGGCCGATGCTCCAGCCCTGCTCATCGCGCGTGGCGGCATACCCGGCCTGGGCCAACGCCGCTTGCCATTCCCCCGGCTGCGCCGGCTGACGACTGCCGGCCAGCAGCGCCAGGTGCAGGCGGCCTTGCTCGAAGGTCAATTGCTCAACACTGCCGACCATAAACGGCAGGTGGTTGCCGACCAGTTGCAGCAAGGCGCTGAAACGTGGGCCGGTGTCCGTACCGCCCTGGCGCGCGGCCAATTGTTGTCGCGCCTGCTGCAAAGGGTTGAGCACCACCGGCAATTCGGGAAACGCCTGGCGCACTTGCTGGCTCATCTGCGTCTTGAGCCGTTGGCCCGCGTCCGCCTGGCGGGCAGCGTACAAGTTGAGGCCGAGGGTCCAGAGGGCGACGGCCAGCGCGACGCACGCCAGCGCCCTACCCCAGCCGGCGCCCGACGGTTGGCTTGGGCGCGCCTGCAAGCCCCAGCCGGGTAGCGCACCGCTCCAGCGCTGCGCGGGCTCCAGCGGGGGCGTCGCCAGTGGCGGCAAGCCCAGCGGATGCACCGTCGCCAGGTGCAGGCTGTCGCGACTCAGGCCGTAGCCGTCCTCTAACGCTGCGCCGCCCACCGGCAAGGCATAGGGCGCCGGATACAGACCGCGCAGCTTCAATTGTGCCTGGCTCAACACTTGATCCAACCGCGCCAGCCCGGCCTTGGGCACCCAGCCCACCTGCACGCGCCCATCGCTGCCCCGTGGGCCGTGAGCGACGTGCATCTGCTCCAGCGGCCCCAGCACCAGCGCCTGCGCCGCGCAGGTCACCGCTGCATGGGTTTTGCTCGGCGGCAGCGGCGGCAGATCCAGACAGGTCAGCAGGCTGTCGCGCGGGTGCAGAAAACAGTCCAAGGGCTGGCGAGTCTTGCCCAGTTCGGCCAGGCTGGCCTGCCCGTGGGCCACCACCGCGCCACGTTCAAGCCAGACGAAGGTCACCGGGCTGTCGACACTCAGTTGGTCGAGGGGCGGCAAGCCGATACGCAGGCGCTTCATGCCCCCACCCGCGACCAGATCACTTGGGGCTGGCGGTTTTCCGGGCGGTGCAGCAAGGCGTCGAGGGTTACCCGGCGCTGTTCGCGGCGGGTCTGGCCTTGCAGGCGAAACCACTCACTGGTGATGCCCACCAGCACCGACTCCACCGCCACCTGGGGCAAGTGCAGGCGGTTGACGAAATCGCCACGGTTGATAAACCAGCGCCCGCCGTCCCGTTCGGCCACCAGCGCCTGGGCCTGGCTCAGGCTCAACCCCGGTACCACCGCACTGAGCACTTCGGCGCGGGCGGTGTTGCCGTTGACCCAGGTGACCCCGGGCAACACGCTGACAAACCCCTGCATGCGCTGCAACAGCAGCGGGTCGAGCCCTTCCACACTGCTCAGGTCGTCAAGGTTGCGCAGCATCGGGTACTTGGCCGGTTGCTCGGTTTGGTCATACGAGGCGATCACCCGCTGACTGATGCGGCGACTCAACGCCCCGTCGACGCCGATCAAGCCGCACAACCGTTCGAAGTTCTGCACCTGCTCGGCATCCGGCCGCCCCCGGTTGACCAGATTGCGCAGGTTGAACTTGCCCTGCTCGTCTTCCAGGCGCCCTTCAAATAGGCCTTTTTGAGCACGCGCCCACGGTTGGTCGAGACGGGTCAGCACGTCCTTCTGACGCGCCTCCCATAGCCGCTGCCGACTGTCCTCCAATGCACCGAGCAATAGCCACTGGCCCTGGATACGCAATTGTTCGGCCTCCAGGCTGCGGGTGAACACGCGCTGGCGCGTCAGCAGGCCGGCGGCAATCACCGCCACCACCGCCGCGATCAGCAAGGCGCTGATAATCGCGATGCCGCGCTGCTTCGCCGTCATGGGCGAATGCCGTTTCATGGCGGGCCTTACAACTGCCAGGAGCCGATATCGGCATTCACACCGTCGCCATCGGGTTGGCCGTCGGCGCCCAGGGAGAACACGTCGATTTCACCATTGGCACCCGGGTTGAGGTAGTGATACGGGTGGCCCCAAGGGTCGTTGGGCAAGCGGTCGAGGTAGGCACGCCAGTTGCTGTTCTTGGCATCCGCCGGGCGCTCCACCAGCACTTTCAGGCCCTGGTTCATGCTCGGGTAAGTGCCGTGATCGAGGCGATAGAGCTTCAGCGCCTGCATCAACCCGCCGATGTCCTGCCGGGCGGCGGTGGCGCGGGCCTGGTCCGGACGGTCGAGCACTTTGGGCACCACCATTGCGGCGAGAATCCCGAGGATCACCACCACCACCATGATCTCGATCAGGGTAAAACCACGCTGGCCGCGAGGACTGGGCAGTGGGCAGGTCAGGCGCGCGATATCCATCTCGACATTCCTTGGGGTGAGTGCAGTTCGGGGCGCAGTGTTGCAAGAAGACATGTCAGTCGTATTGAAAATCCTCGGGAGTTTCGGTCGCCAATCGGTCAACTCGCCGCGCTAGTCTGCGGGCCTGTTTCCGGGCTTGGAGAGCGCCATGCACGGCTATCGCCACGCGCAAGGTTTTACGTTGATTGAAGTGCTGGTGGCGCTGGCGATTATCGCCGTGGCCATGGCCGCCGCCGTGCGCGTGGCCGGGGTGATGACCCAGAGCAACGGCCTGCTGCGGGACAAGTCCATGGCCTTGCTTGCGGCTCAGAGTCGCCTGGCGGAGCTGCGTCTGGAGGGGCAACTGCGCAGTGGCAGGAAGACCTTCGACTGTGATCAGGGCCGCTTGAAATTACGCTGCGAGCAGACCATCGAACGTGCGGGCCCGCTGTATCAGGTGCAGGTGCAAGTACTCGACGCCAGCCGCGAGGCGCCACCGCTGGCGCGCCTGACCACCCAGGTCAGGGCCGAGTGAGCGGCGCCAGCGCCGGCGCATCCGGCAATTTGTTCATCTTGACCTGCAGGGTTTCGCCGCCGCGCTCGATCTGCACCGCGTCGCCTTCAATGAGCGTCAAGCGCACCCCTGGGGCGAGGCGTTCGCCCACCTGGAAACTGCGCGGCGGGCCGTCGTTGAGGCTGAGGATCGCCACCGCGCCACGGGCCCCGGCCAGCACCCCGGTAACCTTGACCTGCACTGCCGCCGGCGTGGTGGAGAACCATTGCAATGCCGGGTTATCGCTGCGCGCCGCCAGGGCCTGGGGCGTGGCAGCGGGCGTATGGGATTCGGCGGACGTGAGCAACAGCGGCGTCCACACCACCACAGCAGCCAACGCGGCCAGCAGCGCGCCGAGCTGCACGCCGTGGGCTGCGCAAAAACGCAGGGAAATTGCCATGAGCGGGACCTCCTGTTTGTCCGTGCCATCAGCCTACCGCGCAATTCGCACGTTTTTATTTCACAAACACCCTGACTTACCGGGCACCGACCGATGAACCAACGCGGCTTCACCCTGATCGAGCTGATGGTGGTGCTGGTGATCATCGGCATCGCCAGTGCCGCCATCAGCCTGAGCATCAAGCCCGACCCGCTGCACCTGCTGCGCCAGGACGCCGAACGCCTGAGCCAATTGCTACAAGTGGCCCAGGCCGAAGCCCGCGCGGACGGTCGCCCGATTACCTGGCGCGCGGACGCCAAGGGCTTTCGCTTCAGCCGCCGCAGCGACGATGGTTTAAGCCTGGACACCTTCCAAGGCGATCCTCAATTGCGCCCGCGACCGTGGCAAAGCACGCCCATGCACATCGATATCGAGCCCCGCCAAACCCTGGTGCTTGACGCCGAATGGATCAAGCCGCCGTTGCGAGTGCTGCTGTCCGACGGGCAACACCGCCTCAGCCTGCAACGGGACGCCGCCGGTGTGCTGCGCGTGGTGAGCGCACCATGAACCGCGCGCAGCAAGGCTTCACCCTGATCGAAGTGATGGTGGCGATTTTGCTGATGGCGGTGGTCAGCCTGATCGCCTGGCGCGGCCTGGACAGCGTCACCCGCGCCGATCAACACCTACAGGCAAGCACCGAACAGACCGAAGCATTGCTACGGGCCTTGAACCAGTTGGAGCGCGACATCAGCCTACGGGCCAGCGTGGAATTGAGCGTTCCGACGGACGAAACCAAGACCCCGGACGGACTGGCCGCGCTGACGGTGCGCAGCTCCGACACCAAGGGCTTCAGGCTAGAGGTGATCCGCAGCGCCGCCATCCCCGGCACTGGCTTGCAACGGGTGCGCTGGTGGCTCAAAGGCGACGACCTGTACCGCGCGGCCGCGCCGGCACGCGCGCGCTTTCCATTGCCGGCGGCCAAGGATGGGGTGCTGGTATTGAGTGGCGTCAGCGACTTGCAAGTGCGGGTATGGGAAGCCGACAAAGGCTGGCGCCAACTGAGCGGCAACCGCCGCGATGACCCGTTGGGGCTGGAGATCCGACTGGTCAGGCAGACACCTCAAGGCGTGGAACGCTATCGCCAGGTGGTGGGGCCGTTGCGGTAGCGTTTCTGCCCAGCAAGAGCAAACTGTGGGAGGCGGCTTGCCCCGATGAGGGCGTGTCAGCTGATACAGGTATGGCTGACCCACCGCCATCGGGGTCAAGCACCCTCCCACAGTTAAATTCCTCTGGGCCACCAACCTGTAGCTCGGTGCATTTGGCCCCGATAGCCATAGATCTCTACACAGGTTTCAAAGGCTGAAATAACTCTGTGGTGAGCGGGCTTGCCCCGCGCTGGGCTGC
>NZ_JARVSL010000040.1:0-61378 GCF_030209215.1 Pseudomonas sp. efr-133-TYG-23 | reverse complement strand
GAGCACGACCTTGCCAAGGTCGGGGTCGCGAGTTCGAGTCTCGTTTCCCGCTCCATATTCAATGAAAACGCCGATCAGCGATGATCGGCGTTTTTGTGTGCGCTTGATTTTTATCAAGCTGGAGAAGCCCGCCAACACGGCGGGCTTTTTACTATTACAGCTTCGGCAACTGCCCGACGCGCCCCATCATTTCAGTGACGATCTGCAAGTCCAGCAAGAACTGATCGACCGTCTTAAACTCATTGTCGGTATGCCCGGTGTACTTCACTTCCGGGCGAGCCAGGCCGAATTGCACGCCGTTGGGCAGTTCATGCACCGAGGTGGCGCCGGCCGAGGTGCCGAATTTATGTTCCATGCCCAGGTTTTCAGTGGCGACCGCCAGCAACGCTTTGACCCATTCGCCTTCCGGGTTGCGGTACATCGGCTCGGCAATCGAATAGGTGAAGTCCACCGCCACTTTGCTGTGTTTGTCCCAGGCGCTGAGTTTGTCGGCGATTTGTTTTTTGAGCGTTTCCGGCGACTTGCCCTTCGGCACGCGCAGGTTCACCGCCAGCTTAAAGGCTTTGTCGTCCTGGCCGACGAACGTCAGCGAGGTGGTCAGCGGGCCCATAAAGTCGTCGGCAAAACCCACGCCCAACTTGCCGCCCAGGTAATCCAGGCCCCAATTGTCCGACGCATAACGCGCGGCATCGGTGATGTGGTTGTGCTTGAGGGCAATCTTGCCGTCGACGCTGTGGATCAACTCCAGCATGCGCGCCACCGGGTTGATACCCGACTCCGGCTCGGACGAGTGCGCCGACACGCCAGTGACGGTTAGTTTCACATCCTTGCCCTCAACCTTGGCGACCACTTCGAAATCACCACCGTTGCGCTTGGCATATTCCGCGCCGGCCTTTTGCAGGCTAGCCGCCAGTTCGGCCGGCTGATCGGTGACAAACGTGGCAACCGATGCCGATGGAATCTGGTTGGTGGCCATGCCGCCGGTCATCGCCACGATTTCCGCGCCGCTGCCGTCACCTTTGCGACGCGGGAACGTGGCCATGACCGTGCCGTAGCCTTTCTCGGCAATCACCACCGGGTAACCGCCATCCAGTGCCAGGTTGTACTGCGGGGTCGGGTTGTGTTCGAAGTAATACGGGATGGCGTCGCCGGAAGTTTCCTCGGTGGTGTCCACCAGCAGCTTGAACTGGCGCGCCAGCGGCAGCTTCTCTTCCTTGATCACCTTCATGGCATACATCGCCACCACGATGCCGTTTTTGTCATCTTCGGTGCCGCGGCCGTACATGCGATCGCCGATCAGTGTGACTTTGAACGGGTCGAGCTTGGTGCCGTCCTTCAGCACCCAATTTTCCGGGGTCACCGGCACCACATCGGCGTGGGCATGGATGCCGACCACTTCATCGCCGCTGCCTTCCAGGGAAATTTCGTACACGCGGTTGTCGATGTTACGGAAGTTCAGGTTGAAAGCTTTGGCCAGGGCCTGGATCTTGTCGGCGATCTTGAGGAATTCCGGGTTCTGGTACTGTGGTACGCCGTCTACGTTGAAGGTCGGAATTTCCACCAGTTCCCGCAGCGTCTCCAGAGCGGCCTTGCCGTATTTGATCCGCGTGTAAATGCCCAGCAAACGGTTGATTTCGTTCTGCTGCTCGGCGCTCAGGGTTTTGTTGTCGAGAAAGGCGTTGATCGCCGGGCCCACATCGGCGGTCTTGCCCAGATCGCCCTTGCTCAGGGTGGCCAGGAAACCGCGGAAATCGCTGACCGGCGTTTCGCCGAAGTGCTTGAGAATCGCCGTGCTTTGCTCGGCGGTGATATTGGCGAATGCCGGGGTGCTGACTGCCGTTAGCGTGGCCGCGAACAGGCTCGCAGCCACCAATTGCTTGAGTGGAAAGTGCATGGAAAGTCGCATTCCTTTGCCAGTTGTGAGTAGGACGTTTCTGATCAAACTGTCAGAAACATTTCTACACACTACCACCACTCAGGTGTATCGGGTCAATGCTGGCCAGGGTGGGGCGCTGGATACTCATCGGTCACGTTCAGGGCTCTAGCGTAGGGGCCGTCCCACAACTGTCGGTGCAAATCCCCGACACGCTTGGCCATGGTTTCGCTGCGCATCACCACCTCCAGGTTGCGCGAATTATCCAGATAGCCGCCCAGCCAATTACTGGTGCCCACCCACGCGAGCTGACCATCGATCTCCATGGTCTTGCTGTGAATCACCCGCGCGTAGGGGATAAACCCCTGTTTGGCCTCGGGCAGGGTGACGATCTTGATCTGCACATTGGGCAGCACGGCCAGACTCTTGAGGTAAGGCAGTTCCAGTTTGTCGGTGTTCCAGTTGGACACCATCAGCTTGATCGACACACCGCGCGCGGCCGCGGCCCGCACGGCATTGTCGATCACTGCATAGTAAGGGCGCGTATTGTCCGGCCCATAGGACAGCGGTGCGTAGTCGAGCAATTGCACGCGGACTTCTTTCTTCGCTTCCGCCAACAAGCGTGGCAATTCCAGCTGTGAGTCGCCCACCCCCGGCGGGTTGTAACGCTGCGGGCTGGCCACCAAGTAATTGCCGGTGCGTGCAGGCGCCTGGCCGGTCGCCGGCAATGGCACCGGCCGGTGCTCGGCCAGCGCCTGCTGGGCTTGCCAGTCCTGATCGAAAATCGCCTGCACCTGGCCCACCACCTTGGCATCGCTGATGCGCAACCCTGTTTCATGGATATGTTCCAGGGAACGCCAGTCGAAATTCTGGCTGCCGACAAATGCCTGCCGAGCGTCCACAATCATGTATTTGGCGTGGATGATGCCGCCGCTGACTTGCCCGTAGGGCAACACGCGAAAGGTCAGGTTGGGGATCGCACGCAAGCGTTCCAGGGTTGAACCCTCCGATAACTTGATGCCTTTTTCTTCCATCAAAAAGCGAATCTTCACACCGCGCTTGCCAGCGGCTTCCAGGTGGTCGATGACCTTGTCCATGACCGACCCAGGATGATCGGCCGCGTAGAACTGGCCGATATCAATGGTGTTTTTCGCCCCGTCGAACAGTTCGATCCAGACCGGGCCCGGCTGACGTAGATCGGCGGTGCCGAGGGCAGTGTCCACTGGTACGGTGTGTACCAATTCAAATCCTGGAATTGAAAAATCCGCCTGGGCAAGCGGACTGAGGAGCAAGCCGGCAAGGCCTGCGATACGCATTTTCAAGGAGGCGGACATAAGGCTCTCTTTTAAATAGAAGCGGGCGCATTGCGCGCCCGCGCAAACGGTTATGCGGTGCGGCTGTGCAACGGTGTCGGCACCAGGTGTGGCGTTTCGCTCTGCACGCGGGCGCCGCTGGCGGCGCGGATCAGCAGGATTTTCAACTGATCGTTGATGCGCTCCAGGCTGTCTTGGAAGAAGTTATGAAACACCACGCAGAACAGCGCGATGGCAATCCCCAAGCCCGTGGCGAACAACGCCGTACCGATGCCGCCGGAAATCTGCCCAGGGTCCGACACCCCCGCCGTGGCCAACGCCTTGAAGGTGTCGATAATGCCGAGGATGGTGCCCAGCAAGCCCAACAAAGGCGCGGCGGTGGTGATGGTTTCGATGATCCACAGGCTGCGGGCCAACGGTGCGCGAGTGCTCAGGTACTGGGTTTCGATTACGTCATCCAGGTCTTTGCGCGAGCCGTGGGAGGCTTTTTGTGTCAGTACTGGCAAGACCATATCCAACGGCAGGCTATGGCGACGGGCCAACTCCTGAGGCAAGTCGCGTTCGCTGTGCACATTGGCGCCCAGCACTTCCTTAAGGGCGCGGGCCTGGCGGCGCACATAGGCGAAGTAGATGCCGCGCTCGATGGTGATAAAGATGGCAATCGCCATCGCGGCGTACATCACATAGAAGGTGATGTCGTGGAGCAAATTCATGTCCATGTTCACTGACCTCGCAAGTTAGAAATTGGCTTCCAGGGAAACCGTCACGGTACGTTCCAGGCCTACGATGTACGCCGGGTCGCCGTCGCGGAAACCGCTGTAGCTGGCGGAGTTGGTCTTGGTGGTGTAGACGCCGTCCAGGTACTTCTTGTCGAACAGGTTGTCGACGTTCAGGCGCAGGGTCGCGTCCTTCACCACTTTCTTGTCCACCGGCAGGTAGATACCGGCACCGGCGTTGAATACGGTGCGGCCGGAGATGGCTTCGTCGTTGGTCAGGTCGCCATAGAGCTTGCTGGTGTATTTGCCGCCGAAGGTGCCGTAGTAGCGGCCATCGTCATAACCGATGTTGGCTGCCAGCATGTTCTTCGGCACGTTGGCGAACTGCTTGCCGCTGGTGGGCAACAGGATGGCTTTGCCGGCGTTATAGACGGTGAGGTCGTCTTGCTGCTCGGCCTTGGTGTAGGTGTAGGAGGTGTAGTAGTTGAAGTGGTGAGGCAGCAGGCCGCTCCATTCCAGTTCCAGGCCACTGTTGTTGACGGAGCCGGCGTTGATATCGGCGAAGTCGCCGTTGATGTCCTTGGAGGAGACCTGGCGATCCTTGAACTGCATGTAGAACAGCGTGGCGGCCACGGTCATGTCTTCATCGGTGTAGCGCCAGCCCAGCTCGTGGTTCCAACTGGTTTCCGGCTTGGCGTCGATGGAGCCGGCGCCCTTGTCGTACAGCACGTAGTTCTGCGGGATGCGCATGTTGCGCGAGAGGCTATAGAACAACTGGTCCCGCTCATCCAACTGGTATTTGAGGCCGGCGTTGGGCAGCAGTTTGTTGTAGGTCTGGTTACGTTTTTCGGCTTGCTCGGTGAGGCTGCCGTGGTTGGTACCGTCACGCTTGACGTTCATGTAGGCAAGGCCGGCCACCAGGGTCCAGTCCGGGTTGATGTACCAGGTGTCCTGGGCCCAGACCTTCTGCGCCGGGGTCACGGTAAAGCGGTCGCGACCCTGTACGGTGTTGCCGTTGGCATCGACCACGGCATCGCCATCCGGCCAGGTGTCGCTGGGCTTGCCGCTGTTTTTCAGGGCAATGAACGGCTGGGTCTGGCTTTGGCGCGCGCGCTCATACCAATAACCGAATTGCAGGCTGTGCTCTTCCAGGTCCCAGTTCAGCTTGGTAGTGATGCCGGGGCGCCAGGTCTGCGTGCGCGAAGGGCGGTAGTAAACGCCGGTGGTGGACGAGCCATCGGCGTTGTACTGCGCGGCGGTCGGCAAATTGCTCAGGTCGAACACCCCACCGACGTTGGAGCCGCGGTTGAGTGCATAGCTGGACGAACCGACCCCGCTGCCGTTGCCCCAGTAGTAATACGGGATCACCGACAGGGCCAGGTTGTCGGCCAGTTTGAATTGGGTGTTGAGCACGCCGGTAAAAGTCTGGAACGGGTTCTGTGCCAGGGCGTAGTAGCTGTTGACCTTGCCGTTGCTGCCCACCGACGGGGTGGCGGGGTAGGGGTCGAACTTGCGGCCGTTCTGTTGGAACTGGCTCTTGGTCAACTGGCTGTAACTGTTGTTGTCCTGCTCGTGGTACTTGAGGATCAGGTTGGCGGTGTTGCCATCGCCGGCGTCGAAAAAGCTGTTCCACTCGACTTTATCCGCGCGCACGGCGCCGGAACCACGCCACATGTCCCCTTCGGTATGCGAAGCCGACAGCCAGTTGCTCAGGCCGTTGATCTCTCCGGTATTTAGCCGCGCGAAGGTCTTGCGCGTGGCGTTGCTGCCCACGATCTGTTTGACGAATGCGCCGGTTTCCTTGGTCGGGCGAACGGTCACGATACCGATGTTGCCGCCGCTGGAGCCGATGTGCGGGCCGTCGGCCTCTGCCGAGCCCTGGGTGACGAAGATCTGCTCGATGTTTTCCGGGTCGCCCAGCAGGTTGGAATACAGCGCATAGTTGCCCGAGTCGTTGATCGGCATGCCATCCACCGACATTCCCACCTGGTCGGAGTTGAGGCCGCGCATGGTGAAGCGAAAGCCCGACAGCCCGGTGTTGTCTTCGCTGGAGATGTTCAGGCCCGGGGTGTATTTGAGCTTGTCCACGGCGTTGCCGGTGGCGGTCTGTTTATCCAGCGCTTCCTTGGTCACCGTGGAGCGGCCCTTGATGCTTTCTTCCTGCACCATGTAGCCGCCACCCGCCGTGGCCTTGCCTTGCACGCCAATGGTGCCGACATCGCTGTCGTTGGTGTCGGCCATGACCATGCCATGCCCCATGCTCGCGGCAACGAGTGCCAGATGAATCCGTGTGAACCTCATCAATGTCGTCCTGGTGTCGGGTGCTTATTGCACGCTGTAGTGGAAAGTGGCGGTGAAGCGCTGCTCATTGCGCCCCCCGAAGGCTTGCTCGGGGAACGGCTTGACTTGCTTGATACGACGCAAGCTGTTGGTGGCGGCCCGGTTGAGCAACATGCTCGACGCCTGGGTCTGTAGGCCGGAATCCAGCACGCGGCCCTGGCGATCCACCAACAACCACACCACCACCTCGCCGCTCGGGCGTTCGAGGGATGCCTGGCGGCCGGTGGGATACTGCTTGTACGTGTCCAACTCGTTGCGCAGGCCCTTGAGATAGCCACCCTCCAAGGCTTGGCCGTCGATTTTCGGCGGCGCGGGCGGTGCCGGCACAGGTGCCGCTGGGGCGGTTACGGCTGGTACCGGTTTGGCGGCGGCAACCGGGGGCGGAGTAGGCGCGGCTTTCGCCACTACCGGTTTGGGCAGCGGTTTGGGCTTGGGCTTGGGTTCGGGTTTTGGCAACGGTTTAGGCGGTGGAGGCGGCGGCGCCGGCTCGGCGTCGGCTTCCTCGATCACTGGTGGTGGCGGCTCAACCACCGGTTCCGGGATGACTGGCGGCTCTGGCTCCGGATCGACCAAGGCGAGCTCGACCGCCGACTCGTCATACACCGGCTCGACCTTCAATGTCTGGGACTGGATCCCCATGGCAATCAGCACCAGGGCGATCACGGCCGGGACACTGCCCAGCAGTTGGCGCACACGAAACAGAACGTACATGGTCAGGACTTACGCGTGGCAATGGACACGGAGGTGAAGCCACCCAGGCGCAGGGTGTCCATCACTTCCACCAGGCGCGAAACCTCCACGCCCTTGTCGCTGTTGACGATGATCGTCGACTTGGTATCGGGCTTCTCTGCGGCTTTGAGCGCAGGTACCAGGGCGTCGACGGTGAGGTCCTTGCCGTCGAGTTGCAACTGGCCTTCCACGCCCAGGGTCAGGATGAATTTGTTCTGCGGCTTGAGCTGCTGCGAGCTGCTGGCGCTGGGCAGTTGCGTCTTCATGCCGAGGGCCGGAATCACGTTCAGGCTCACGAGTACGAAAAACACCAGAAGGAACATCATCACGTCGATCATCGGGATCAATTCGATGTGCGCCTTGCGTTTTTTCGGTTCGTCCCAGGTTCTCATTCCCTTACCCCGTTATTGAATTAGGGGCGACACGCTAACAAGCAAAAATGACCGATTGGTTAACTTTAATTGACGTTTTGAGGGCTCTAGGACGGGTCTTACAGAAGACTCTAGGGTCATTTCTCCGGCGTAACAGAATTGAAATCCAAGGCGCGCATTCTCAAAAAATTTACATTGAGGGCCCTTAGGAATGAGTTGCCAATTGCCGTATCTGTCGACCCCGCGCCTGCTGCTGCACGCACTGGAACCCCACCAGGCCGAGCGGTTATGCGCCTTGGCCAACGGGCCGAAGATCGCCGATAACACTGCCAGCATTCCGTCGCCCTACACGCTGCAAACCGCGCAGGATTTTATCGAGGGGATGCAGGAAAAGTTTCGCGCCACGGGGTTGCTGAGCCTGGGTATGCACCGACGCGACGATGATGAATTGATCGGCGTCGTCAGTCTGCGCATCAACGCGGCACACGGGTATGGGCACTTGGGCGGCTGGGTGGCGGCGTCTGAGCGCAACCAAGGGTTTGCGGCTGAGGCCGCCACTGCCTTGATGGTCCATGGGTTCGAGGCGTTGGGGCTGCACCGCGTGGGCAGTCAGTGCTTCAGCCGTAATAAAGAATCGGCGCGGGTCATGGAAAAAATCGGTCTGCACTACGAGGGGTGCCTGCGCGGGGCGTTTCTTAAGAACGGTGTGCATGAAGACATGCTGGTGTTCGCCGCCCTGCGTTCTGAGTGGGAGCACCGCATATGAACGGCCCGGTCGATCAGGGGCGACGTCGGGTGCTGGCCGGGCTGGCGGTGGCCACCACGTTTTCGATCCTCAGTCCGTTCGCCCGCAGTGCCGGGGTGGACTATCCGTTCACCCTCGGTGTGGCCTCTGGGGATCCGCTGCCGGATGGCTTTGTGATCTGGACGCGGCTGGCGCCGCTGTTCAATGCCGTAGACGGGTGCGGTGGCTTGAGCCGCGGGGTGCCGGTGCGTTGGCGGGTGGCCAGCGATGCGGCGATGACCCGCATCGTGCGCCAGGGGGAGGTCATGGCCAGCGAGCGCTGGGCGCATTCGGTGCATGTGGAGGTGGCTGGGCTGCAGGCGGGGCGGCCGTATTGGTATCAGTTTGAAGGGCTGGGCGCGCAGAGCCCGGTGGGGCAATCACGTACCGCGCCACCGTTGCAGGCAATGACCTCTGCGCGCGTGGGATTTGTCTCGTGCTCCCATTGGGAACGTGGCTATTTCAGTGCGTATCGCCACTTGGCCGCCGAGCAGCCGGACCTGGTGTTTTTCCTGGGCGACTATATCTACGACAGTTCCTACGCGCCGGAGTCAGGCAAGGTATTTCGCGCCCATGGCAGTGGCAACGCGGTGAGCCTCAGCGATTACCGCAACCGCTATGCGCTGTATAAAACTGATCCGGATTTGCAGGCCCTGCACGCTGCCGCCCCCAGCGTGGCGACCTGGGACGACCACGAAGTGCAGAACGACTACGCCAACCGTTGGTCCCAGGACCCGAGAACCCCGATGGCGCCATTTCTCCAGCAGCGGGCGGCGGCTTATCAGGCGTATTACGAACATATGCCGCTGCGCGCCAGCAGCCTGCCCAAAGGCGCCGATATGCGCATTTACCGGCGCCTGGACTACGGGCGACTCGCCCGTTTTCATGTACTCGATGGACGACAATACCGTTCCGAGCAACCCTGCGTGTTGGCCAATGGCAGTCATCAGGGGCATGTGGTGACTAACCCGTGCAGCGAGTTGCGCGATCCTGGCCGCACGATGCTGGGTTGGCAGCAAGAGGCTTGGCTGGATCAGGGCTTTGCCCACTCCAGGGCGCAGTGGAATGTGATCGCTCAAGACTTATTGGTGGCGCCGCTGGTGCAACGGGACCTGACCAACCACAAGCCGGGGCGCTGGACCGACGGTTGGGATGGCTACATGGCCAATCGTTCAAGGATGCTGGCGTCTATTCAGCGCAACCGGGTGAACAACCCGGTGTTCTGGGGTGGTGATATCCACTCGTTCTGGGCCAACGATCTGCACGTCGATGGCAATGACCCGGATTCGCCGGTGATCGCCACCGAATTCGTCGGCACCTCGGTGACGTCCGATGGGCCGCCGTTCGATGCCTTCAGCAAAATCCTGCCCATGAACCCCCATGTGAAGTTTTTCGACAGCCGCCAGCGCGGCTACGTTTCGGTGGAGATGCAGGAGCGGCAGATGCTTACGCACCTGCGTGTCATCAGTGACCCGCAGGACCCTGCGGCGACGGTGTCGACCCTCAAATCTTTCGCGGTGGAGCCGGGGAGGGCAGGGGCGGTCGCGATTTGAGGGCGTCAGGGGTGAACGCTCAACACGCGCCTCAATCCAGGGTATAGCGCACCGACAGCGCGCCCTTTTTCTCGGACAGGGCCAGGATGGTGACTTGGCCCAATTCGCTCAATGTCTGCACATGCGTACCGCCGCAGGCATAGGCGGGCAGTTCGCCGAAGCCGACTTCGCGAGTGCCATTGTCCACGGCCATATGACGGGAATAGTCGGCGGCGATCCATTCGTTGAGCTGCTGTTGAATCGCCTCGGCCTGCATGGCTTGCGCCGCTTCGCCTCGGATAAACGTCACTTTGGCTTCGCCCGGCCAGTGGTGGGCTTTGATCGGCATCCAGCCGAGGGTTTCGCCGACGTTGCCGATCAAGTGACCGGCCGAATGCAGGCGCGAGTGCAGGGCGCGGCGCTGTTCATCGACCCTTGCGGTGATCGGACCGGGTTCTACAGGGTGGTCGACGTAATGCACCACGCGGTCGGCCTCGTGGGTGACACGCAGCACTTGGCTGTCGCCCAGCCAGCCGGTGTCGAAAGGCTGCCCGCCGCCTTGGGGGTGGAAGAGGGTCGATTGCAGGATCACCGCGAAGTGATCGTCGTGGGGCGTGCAACTCAGCACTTCAAGCTCGGCGGTCAGGTGGTCGTGGGTAAAAAACAGGCGTTCGGTCATCATCTGCATCCGCATCAGGGTTCTACGGGCAGTATAAATACTGCTCGAATGGGTGATAATCCGTTCAATTATCAATGGACCTGTGCGTCATGAGCATTAATCTTCCGTTGCCCCTGCTGGGGGAAATGGCGATGTTCGTCAAAGTGGTAGAGGCCGGCAGCTTTTCCGAAGCGGCGCGCCAACTGAGCGTTTCGCCTTCGGCGGTGAGTCGCGGTATTTCGCGTCTTGAGCGGGCGCTGGCGACCCGCTTGCTGCAACGCACCACGCGCAAACTGCGCCTTAGCGAGGGCGGCGAAGAGGTGTTCAAGCGCTGCCAGGAGATGGTCAACGCGGCGCGCTCGGTGATGGAGATCAGTGGCCAGTTCACCCATGAAGCCGAGGGGCTGGTGCGGGTCAGCGTGCCCAAGGCGGTAGGGCGGTTTGTCGTGCATCCGCACATGCCGGAATTCCTGCGACGCTATCCCCAGGTGGATGTGCAGCTGATCCTTGAGGATCGCCATGTGGACCTGATCGACGACAACGTCGACCTGAGTATCCGCATCACCGACAGCCCGCCGCCGGGGCTGGTGGGCCGGCAGTTGTTGCCGATCGAACATTTGCTCTGTGCGACACCGCAGTACCTGGCCGAGCACGGTACGCCGGGCCATCCCCATGATCTGGCGGCGCACAGCTGCATTTATCTTGGCGAGACACCGGCGGATTCACGCTGGAAGTTTCGCCAGGGCACCAAGGCCGTGACCGTTGCGGTACGCGGGCGCTATGCGGCGAACCATACCGGCGTGCGTCTGGATGCGGTGTTGCAGCATGTGGGTATTGGCAGCCTGCCGTATTTCACGGCGCGCCATGCCTTGGAGGAGGGGCGCTTGGTGCAGGTGTTGCCGGCGTGGGATTTTATTGCGTCGTACCACGGCGAGGCGTGGCTGCTGCATTCGCCGACACGCTATTTGCCGCCGAAGCTACGGGTATTTATCGATTACCTGGTGGCGTGCATGGCCAAGGAGCCGACGCTGAGAAAACGTTAGGAGCGAGCAGGCTCGCTCCTGGCAGATCAGTGTTTGCTCTGGTCGTCCGGCATGGCTAGCAGCTGCTTTTCTTGGTTCCAGTCGAACGGTTCGTCGTTCTGTTCGGCTTCGTAGCGACGTTCTTCCAGGGCCTGGTACAGGTCCAGTTCTTCATCGGGCATGAAGTGCAGGCAGTCGCCGCCAAAGAACCACAGCAGGTCACGCGGAACGAGATGGGCAATTTGCGGGTACCGCAGGATGACCTGACTCATCAGGTCCTGGCCCAGGTACTGGCTTTCGATAGGGTCGATGGGCAACAGGGCGCGCAGTTCGTCGAAGCGCTCCAGGAACAGGGCGTGACTTTCCTCGGGCACCTGTTCGGCTTCGCCGACGGCTACCAGGATGCTGCGCAGGTGGTCGAGCAAGACGAGATGATCGGCAACGACGTTGGACACGAGATAAGTCCTCAAAGCAAAAACGGGCGCGAGAGTATATAGCTCACGCGCCCGTAATTATATGACCGCTCGTATCAGCGGACTTTGCCCTCAGCCTGGGCCAGTTCTTCCTTGCTGAAATCATCCACGTCGATCACCTTGCGGCGTGCCGCTTCGGCGTCGCGCAGTGTCTGCGCTTCAGCCGCCTGCAACACGCCGGCGTTGAGTGCCGCGTCGATGGCGTGCTCGCCGGCAGCCGGTTTGAGCTGGCCGCTTTTGAGCGCGGTATGCAGTTTCTTTTGCAGCGGGTGGCTGGCGTTCAGCAGATCGTAGGCATGTTGCAGCGCGCCCACCGGATCTTCCGCCGATTGCGGGCGATAGCAGCCGGCCAGCAATTCTTCCAGGGTCGGGTCGCCTTTCGCACGACCGATCACTGCGGCCACTTCGGCATCCAGCGCATCCGACGGGCCAGTATGGCGACGCCCGAAGGGGAATACGATTACCCGCATCAGGCAGCCAAGCACCTTGTTCGGGAAGTTGCTCAGCAGTTCATCCAATGCACGCTCCGACTCACCGAGGCTTTCCTCCATGGCCCAGACGAACAAGGGTTCCAAGTGGTCTGGCGAATCCAGGTCGTGGTAGCGCTTGAGTGCCGCCGATGCCAGGTACATGTGGCTCAGTACATCCCCCAGACGGGCCGAGAGGCGTTCGCGACGTTTCAATTCGCCGCCCAGCAACATCATGCTCAGGTCGGCGAGCAGCGCAAACGCCGCTGCCTGGCGGTTCAATGCACGGAAGTAGCCCTGGCTCAGGCGGTTGCCCGGCGCTTTCTCGAAGTGGCCGATGCCCAGGTTCAGCACCAGCGCGCTGGCAGCATTACTGACAGCGAAGCCGATGTGCTGCATCAGCAGGCTGTCGAATTCCTTGAGTGCCTGGTCCTTATCTTCACGCCCGGCCAGCGCCATTTCCTTGAGCACGAAGGGATGGCAACGGATGGCACCCTGGCCAAAGATCATCAGGTTGCGCGACAGGATGTTCGCGCCTTCCACGGTGATGAAGATCGGCGCGCCTTGCCAACTGCGGCCCAGGTAGTTGTTCGGGCCCATGATGATGCCCTTGCCGCCATGCACGTCCATGGCGTGGCCGATACATTCGCGGCCCCGCTCGGTGAGGTGGTACTTGAGAATCGCCGACAGCACCGAAGGTTTTTCGCCCTGGTCGACGGCATTGGCGGTGAGCATCCGCGCGCTGTCCATCAGCCAGGCGTTACCGCCGATACGGGCCAGGGCTTCCTGAATGCCTTCGAAGGCCGACAGCGGCACGTTGAACTGTTCACGTACCTGGGCGTACTGGCCGGTCACCAGGCTGGTGAACTTCGCGGCGCCGGTGCCCACCGCCGGCAGGGAAATCGAACGGCCTACCGACAGGCAGTTCATCAGCATCATCCAGCCCTTGCCGAGCATTTCCTGGCCGCCGATCAGGTAGCTCAGGGGGATAAAGACGTCCTTGCCGGAGTTGGGGCCATTCATAAAGGCCGCGCCCAACGGCAGATGGCGACGGCCGATTTCAACACCGGGGGTGTCGGTGGGAATCAAGGCCAGGCTGATGCCCAGGTCATCTTCCTCGCCCAACAGGTGGTCGGGGTCGTAGGCCTTGAACGCCAGCCCCAGCAGGGTCGCGACCGGGCCAAGGGTGATGTAGCGTTTTTCCCAGTTCAAACGCAGGCCGATGGTCTCCTGGCCTTGCCATTCACCTTTGCAGATCACGCCGGTATCGGGCATGGCGCCGGCGTCGGAACCGGCCAGCGGACCGGTCAGGGCGAAGCAGGGGATATCGTCGCCACGCGCCAGGCGCGGCAGGTAGTGGTTGCGTTGTTCGTCGGTGCCGTAATGCAGCAGCAATTCGGCCGGGCCGAGGGAGTTGGGCACCATTACGGTGGAAGCCAGGTCACCGCTGCGGGTGGCGAGCTTCATCGCAACCTGTGAGTGGGCGTAGGCCGAAAAGCCCTTGCCGCCGTATTCCTTGGGAATGATCAGGGCGAAGAAACCGTGGGTCTTGATGTGCTCCCAGGCGGCGGGAGGCAGGTCCATGGCCTGGCCGATTTCCCAGTCGCTGACCATCGCACAGAGTTCTTCGGTGGGGCCGTCGATGAAGGCTTGTTCTTCTTCGGTCAACTGCACCTTGGGGTAGGCGAGCAATTTGTCCCAGTCGGGACGCCCGCTGAACAGTTCGCCGTCCCACCACACCGTACCGGCGTCAATGGCGTCGCGCTCGGTTTCGGACATCGGCGGCAGGACTTTCTGGAACCAGCTGAACAGCGGCTTGGTGAAATATTGGCGACGCAGGTCCGGCAGCAGCAGCGGCGCCGCGACGACGACCAGCAGCACCCAAAGGATCACCAACAACCAGCCCGGTGCGTGGCTCCAGGCGCCCATCGCCAGCAGGTAAACGGCGACCACACCCAGGGCGGGTAGGGGCGCGGTGCGGCGGTGTGCCAGGTAGGCAATGCCGACCACCAGAACCAGTATCCACAACAACAGCATATTCAATCCTCCGTGAAACCAAGGGCGAAACCACCAAGGAGCTTAGTCGGCATCCGAGAAAACGCGGTGGTCAGGGTGTAACCAGTTGTGCTGACAGCCCCCTGCAGCGGGCGCCGACATTTGGCCGAATCGTCGTTATCCGTGGGGTGAGCCTGTGGTTAAACTCCAGGCTTGCCTCGGAGATGAAACATCATGAATGCGTACTTGAGTCCCAGCCGCTTCATCGATAGTGACCACCCTGCGGTGGTGGAGTTCGCGGTAAAACATCGCGGAACCAGCGCGGATTTAAGTGACCAGGCGGTCAGTCTTTACTATGCCGTGCGTGAGGCTATTCGCTATAACCCCTACACCTTCAGTCGCGATCCGCGCACCCTCAGTGCCAGTTTCGCCCTGGCCAGCCGTGAGAGTTACTGCGTGCCCAAGGCCACTTTGCTCGCCGCCTGCGCCCGGTATTGCGGCATCCCCGCGCGCATCGGCCTGGCGGACGTGCGCAACCACCTGTCGACCCCACGCCTGATCGCATTGCTCAAGAGTGATGTGTTCGCCATGCATGGGTACACCGAACTGTATTTGCACGGTCGCTGGGTCAAGGCCACGCCGGCGTTCAATGCCCAGCTGTGCGAACTTTTCGATGTGCCGCCCTTGGCGTTCGACGGTATCAACGATAGCGTTTTCCACCCCTTCAATCGCCAAGGCCAGCGCTCGATGGAATACGTGGTGGACCATGGGCAATTTACCGATGTGCCGGAGGCTTTTTTCTTTTCCCACCTGCAGAAATGTTACCCGCACCTGTTTGACGATGGGCTGCCTCCCTTGCTCGGCGACTTGCAGACGGATTTAAGCCGCTCGTGAACCGGCGTATGCTGCTGCGTCCACCCATCCACTAAGGCGCGGTCATGCTGAAAATCTGGGGTCGTAAAAATTCATCGAATGTCAGGAAGGCACTGTGGTGCGCCGAGGAACTCGGCCTGGACTATGAAGCCATCGATGCGGGCGGTGCTTTTGGGGTGGTCGACACGCCGCAGTACCGTGCGTTGAACCCCCATGGGCGAGTGCCGATGATCGAAGACGGCGACTTCGTGTTGTGGGAATCCAATACTATCGTGCGCTACCTGTGCGCCAAGCACGGGGCGAGCTGGTATCCGACCGACCTCAAGGCCCGCGCCAACGCGGAAAAGTGGATGGACTGGACCACCTCGACCCTCGCCGAGCCATTCAAAGCAGTGTTTTGGGGCATCGTGCGCACCCCCGCGGAGCAACGCAACTGGGATGCCATCAATGCCGGGCGCAACGCCTGCATCGACGCGCTCGGTATGGTGGACAAGGCTCTGGCCGAACAGCCCTACCTGTCCGGCGACGCCATCGGCATGGGCGATATTCCCCTGGGCAGCTTTATCTATGCGTGGTTTGAAATGCCCATCGAACGGCCGGCCATGCCGCATCTGGAAGCGTGGTACCAGCGTTTGCAGCAACGCCCGGCCTACCGAAAAGCCGTCATGACCGCGTTGACTTAATACCTACTATTAATAAGGGTGACTGTACTTGTGCGGCGCGGCCAAGCACCATGCCTGTCCTGCGCCGCCGTTGAACTAAGGGCGGTGCGCCCTCATCTACTCTTTCTATTCCCTTCTCTGGTGCGTAATCCGATATGAGTTCCGCTCTGTCCATCCGGCAGCTAACCAAAACCTACGGCAACGGTTTCCAGGCCCTGAGTGGTATCGATCTGGACGTTGCCGAAGGTGACTTCTTCGCCTTGCTCGGCCCCAACGGTGCCGGCAAATCCACCACCATCGGCATCTTGTCGACCCTGGTCAACAAAACCAGCGGCACGGTGAATATTTTCGGTAATGACCTGGACCAGTCCCCGGCGGCGCTCAAGCGTTGCATCGGTGTGGTGCCCCAGGAATTCAACTTCAACCAGTTCGAAAAGACTTTCGACATCGTCGTGACCCAGGCGGGCTACTACGGCATCCCGGCGAAAATCGCCAAGGAACGCGCCGAGCAGTACCTCACGCAATTGGGCCTGTGGGACAAGCGCGACGTTCCTTCGCGTTCGCTGTCCGGCGGCATGAAGCGGCGTTTGATGATCGCCCGCGCCTTGGTGCATGAGCCGCGCCTGCTGATCCTCGATGAACCCACCGCCGGCGTGGACATTGAGCTGCGGCGTTCGATGTGGACTTTTCTCACCGAGTTGAACGAGAAGGGCATCACCATCATTCTCACCACCCACTACCTGGAAGAGGCTGAGCAGCTTTGCCGCAATATCGGCATCATCGACCACGGCACCATCGTCGAGAACACCAGCATGCGTAACCTGCTGAGCCAGTTGCATGTGGAAACGTTCCTGCTGGACTTGAAGAACAATCTGACCGTCGCACCGCAACTGCTCGGCTACCCCTGCCGCCTGGTGGATAGCCATACCCTGGAAGTCCAGGTGGACAAAGCCATGGGCATCACCGCGCTGTTCACCCAATTGGCGACCCAGAACATCGAAGTGCTGAGCCTGCGTAATAAAACCAATCGCCTTGAGGAGTTGTTCGTGTCCCTGGTGGAGAAAAATCTGGCGAAGGTGGCGGTATGAGTTCCGAACTGCAACCCAACCTCGTCGCCCTGCAGACCATCGTCTATCGCGAAGTGAAGCGCTTTACCCGGATCTGGCCGCAGACGTTGCTGCCGCCGGCAATCACCATGGTCTTGTACTTTGTGATCTTCGGGAACCTGATCGGTCGGCAGATCGGCGACATGGGTGGCTTCACCTACATGGAGTACATCGTGCCGGGCCTGATCATGATGTCGGTGATCACCAACTCCTACGGCAACGTGGTCTCCAGCTTCTTTGGCAGCAAGTTTCAGCGCTCCATCGAGGAACTGATGGTGTCGCCGGTGTCGCCCCACACCATCCTTATCGGTTACACCCTGGGCGGTGTGCTGCGCGGTTTGATGGTGGGCGTGATCGTGACGCTGTTGTCGCTGTTCTTCACCCATCTGCAGGTGCATCACCTGGGGGTGACGATTCTGGTGGTGGTGCTGACGGCGACGATTTTCTCGCTGCTGGGCTTTATCAACGCGGTGTTTGCGCGCAATTTCGATGACATCTCGATCATCCCGACTTTCGTGCTGACACCGCTGACGTACCTGGGCGGGGTGTTCTACTCCATCAGCCTGCTGCCGCCGTTCTGGCAGACCGTATCGTTGGCCAACCCTGTCCTGCACATGGTCAATGCCTTCCGTTACGGCATCCTCGGCGTATCGGATATCAAGATCAGCGTGGCGATCACTTTTATGATCGTGGCTACTGTGGTGCTTTACATCGGGTGTGCACGGTTGCTGGTCAGTGGACGCGGGATGCGCACCTAAGCTGCTCCGAACGCAGTGAAAATGTGGGAGGGCCAAGCGCTCTCCCACCTATGGTTTTGCATCAGGTCTTCAGGACTTCAGTGCCAGCTCGATCAGCTCGTGCAGTTCTTCAACTGGCAACGGCGCGCTCGAGAACAGAATACGAAACACTGTCGGCGCCGCCAGCAGGTTGATCAAGCGGTCCACGCTTGGCGCTGTTTCGCCGGGGTAGCGATCGACAATTGTCTGCAACTGCCCGCTCAGAATGCTGACGCAGTAGCCTGGCGTTGGGCTGCATTGCACGTCGCGCATCATCATGCGCCCCGGCTCCGAACTCATCTCATCCAGGTACTGCTCGGCCCAGGCTCGCAGGTCGCCGCGCAGGCTGCCGGTATCGGCCGGCTCGCTGTCCGGGCGCATGCGTGCCACGGCCACATCGGCGAGCAGGGCGGAGAGGTCCCCCCAGCGTCGGTAGATGGTCGACGGCGTAACCCCGGCGCGCGCGGCAATCATCGGCACAGTCACGCTGGATCGCTCGTGGGCTTCCAATAGTTCACGCACGGCACAATGTACCGATGCTTGTACCCGGGCACTGCGGCCTCCCGGGCGAAGGCCTTCTTTAATCACCATGGACGCGACCTTAACACAAAGAATTTGCTTTAAGCGTCGGCGGGTCGCACACTGCACAAAAGCAAAATATTAGCTTTAGCGGAGCGTGCCCATGTCCAGTCTCACTTCCCATCGCCCCAGCCTGGTGTTCCTGGCGATCACCTTGCTGACGTTTCTCGCCGCCTCCAGCGCGCCGACGCCGTTGTATCACCTGTATCAGCAGCACTTGGACTTTTCCGCAGGCATGCTCACGCTGATCTTTGGTGTGTACGCCCTGAGCTTGTTAGCGGCGCTGCTGACCGTGGGCTCGCTGTCGGATTACCTGGGGCGCAAGCCGGTGATCTTCACCGCGCTGGTCCTTGAGATGCTGGCGATGCTGCTGTTTATCAATGAAAGCAGTGTGGCCTGGCTGATCGTCGCGCGCACATTACAGGGCTTCGCCACCGGTATGGCCACCGCAGTGCTGGGCGCAGCGCTGCTGGATACCGATCGCGAACAGGGCCCACTGATCAACAGCCTTGCGCCGTTGCTGGGCATGGCCTGCGGAGCGATGGGCTGCAGCCTGCTGGTGGAGTTCGCGCCATTTCCGACCCAGTTGATTTACTGGGTGCTGTTCGGCGCGATGCTGCTACAAGCCTTGCTTGTGTGGCGCCTGCCGGAAACCGTCAGTCCCATCCCCGGGGCGTTAGCGTCGTTGTGGCCTACGTTGCATGTGCCTGCCCAGGCGCGCCGCGCATTGTGGATTGCATTGCCGGTGGATATCGCGGTGTGGGCCATGGGCGGTTTCTATTTATCGCTGGCGCCCTCTCTGGTGCGGGCGGCGACCGGGTCGACATCGAACCTGATCGGCGGTGCATTGGTGGCGGTGCTGACCGTCAGCGGGGCGCTGATGATTTACGGCCTGCGCCACCGTGCGGCTGACAAAGTCCTGCGTCTGGGCGCCATGCTGTTGGCGCTGGGCGTGGCGCTGATCCTCGGCGCCGTACACACAGCCAGCCTGCCGCTGTTCTTCGTCGCCACGCTGATCGCCGGCAGCGGGTTCGGCGCCGGGTTTCTGGGCGCTGTGCGCAGCGTCGTGCCATTGGCTCAGCCCCACGAGCGCGCAGGCTTGATGTCGGCGTTTTACGTCCTGAGCTATTTGGCGTTCTGCATACCCTCGTTGTTGGCGGGCACCCTGACGCGCACGTTCGGCCTGATCGCCACCACCGACGGCTATGGCGCCTCGTTGATCGTGTTGGCCCTCAGTGCCTTGATGGCGTTGCTGCTCCAGGACTGCACCAGGAGCCGCGCGACATCCAGTCGGTGATCCGGTCATAATCGGCGACTTCAACAGCCGAAGGGTTCGACGATGAAGATTATCCGCAGCAAAGACTTCACCGGCAGCCGTGCCTGGGAGGCGCTGGATATCGCCACTATGAACGGCATCACCACCCGTTTGCACTGGACCGATCAACCGTACCGCTGGCACGTCAACGACGGCGAAGAAGTATTTGTCGTGCTCGACGGTCGGGTGCTGATGCACTACCGCGATAACGGCTTTGAACAGGTAGCTGAGTTGGCGGTGGGGGACATCTTTTATGCCAGCGTCGGTACCGAGCATGTCGCCCATCCCCAAGGCCCGGCACGCGTCCTGGTAATCGAAAGTGCAGGTAGTGTCTGATTCTTATCGGTTAAATAGATAACAGTTAGAGAAATTACCCGTTATATAGATATGTGATCAGGTTCTATCATGAAATCAACCTCATAAGAGGAAGAGGACTGACACGATGACCTGCTCTACAACACTTAGATATAAACCTTTCAGTCACCTGACCCGACCTCGGGAAGTGATTCGCCAGTTCACACCCAATTGGTTCGCCGCGACCATGGGCACCGGCGTGCTCGCGCTGGCCTTGGCCCAATTGCCGGTGGCGCTGCCGGGCCTGCATGTTTTGGCCGAAGCGCTGTGGCTGTTCACCATCGTCTTGTTCATGCTGTTCAGTGGGCTGTATGCCGCGCGTTGGGTGATGTTCTTCCATGAAGCGCGACGGATCTTCGGGCACTCCACGGTTTCGATGTTCTTCGGCACCATCCCCATGGGCCTGGCCACGATCCTCAACGGCTTGCTGCTGTTCGGTCTGCCGCGCTGGGGCAGTGCCGTGGTGCCGTTGGCCGAGGTGCTGTGGTGGCTGGATGTGGCTATGGCCTTGGCCTGCGGCGTGCTGATCCCGTTCATGATGTTCACGCGCCAGGAGCACAGCATCGACCAGATGACCGCCGTGTGGCTGTTGCCCGTGGTCGCCGCCGAGGTGGTTGCCGCCAGTGGTGGGCTGTTGGCGCCGCACCTGGCCGATGCCCATTCGCAACTGGTGATGTTGGTGACCAGCTACGTGCTGTGGGCGTTTTCTCTGCCGGTGGCATTCAGCATCCTGACCATCCTGATGCTGCGCATGGCCTTGCACAAACTGCCCCACGCCAACATGGCCGCATCCAGCTGGCTGGCCTTAGGCCCCATCGGCACCGGTGCCCTCGGCATGTTGCTGCTGGGGGGCGATGCACCGGCCATCTTCGCCGCCAACGGCTTGCCAGGCATCGGCGACATCGCCAACGGCCTCGGCGTGGTGGCCGGTATTACGCTGTGGGGCTTCGGCTTGTGGTGGATGCTGATCGCCGTGTTGATCACGCTGCGTTACCTGCGCGCCGAAATCCCCTTCAACCTGGGCTGGTGGGGCTTTACCTTCCCTCTGGGGGTGTACGCCTTGACCACCCTGAAACTGGCGAACGTGTTGCACTTGGCGTTCTTCAATGTAGTGGGCAGCGTGCTGGTGGCGGCGTTGGCATGGATGTGGTTGATCGTGACCAAGCGCACCGTGGTGGGGGCCTATAAAGGTGAGCTTTTTGTTTCACCGTGTATTGCAGGATTAGGGAATAAGTAACCAGGATTAGGTAAAGTCGTGGCCTGATAATCGATAAGCCTTCAGGCCACGCAGGAACACGGACGACGATGAGCCATCCTTCCCAATTCACCTTGCTGCGCACTCGGCGATTTTTGCCGTTTTTCATCACCCAGTTGTTGGGTGCGTTCAACGACAACATCTTCAAGCAATCGCTGATCCTGGCGATCCTCTACAAACTCGCCATCGACGGCGATCGCGCCATTTGGGTCAACCTGTGCGCGCTGCTGTTTATTCTGCCGTTCTTCCTGTTCTCGGCGCTGGCCGGGCAGTTCGGCGAAAAATTCAATAAGGACGCGCTGATTCGGGTGATCAAGATCGCCGAGATCGTGATCATGGCCGTGGGCGCCACCGGTTTTCTGTTCAACCACCTGGAATTGATGCTGCTGGCGTTGTTCGCCATGGGCACGCACTCGGCGCTGTTCGGCCCGGTGAAGTATTCGATCATGCCCCAGGCATTGCGCGACGACGAATTGGTCGGCGGTAACGGCCTGGTGGAAATGGGCACCTTCCTGGCGATCCTGGCGGGCACTATCGGCGCTGGGATCATGATGTCGTCCACCCATTACGCCAAGGTGGTGTCGGTGGCGATTGTCGGCGTGGCGGTGCTGGGTTACCTGGCCAGCCGCAGCATCCCGCGCGCGGCGGCCTCCACGCCGCAATTGTGCCTGAACTGGAATATCTTCAGCCAATCGTGGGCCACCTTGCGCATGGGCCTGGGGCAGACGCCGGCGGTGTCGCGCTCGATTGTCGGCAACTCGTGGTTCTGGTTTGTCGGCGCGATCTATCTGACGCAAATCCCGGCCTATGCCAAGGAGTGGCTGTACGGCGACGAAACCGTGGTGACGCTGATTCTTACCGTGTTTTCGGTGGGCATCGCCCTGGGTTCGATGCTGTGCGAAAAGCTCTCCGGCCGTAAGGTGGAAATCGGTCTGGTGCCGTTCGGATCATTCGGCCTGACGGTATTCGGCCTGTTGCTGTGGTGGCATTCCGGCGGCTTCCCGCAGAACGTCCAGGCCAACGATTGGCTGGCGGTGCTCAGCTACGGGCAGGCCTGGTGGGTACTGGCGGATATTCTCGGCCTGGGTGTGTTCGGCGGTTTCTATATCGTGCCGCTGTATGCGTTGATCCAGTCGCGCACGGTTGAACATGAGCGCGCTCGGGTGATCGCCGCCAACAACATCCTCAATGCGCTGTTCATGGTGGTGTCGGCGCTGGTGTCGATCCTGCTGTTGAGCGTGGCCAAGCTGTCGATTCCGCAGCTGTTCCTGGTGGTGTCGCTGCTCAATATCGCGGTCAATACCTACATCTTCCGAATCGTCCCCGAGTTCACCATGCGCTTCATGATCTGGCTGCTCAGCCATTCCATGTACCGCGTGGAGCACCGCAACCTGCAGGCCATCCCGGACGAAGGCGCGGCGTTGCTGGTGTGCAATCATGTGTCGTTTGTCGATGCGCTGCTGATCGGTGGCGCGGTGCGTCGGCCGATTCGTTTTGTCATGTACTACAAGATCTACCGTTTGCCGGTGCTCAACTTCATCTTCCGCACTGCCGGGGCGATTCCGATTGCCGGGCGCAACGAAGATATCCAGATCTATGAGCAAGCCTTCAAGCGGATTGCCGAGTACCTGAAAGAAGGGGAGTTGGTGTGTATCTTTCCGGAGGGCAAGCTGACCGCCGATGGTGAGATGAATGAGTTTCGCGGTGGCGTGACGCGCATTCTGGAAGAGACGGCGGTGCCGGTGATTCCCATGGCGTTGCAGGGGTTATGGGGCAGTTTCTTCAGTCGCGATCCGAATAAAGGCTTCTTCCATCGCATCTGGTCGCGGGTGGTGCTGGTGGCCGGCGAGCCGGTTGCGGTGGAGGCGGCTACTCCTGCGCAGTTGCAGGAAGTGGTAGCGGGACTGCGCGGCACGGTCCGTTAGATTTGTACGGCTAATCAGCGCTTACCGCGGGCGGGTTGCCGACGGTAAGCGCTGGCGACCTAGGTGCTGAGCTTGAGACCAATCAACCCGAAGATGATCAATGCCACGCTGGCCAGCCGGAACAACGCCATGGATTCGCCAAACAGGATAATCCCGGCGATCACCGTCCCTACGGCACCCACGCCCGTCCATACGGCATAGGCAGTACCCAGCGGCAGCTCTTTCACGGCCAGCCCCAGCAGGCCAAGGCTCACGGCCATGGCGGCAAGCGTCAGGACGGTGGGCAGTGGCTTACTGAAACCATCGGTGTACTTCAAGCCGACGGCCCAGCCCACTTCGAACAACCCGGCAAAAAACAAAATGATCCAAGACATGGGTAACCCCTTCTGTGGATGGGGTCGTCCCCGGAATCGGCGCTTGGAAGCGTCGCGGGGTCGTCCCCGCGAAGGGCGTTAGAGTGCCGAACATCGATCACGCGATCAAGTTGGCGGGGTGCTCTCCAGTGGGAGACGGTCTTGCGCTTCGCTCATCCGGCGGAAGTAAGTCGACAGCAATGCCCCGGAAATATTGTGCCAGACGCTGAACAGCGCGCTCGGCACCGCCGCCAGTGGCGAGAAGTGCGCGCTGGCCAGCGCGGCGCCTAGCCCGGAGTTTTGCATGCCCACCTCCAGTGCCAGGGATTTGCGTTGTGCCAAGGGCAGTTTGAACAGGCGACCGGTGAAGTAACCCAGCAAGTAGCCGAAGCTGTTATGCAGCATCACCACCGCCATGATCAACAGGCCCGACTCGGCAATCTTGGCCTGGCTCGCCGCAACCACCGCCGCGACGATCGTCACGATGCTGATCACCGACACCAGCGGCAATACCTCCACCGCATGGCGCACGCGCTCACCAAGCACGCGTTGCGCCACCACGCCGAGCACGATCGGCAGCAGCACCACTTGCAGGATCGACCAGAACAGCTCCATGAATGACACCGGCAACCAGGCTGACGCCAGTAACCAGATCAGCGCCGGCGTCAGCAGCGGAGCGAGGAGGGTGGTGACGGCGGCGATGGCCACCGACAACGCCAGATCGCCACGGGCCAGCCAAGTCATGACGTTGGACGAGGTACCGCTTGGGCAGCAGCCCACCAGGATCACGCCGACGGCAATTTCCGGCGGCAGATGAAACACCTGGCACAACAACCAGGCCACGCCGGGCATGATCACAAAGTGCGCCACCACGCCCAGCGCCACGCGCCATGGGTGCCGGGCGACTTCAGCGAAGTCATCCAGCTTCAGGGTCAGCCCCATACCGAACATCACCAGCCCCAGTAACGGCACGATGGCGCTTTTCAGGCCAATGAACCAGGACGGTTCGAAGAACGCCACAACGGCGAAAATCAACACCCAATAGGCGAAGGTATTGCCGACGAAGCGGCTCAGGCTGGCGAGGGCGCGCATGGGAATGTCCTTTTTCGTTGGTCTTTTTTTGAAGGGTTGATGCGGTCAAATGTGTGAGGGGGCTTGCCCGTGATCGCACTGTGTCAGCCAATGAATAAGTTGACCGACACAGCGCAATCCAGAACACGGGCCCCTAACGCCTCCCGATCCTCACACGGCTTAGATGCCCTGCGGGGTCTCTTCTCCGCCCAGTGCTTCGATCAGCGCCGGCAGGAAGTCGCCGAATGTCAGCATCATCAGGGTAAAGCTGGCATCCAACTGGCCCAGGGCTTCGTCGCCGCCGTCCTGTTCCGCCTGATCCTGCAGCAGGTCTTCGAACTTCAGGCGCTTGACGGTCATTTTGTCGTCGAGCATGAAGGACAATTTGTCTTGCCAGGCCAGGGCCAACTGAGTCACGACTTTGCCGGTGGTCAGATGAAGCTGGATTTCTTCGCTGGTCAGGTCCTGACGCTTGCAACGCACGATGCCGCCGTCTTCGTGAGTGTCGCGCAGCTCGCACTCGTCGAGGACGAAGAAGTCATCGGCCGGTTTCTGGGTGGTGACCCAGTCGGTCATGATGGCGGTCGGTGCGGTTTTCACCGTCAGCGGACGTACCGGCAGGGTGCCGATCACTTCACGCAGGGTGGAGAGCAGATCTTCGGCGCGCTTGGGGCTGGCCGAGTTCACCAGGATCAGACCTTGTTTCGGCGCGATGGCGGCAAAGGTCGACGAGCGACGAATAAATGCGCGGGGCAGGAAGGCCTGGATGATCTCATCCTTGATCTGGTCGCGTTCTTTCTTATAGACCTTGCGCATCTGCTCGGCCTCGATCTCTTCGACTTTCTCCTTGAGTGCGTCACGCACCACGCTGCCCGGCAGAATGCGTTCTTCCTTGCGCGCGGCGATCAGCAGGAAGTCACCGCTGACGTGCACCAGGGGCGCATCTTCACCTTTGCCGAACGGGGCGACAAAACCGTAAGTGGTCAACTCCTGGCTTGCACATGGGCGCGCCAGCTTGGTGGCCATGGCCGCTTCCAACGCCTCGGCATCAACAGGCAGATCTTGGGTCAGGCGATAGATAAGCAGGTTCTTGAACCACATGGGGTGAGTCTCTCCTTTATACAAAGGGGGGCATTATTCTCTTCATATCGCGCCAGGCCAACCCTGCCTAAGCCATTGGAAGCTATCAAAAAAAAGATTTAAGAAAGTGCTTGCCAGACTTGGGGGCGCTCCGTAGAATGCGCGCCACACCGAAACGAAGGGTGATTAGCTCAGCTGGGAGAGCATCTGCCTTACAAGCAGAGGGTCGGCGGTTCGATCCCGTCATCACCCACCATTCGCTTCAAGTGTTACGCGCAGCGGTAGTTCAGTCGGTTAGAATACCGGCCTGTCACGCCGGGGGTCGCGGGTTCGAGTCCCGTCCGCTGCGCCATATTCGGTAACCTGGAACACTGAACGCCAGGTCACCACAGAAAGCCCGCTCATTGAGCGGGCTTTTTACTGTCTGGACTTTGCATAAACTGAAAAACGCCGCCGATCAGGTTTGATCAGCGGCGTTTTTTATTGGGGCTCTAGAAATCCCAGCGCGTGGTCACCATAAAATTGCGCGGCTCGCCGTAAGCGGCGGAGTTATAGAAGCCGATATTGGTGTAGTAGTGCTTGTCGAACAGGTTGTTGACGTTCAGTGTGGCCGACAGATTCTTAGTGACCTGATACTTGGTCATCACATCCACCAGCCAATAAGCGTCCTGGGAGAACTCTTCGTATTGCTTATGCGGGTTGTTGTAGATGTCCTGCCAGCCAACGCTCTGCCAGCGTACGCCACCGCCGACGGTCAACTTGTCCAATTGGCCCTTGAGTTGGTAGGTGGTGTACAGCTTGACCTGATCTTCAGGCTCGAAGGTGGAGATTTTTTCGTCCTTGTCGTCGCGCACTATCTTGTGGGTGTAGCCGGCCTGAAGTTGCCAGCCGGGAGCAATCTCGCCGGACATCTCCAACTCATAACCTTTGGTAACGGCCTTGCTGCTTTTGTAGGCGTAGTTGTTTGGGATTGGCGTTTGGTTGTTGTACTCGTCATCCGAAAGCGCGCGATTGGATTCATGGATTTCAAAGTAGGCTGCACTGGCGTTCACGCGACCGTCGAGGAAGTCGGCTTTCAGGCCCAGCTCCCAGTTCTGGCCTTCGTCGGGCTCAAGCAGCTTGTTGTCGCGGTCGCGGTTGTAATTCTCCTGCGGCATGAAGATATCGGTGTAGCTGGCGTACACCGAGTACGTGTCGTTAAGGTCGTACACGGCACCGACGTAAGGTACGAAACGTCCAGACTCACGGTAATTGGGGTTGTAGCCTGTGACCTGGTAGTTGACCACGCGTCCGCCCAGCAGCAGCTTGAGGTCGTCGGCAAGGTTCAGGCGCGTGGTGACATAAGCGCCTGTCTGGCGCACGGTGTCATCGGTCAGCGATTGTGCCTGACCCCAATCCGGTATGGCGGCGTGCCCGTGCCAGTTATTGAAATCGACGATATTCGGCGAGAGATTCCAGTAGCCTTTACCTTTCCATTCGGAGGCGCTGATGGAGCCGCCCAGCACCAGTTCATGTTCTCGACCTCCCAGGCTGAACGGGCCGCTCACGTATAGATCGGCGGAATCGCTGACAGTTTCCCCGGTGTACTTGCCCGACGTGAGTTGCGCGGTGCCATCCGGTTGAGGCTGGTCGCCTTGGATCGAACCCATCAACGCGTGGTAGCCGTTGATCTTGTGATCCAATTGCAGCTTGGTCACCCATCCATCACCCAGATCGTGCTCAAGCACGGCAAATACGGTGCGCGTGTATTGCTCCCAACTGCTCCAGTCGGCGGCGTTGTTGAACGAGCGCTTGACGCTATTGTGATCGCCTTTGGCGTTGATCAGCGGAAAACTGCCCGACCATGAAGAACCCTTTGGCAGCGTGTCCTGATAGTCGCCGCCTACGGTCAGCAGGGTGTCGGGTGACAGATCGAACTCCATGATGCCGTAGTACGTGGGACTCTGGCGCGAGTAGTGGTCCATGAACGAATGCTTGTCCTGGTACGCCGCCACGGCTCTGCCGCGCACGTTGCCACTTTCGGTCAGCGGACCGCTGACATCCAGCTCGCTGCGGTAGTTGTCCCAGGAGCCGGCGCCGAGGGTGGCGTGTCCTTGAAAGTCTGCGGTAGGTTTCTTACGCACCAGGTTAATTGTCGCCCCCAGCGAGCCTGCGCCAGTGAGTAGGCCGGTGGCACCCTTGAGCACTTCGACGCGATCGTAGATCGCCATGTCGCTCAGGGTGTTGCCCGCTGAGTAAGCGACATTGCGCGCCGTGGACGGAATGCCGTCGTACTGGAAGTTGTTGATGGAAAAACCCCGGGCATAGTAGTTGGTACGCTCGGTGTCGAAGGCTGACACAGTGATGCCGGGTGTATGGCGCATCACATCGTCGACGTTGGTCAGGCCGAAATCATCCATGTGCTGGCGGGTGACTACCGAGACCGATTGCGGCGTTTCCTTGGGCGTCAGCACCAGCCGTGTCGAGGTCGCGATTGTGCCGGGCGTGTAGGATCCGGTGCCCTCGGTGACGTTACCGAGCTGGTTACCGCTGACTTGGGTCGGGCTCAGCTCCATGGTGCCGCCGCCGCTGACGGGCGCGGGTTCCAGCGCATAGACTTGATCGCCTTTTACCGCACGGTAGCCGCTGCCTTGCAGCAAACTGTCGAAACCGTCCTGGATGCCGTAGGGGCCTTTCAGACCTTGCCCTTGAAGGCCTTCCAGTTCGTGGGACTGGAACACGATGGCGACGCCCGCCTGCTGGGCAAACCGATTGAGCGAGCTGCCTAGCGGCCCGGCTGGAATGTCGTAAGTCCGAGTGGTGATGCTGGCGACGTCTGCATGGGCCAGACTCATATTTAATGTGATGGTGGTGATCAGCGCCAGCGACAGTGGCGCGCTTTTCAGGAGTCGAAAACGTCTGCCCGCGGGGGAGGGGGTAGGCATGGTGAAGGTAGTCCTTTATGTGCTGAATTACCTTCCTTGACGGGCAGCTTCACAAAAACCGGAAGCAAATGCGAATAATTATTCATTGGGCGGCATTGCGGGTGTGACGACGATCAGCCAAGGGGTGAAAGCCTGGGCCCGTATCGGCAGTGTTTGCGCCAACAGTTGCAAGGCATGGTCGCTGTCATCCAGCGGTATGACGGCAGATACTCGTATGCCTTGGAGCGCATGGCGATCGAATTGCACACGGCCGGCGCGATGCCGGGCGATTTCGTCCAGCACCTCGGGCAATGGCCGATTCTCGACCACCAATTGATGACGGCGCCACGCCTCGTTGATGCTGGCCGGGTCGACCGTGCCGCTCAGGCGGACGTCATTCGAGCGCATCAGGGCCTGCGAGCCTGCGTCGACCTCCAGCGTCTGCTCGCCATCGGCACTGTGTGCGGCTACGCGGGATTCGAGCATGCTCAGCACGGTGACATCACCGTCTCGCTTGACCACGAACCGTGTGCCCCGCGCGCGCAATGTGCCTTGAGGTGTCTGCACGACAAACGGCCGCGTGCTGTCGTGGGCCACTTCCACCAGGATTTCGCCTTGCAGCAAATCGATACGGCGCTGCTTGCCATCGAAATGCAGGTTCGCCGCGCTGACGCCGTTGAAGGCCAGCGTCGAACCATCTGCCAATTGCAGGGTTTTCCATTGGCCCGGACCGTTGCGTACATCGGCCATCCATTGCTGGGGGTAAGGGCTGACAAGCAATGCGGTTGTTGGAATCGCCAGGCTGCACGCCAATACCAATGCGCGCACGGCGTTCTTGCTACGGCGGTTTCTAGGCTGCGCGAAAGCCGCGTTCAGCGCCGCCTTGGCTAGGTTTTTTTTGCCGCGCAGGGCCTGCATGCGGGCAATGACTACTTCCATTCGAGCGGCGGCCGCAGCGTGATGCGGGCTTTGCTGTTTCCAGCGTTCGAACGCCTGGCGCTGGGGCTCATTCAGTTCGCCTTCATGCAGGTGCAGGAGCCATTCGGCGGCTTGCTCTTCGATCTCTGGGTGGCTATCCGACATGCTTTATCAAGTATCCATGCTATGGCCGCAGTGCATGAGCGCCTGGATCAGATATTTGCGTACAGTGCGTTCCGACAATTTGAGCTGGCGAGCGATTTGCTGCTGGGTCATTTCTTCCAGGTAATACAGCACGAATGCCTGGCGTGCGTATTCGTGCATGCCTTCCAGGATAAACGCGATCTGTTCAAGGGCTTCAAGGGTGGTGTGGATCTGCTCCGGGGATTGAAACCCCTCCAATGCGTCCACCGTGAGGGCCAATTCCTGCAGGTAGGCTTGTTCAATCTGTCGGCGCCGCGTCTGGTCAATGATCAGGCGCCGGGCAGTGGTGCTCAGATAAGCCCGGGGTTCGCGAATGCCGGCCACGGATTCGCGCGCGTTTAGGATGCGTGCAAACGTATCCTGGGCCAGGTCGGCCGCATGATGCCGGCAGCGCAGTTTGCGTCGCAGCCAAGTGAGCAGCCAGCCATGATGCTCGCTGTAGAGCTGGGAAATTTCCCGTTGGAATGGCGGTTCACCCACAGACATAGGCGTGACTCAGGCGTTATTGAGAATGGTTTTTAATTGTGCGGCCAAGCAGCAGGTAAACGCAATAGACTCGCGTTTGAAGGGGAGTGGAGCCTGTTTTTACGGGCCTTTTCCGGTCATAAGAAAAATTTTTAAATAAAGTGCATTTAAATCAAGACATTGCGAAATTTTGCTGTATGATGCCGCCCACACCGAAAGTGAAGGGTGATTAGCTCAGCTGGGAGAGCATCTGCCTTACAAGCAGAGGGTCGGCGGTTCGATCCCGTCATCACCCACCATTCGCTTCAAGTGTTACGCGCAGCGGTAGTTCAGTCGGTTAGAATACCGGCCTGTCACGCCGGGGGTCGCGGGTTCGAGTCCCGTCCGCTGCGCCATATTCGGTAACCTGGACCACTGAACGCCAGGTCACCACAAGAAGCCCGCTCATTGAGCGGGCTTTTTTGTGCCTGGGATTTGGTTAGCCCGCTTTTCCTTGCGCGGCTGACGGATAGCCAGGTGCTCGAAGCAAAACGAGGCCGTGCCGAAAACCGCGATAAGGGTCAGTACGATCATGCCGAGGGTTGAGCTTTCCACAGTGATTTCCTAAATGATGGGATAGGAAATCACGCTAAGTGCATGGCGAAAACTCCTCAATAGACCCGACGCAATCCTTACAGCGTCGGGCCCTTTATTACGTACTCTTTACGGTGCGTTGCGGCTATGGCGGTAGTCGCTGACTGCTTCATACACCGCCTTGCGCAGGCGGTTGATACCGCCGATGGGGCGGTGCTCCGCGACGCCAAACCAGGGGTTGAACGATTGGTTGTCGCACGCCAGGTTTTGCGCCGGGGTGTCGAAGTCCTGAGCGGGAATCCGGACGGTGGCTACGGTTTCATAGGGCGCGTCGCTCTCTTTCCACTCGATGCTGGTGTCTTCGATGGGCATGAACTTCTGCGGATTCTGCCGCTGGATCTGCAAGACGAAGCACGCCGGTACACGATCTGTCGACAGCTGCTGGCTCAAGGCACTGCGCAAGAAGTTCGGCAGGTCCTGGTTCTGTTTGGGCAGCACGTACTCCGGGCAGTTCTGTGGGGCGGGCGCTACGCGGAATTTGGCATTGGCCGCGCCGAACTTGTAGGGCGATACCGAAAAGTAGGTAGTCTGCGTCGGGCTGGCCGGTGCCGGCGCCAGAGTTGCCAGGGCGATAAACAGATGGCGCACTTGCCATGTGCGTGGGTCGATCTTGGGAAAGAACGCCAGCACTTTCTTGCCGTCCGCCTGGGCGCCGATGTTCTGGGCGTACTCCGCGACGTCGCTGACGAAAAAGTTGGGATGGCTGAACATCACAAAGTCTTGTTCGGTACGGCTTTGTTGGTCCGCCAGCAGTTGTTTGCCCGGTACGTCGAGTAACTTGAGCGCCATGCCCCGCGCGTCGCGGATGCTGTCGAACTGTGGGTAGGCATTGCCGTTTGACAGCCGCATGCTGGCCTGCCAGGTCTTACCGGGTTCGGCGAACACGCCCTGGCGCAGCGCAGGGTCCAGATCGCTCAATACACTGACTTCGGCCTTCACGCAGCCATGTGCTTTGGCGTGGGCGTCGCGCAGGTAGCGCGTGCCTTCGCGATGCTGATCGACGATGCGCACCGCCGTCTGGATGATGCCTTGGGTCATCGCTGCTTCACCCGGCGGCACTTGCTCATCCGCCGACACCGGGCCGCTATGTTGCCACGCATACCAGGCCGTGGTCGCCAGCCAGCCAATCAGGCCCAGCGTTACCAGCCAGAGCAACGTCTTGCCAAGAAAGCGGCCAACCCACAACCAGAGGCGTGCAAACAGGGAAGGGCGGTCATATTGAGATCGAATCATCATGGCAGTTGTTGCTCCAAAGGGCCGCCCAGTACTTTGAGGTATTCCAGCAGCGCCCAGCGTTCCTGGGGCAGCAGGCCACGGCCAATCACGCCGTTGCCTCGTTGGCCGGCACGGAATTCGTGGCCGCTGTTATGGTTACCCGTCACCCGGGTGTCGAACAGGAAGGCATTCTTGAACGCCGCGGTCTCAAAGCCCAAATGGCGCGGATCGTACTCGAAGGTGCCCTTATAAAAAGTGGTGCTGCGCTCATCCTGGGGCGAGAGCAGTTGGTAAATAGTCGGCACCGAACCATTGTGCAGGAACGGTGGCGTGGCCCACACGCCGGCCAGTGGGCGCGCCTTGTAGGCACGCAACTCGCGCACGCCGATCGGCAGGCCATAGCCATCCAGGCGTGGGCGCTCGGCCGGAGTCACGCCGGCGGCGCGGTAGGCGTGGTCTTCAACGAAGGCGGTGACGTAGGCCAGGCCCTTGGCCACCGACATTTTCTTCAGGTCCAGCGGTTCGGTCGGGGTGGGGTGCAGTTCGACATTCAGTCGGGCCAGTTCGGCCGGGTCCCATTGCAGGGCGCTGAGGTCGTAACGTTGATCGGCAATGTTGCTGGCGGTACCGGGGTCGGTGCCGATGTACTCAACCGGCAGCATTTTCAAGTGCTGCACTGGCCGACCATTTTCCTCGGTCACATTCGGTACGTGGCAGCCTGCGCAGTTTTCGGCGAACAGCGCGCGACCTTGGGCGGCCAGAGGCTTGTCAACGGCGCCGAACAGGTCTTCCGGCCAGGTGGGCGGTTTGAGGCGTTGCAGGGTTTCTTCAATCAGGTTGAGGTCGCGCACCCGTACGCTGGAAGGGTAGCGCGCCTCGCCTTGCAGGGGTTGACCGGCGCTGTCGAAGAAGGTCAGGGTCGCGCCGACGCCCAGGGCTTCGCCGATGTTGCGTGCCATGGGTTGTTGCGCCGAGCCGTTCCATTGCACCCAGTCGAAGGTCCAGATATCCCACAGCTGCGGGTAGTCCACGGGGGCATTGGCGACGCGGTAGTTGTCCGGCGAAATCCCATCGCCAAAGCTGGCGTTGGCGATGCGCCCAAAGGCGTCGGTGCGACCGGGGCCCTCTTCGGTGGGATAGAGGCCGCGGTGGGTATCGTTCCAGGCTACTTTGAGAAATTGATTCAGCGACTGTTTGAAGTCCTGACGCAGTTGGCTGCGGTCGGTTTCATATCGATCCCCCAGCACCTGACGGGCGAAGCGCTCGAATTTCCAGGGGTTGTAATAGGTTGCCGCCAGGCTGGCGACGAGGGCCTGGCCGAAGCTGCCGCCGCGCAGGGTGGGTACGCTAGATGGCAAAACGTGTTGGGCTGAGCCGCCGTCGATACGCAGCGCCTGGCCTTGGAAATGCAACTCGCCGGTATGGCACGCGGCGCAGGTGATATCCAGGTATTCAACCTTGCTGTCGGCATCTTTATGACGGGCGAACCCCACCGGCAGGTTGCCGGGGTTTTGTGCGGAGGGTACTTGCTTGGGGTCGACCAGAAAGCCGAAGCGCGCCAGGTATTCTGGTGTGGCGAAACGTCGCTCGGAGAACGGCAATTCCAGGGCGGTGAACCAATCGTAATGCAGGCCTTTTACCTGGGTGCCCTGAGGCGTGAAGTAGTAGGTCTGGCGGTCGGCGGCGCTCCATTGGTCTTGGTAATGCACCTGCTTCACCGGCACAGGGTCCGGCAGCTTGGGATTGGCGGTGTAATAGATCACTACAGCCAGAATTAGACCCAGCACGAGCCCGATCAGCAGCAAAATACGGGAAAAAATGCGCAAGATAACTATCCTTGTCGAGGGGTTGCGTTGTTATGCCACTACGCCAGAGGTGCGGCAAGTGGCCATGAGCCTGGATAAAGGCGGTCCCGCAGTCCGTCGCGGGCCCTCATAATGAATGAAAATGCTTTTAAACACGTGAACTTATCGGAAGTTTCCTGCTCACATGCCGGTAGCCATTGGTCGTGGCCGCCTGATAAGCTCGCGACTTTATTCAAATGCCCTATTGGCGCATGAACAAGGAAATAGCATGAAACAGCATCGGTTGGCGGCGGCGGTGGCCCTGGTTAGCCTGGTACTTGCGGGTTGTGATTCGCAGACCAGCGTAGAGCTGAAAACCCCGGCGCAAAAAGCTTCCTACGGCATCGGCCTGAACATGGGCAAAAGCCTTGCCCAGGAAGGCATGGATGATCTGGATTCAAAAGCAGTAGCCCAAGGCATCGAAGATGCCGTCGGCAAGAAAGAGCAGAAGCTCAAAGACGACGAACTGGTTGAAGCGTTCGCCGCACTGCAAAAACGTGCTGAAGAACGCATGGCTAAGATGAGCGAAGAGTCGGCAGCCGCCGGCAAGAAATTCCTCGAAGACAATGCCAAGAAAGACGGCGTCGTGACCACTGCGTCCGGCCTGCAGTACAAAATCGTGAAGAAGGCCGACGGCCCGCAGCCTAAGCCAACCGACGTGGTGACCGTGCATTACACCGGTAAACTCACCAACGGCACCACTTTTGACAGCTCCGTGGATCGCGGCAGCCCGATTGACCTGCCGGTTAGCGGCGTGATTCCGGGTTGGGTCGAAGGCCTGCAACTGATGCACGTTGGCGAAAAGGTCGAGCTGTATATCCCGTCCGACCTGGCCTACGGCGCTCAGAGCCCGAGCCCGGCGATTCCAGCCAACTCCGTGCTGGTATTTGACCTGGAGCTGCTGGGCATCAAGGACCCAGCCAAGGCTGAAGCCCCTGCCGCACCGGCCGCCAAGAAGTAATCGGCGCCTGAACACACAACGCCCCGTCTCGACGGGGCGTTGTTGTTTCTGCGGTTCGCGTACATCCAAACGAACGTCCGCAACCTGTAACAGTCTGATATAACACTCGAGCACGGGTAACCGCACAGCAACGCCAAGTCAATGAAATCTTGGGTTTTTTTGAGGTGCGCAAAAAACGCCCGATCTGACTGCAAGCCTTGTAACCCGTGGCTTTCAGGCCGCAAAACAGGCTCTGTTCACAAGGTTATCCACAATTTGTGTGGATAACCTTGTGCGTAGGCTGGAACTGGAGTGACCGATGAAACCACCCTTCAATTTCACCCGCTTTCTGCCCATGGCGGCACGCTTGCTGGGGCGTGGGCGCTTGCCGACCCTGTTGTTTGCCGTCGCTGCCAAGGGTTCCAGCCAAGGCGGCCGCCTGGGCAAACTCAAAGATGACCTCAAGCTGCTTCAGGCCCTTTGCCTGGCTTACTGGCGCGGCGAATACCGCGCCATCAGCCCCAAGGCACTGATCTCGATCGTGGCGGGGCTGATGTACTTTCTGAGCCCGGTCGACGCGATCCCGGACTTTATCCCCATGTTTGGTATGTTCGATGATATCGCCGTACTAGCATGGATCCTGAAGACGCTGGACGGCGAACTTAACGCCTTCCGCGCTTGGCGTGAGGCGCAGCGCCCGGAGAAGCTCGCCGTAGTCGAGCGCCTGCCTGCCACACCGGCGCTGCTCGCCCAGGAAAACCCGCAAAAAAACTGATGGCATCGCTATCCCCCTGCGACCTCTATGGCTGTTAGGATTACACTCCTAAGGAAAGTGCTTACGTTGTAAGTGTTGTTATCCTACGGGGCAGTCATGGATATTCAGATAATTTCACGCGACGGCGCACCCGAATACGCGGTGTTGCCATGGGAGCAGTACCAGGCGCTGCTTAAAGCGGCCGGTCAGCAACAGCCTCCGTCAGTTGTTTCCTCTCCTGCCCAGAGCACGGTCGATCAGGATCTGCGTCCGCTCGCCGACCTGCGCGGCCTGCGTGAAGCCAAGGGCCTTGCTATTGAAGTGCTGGCCCGCACCGTGGGTATCAGCCCCTCGTATCTTGGATTGATCGAGAGTGGCGAGCGTCAGCCGGATGCTGCGATCCGCCGCAGCCTGGCCTGGGAATTGGGTGTGGCAGGTTGGAGGGATGAATCTTGAGCCTACGTATCAGCCGTCAACACTGGGATGGGTTGCTCAACGAGCTGGACCAGGCGCGCCGCCAGCGCCATCTACTGACGTATCGGGCGCTGCTGGAGCGTTTGCAGTTTCCCTCACCGGCCATGCAGACCTTGGCCGCCGCCCTGGAGCACCTGGCGGCCTTAGATGCCAAGGCCGATCAGCCGCTGCGTAGCTCCTTGGTGATCAGCCAGGGCGCCAGTCGCCTGCCGCGTACTGGTTTTTTTGAATGCGTGGAGCGTCTGGGACGTTTCAGCGGACCGTCCGACGGTGTGGCCGCTGCCTCCTGGCATGCTTCCGAAGTGGTACGGGTGTTCGAATACGAGTATCCGGAATCCGCCGAGGCTTAAAGCGCTGGCGAGAGCATGTCCATGCTGTTGATCACATGGACGCTATAGCCCTCCATGTCCTTGGCATGATGCTTGGCCTGCGACGCCAGCTCTGCCAACTGGCTGGCGTCGAGCTGTTCACAGGCCTGTGGATGTAGATGGACAACGCCGATCGACAGCGAAAGCAGGGCAAACTCCTGGCGCACACCCTGGCGGTTCAATGCGACGAAGCAGCCGGCATCCAGGTGTTCGGCGCGGTAGAAGCGCCGGCATTGGGTGTGAAAATCATCCAGCAACTGGTTGAGCCGCTTGCGCCAATCCTGCGGCCCCAGCACCAGCAAAAAATCATCGCCGCCGATATGCCCGACGAAGTCGCGGCTTGGGTCGACCCGGTCGTTCAGGCACTGTGCCAGGCACAGCAACACCTCATCCCCCCGTCCGTAGCCATAGATATCGTTGAAGGGCTTGAAGCTGTCGATGTCCACGTAACAGATCACCGACTCCCGTTGCTGTTGTAACAGTCGCGTGAGGCATTGCTGAATCGGCACGTTGCCCGGCAGCAATGTCAGTGGATTAGCGTAGCGCGCCTGTTGGATTTTCAGCTCGGTGATCAACTTCAGCACGTCGATCACTCGGCCCAGGCCCAGGTAGTCGCCATTGAGCGTGATGATGAAATCTTCCTCGATCCGCTGCCGTGCACGGCTGGTCAGCAGACGGCTGACCTGTTGCAGTGATTGGCTCAGTTCCACCGCCAGGAAGTCGCTACTCATCAGGCGGCTGATGGGCTTGCGCGCAAACAGATCGGTAGCGAACGGCTTGAGCAGCGCGTCGGACAACGAATGCCGGTGCACGATGCCCACCGGATGGCCGCGGCCATCGAGCACCGCCAGTGAATTGAGATTGGCCTGGCGGCGAAAGGCCTCCAGGACCTGGGCGGTGGCGGTGTCTTGATCCACCGCTGGTTGTTCGCTCAGCAGGGCACTGAGGTCGCTGCCTTCTTCGTTGAGGGACACGTTGGCGCTCTCAGGTTTGGGCAGCATCAACCGCGCTTCCTGCGGTGGCTGTTCCTGTGGCCGACAGAGCAGATAGCCCTGGACCAGGTCGACGCCCATTTCCGTCAATACCGCCAGCTCTTCCGGCAACTCGATACCTTCGGCGATCACTTGCGCGCGTGATGCCCTGGCGATTTGCAGGATCGAGCCGACAAACTCACGCTTGAGCGCATCCTGGTGGATGCCGTCGATAAAGTGTCGATCGATTTTCACGTAGTCGGGACGCAGTTCCGACCACAGGCGCAGGCTGGAATACCCGGCGCCCAGATCATCCAGGGCAATGGAAAAACCCATGTTGCGATAGTGGTGCAGGGCGGTCTGCAGTAGATCGAAATCGTCAGTGGGGGTTTGCTCGGTGAGTTCGATCACCACCTGGCTCGGCGGAATACCGAAGTCGTGCAGCAATTGCAGGGTGCGGCCCGGCTGGTGCGCCGTTTCCATCAAGGATTCCGGCGAGATGTTGAGGAACAGCTTGCCCGGCAGTTGCTGTTCGCTGAAGCGTCGGCAGGCACTTTCGCGACATGCCATTTCCAGGTCGCTCAGGCGTCCAGCTTGGCTGGCCACGGCGAACAGTGCGATGGGGGAGTGCAGGGGGCTGTTGGAGGGGCCGCGGCTGAGCGCTTCGTAGCCCAGAATACGGCGTTCGGATAAGCAGAGGATCGGCTGGAACAGGCTGTGCAAACTGCCTTGAGCCAGGATTGAGCCCAATGCGTTCAGCTGTTCGGTCATGGTCATGGCGATCTCGATCGAAAAAAAAGGACCCCAGGCATGATGCCTGGGGTCCTTTATTTCACGACAGAATGATGTCTATTTGATGACACTCCGGAGAGCGTTCACATTAAATCGCCATCATTTACTGCTTGGCTACCTGCTTGCTGATCTTGAGGTAGTCCAACAGGATCCGGCCCGTTTCGGCCAGGTAAGCGTCATCTTCAGGCTTGGTTTTATCCGCCTCGGTTGGCAAGGCGTCCTCGTCTTCTTTCTTCAGCTCTTTGAGCGGATCTTCACCCTTGGCTTTACGGCGGATGTTTTCCAGTACAAGTTGCTTGTTTTCGATATCGGTATGCTGAGCGCGGCGGTCCGCTTCGTTGAGGCTGACGGTTTTTTCTTCCATCAACTTCTTGGCCAGGGCCAGCTTGTCGCGGATAAACACGAACTCGGCGTCCTTGGCGGAGCGGGTGTCGTGATCAGCCTTGAGCTGCGCCAGGAACGGCTTGAACGGATCGGACGCCGGTTTGATCGCCGGGCGGATGGTGTCCCACGGCATGGCTTCCGGTAGAGCGCTTTCGCCGATTTCCTTGGTATCGATGACCGATGGGAAATCGATATCCGGCAGCACGCCCTGATGCTGGGTGCTCTGCCCGGACACCCGGTAGAACTTGGCCAATGTCAGCTTCAGCTCGCCATGGTTGAGCGGCTGGATGGTCTGCACGGTGCCTTTGCCGAAGGTCTGGCCACCGATGATCAACGCGCGGTGATAGTCCTGCATGGCACCGGCGAAAATCTCCGAAGCCGACGCCGAGAGGCGGTTGACCAACAACGCCATCGGCCCTTTGTAGAACGCGCCGGGGTTTTCGTCTTCCAGCACGTCGACACGGCCGTCGGCGTTGCGTACCAACACGGTCGGGCCTTTGTCGATAAACAGGCTGGTCAGCTCGGTGGCTTCTTGCAAGGAACCGCCGCCGTTGTTGCGCAGGTCGATGACCACGCCGTCGACTTTTTCCTTCTGCAATTCTGTCAGGATTTTCTTAACGTCGCGGGTGGTGCTCTTGTAGTTCGGGTCGCCAGCACGGAAGGCTTTGAAGTCCAGGTAGAAAGCCGGGATCTCAATGACGCCCAGTTTGTAATCCTTGCCATCTTGCTTGAGGTTAAGGACTTTCTTCTGCACGGCCTGGTCTTCGAGCTTCACCGCTTCACGGGTGATCGACACAATCTTGCTGGTCTGGTCGTTGGGGGCATTGGTGTGTGGAATCACTTCCAGGCGCACCACGCTGCCTTTCGGACCACGGATCAGCTTGACCACTTCGTCCAGGCGCCAGCCGACGACATCGACCATCTCTTTGTCTGCCTGGGCCACGCCGATGATCTTGTCGGCCGGTGCGACCTGCTTGGTCTTGTCGGCCGGACCTGCTGGCACCAGACGCACGATCTTGACTTGGTCGTTGTCGCTTTGCAGGACGGCACCGATGCCTTCCAACGACAGACTCATATTGATATCGAAATTTTCCGCGTTATCTGGCGACAGATAATTGGTGTGCGGGTCGTAGGACATCGCGAAGGTGTTGATGTACGCCTGGAAGATATCTTCGGCGCGGGTCTGATCCAGACGCGCCAGCTGATTCTTGTAACGCTTGGTCAACAGCTCTTGGATGGCCTTGGGCTCTTTGCCGGCAATCTTCAGGCGCAGCACTTCGTCTTTGACGCGTTTGCGCCACAGATCGTCGAGGGCAGCGGTGCTGGTCAGCCAAGGGGCGTCCTTGCGGTCTACCAGAAGAGTTTCTTTCTGGGTGAAGTCAAGTTTGTCGACGCCTTTGTCCAGTTCAGCCAGCGCGAAGTCCAGACGCGCTTTGACGCGGTCCAGGTAGCGCTTGTAGATGGTGAAACCGGGTTGCAGGTCGCCGCTCTTGAGGAAGTCGTCGAACTGGGTCTTCCACTTGTCGAACTCAGCGATATCGCTGGCCAGGAAGTAGCTGCGCGACGGATCCAGCAGCTTGAGGTAGCTGTCGTAGATGATCACCGAGCGCGCGTCGTCCAGCGGCGGCTTGCTGTAGTGATGGCGCTTGAGCAACTCGACGACGTTAAGGCTGGCGATCACCTCATCGCGATCCGGCTGAAGGTTGTCCCAGCTGTTGGCTGCGAACGTATGGGTCGACATCGACGCAAAGCCGAGACCAATGAAAAGAGCGAGGGCGGTGCTGGGGAACAGATGCTTCATGCTGGTTCGACGCGGGGGCAATTGATAACGCATATTAGGCCGTCTTTGAAGTCGCCGGTTCCGTGTGGGCCGGTCGCATAATGCAAAAAGCCCGACGCTACTGCTACGGGCTCAGTCCAGACTCACTATGGAGGCACTGTGAAAGCATTGCAAGGCGTTGAAGATCATGTGATGTGCTTGGCGTCTCGAGTCCTACATACGATGTAGGCTCTTTTCGCATTTCAATGATGACTTAGAACCTTTATCGCGCCGATTCATGACAGCATGGCCGGCTCTTTTTGCCATTGACTGACAGTGACGCTTGCACTTCGATCGGCGCGCGTTCCACACGCATCAATCCCAATGATGAATCGGCCAACCCGCCTGTTCGGCATGGGCCCTTAACACTGGGTCGGGGTTCACCACCTGGGGATGATCGACCTTCAACAGCAAGGGCAAGTCATTGCGCGAATCCGAATAGAAGTACGCGCCGTCCAAGGTTTGCTCTTCCTGCGCCAACCAGTCCAGCAAGCGCGTGATCTTACCCTCACGGTAGGTGAGGACCCCTACGGTTTTGCCGCTGTAAACGCCATGGCTGACATCCAGCTCGATGCCAAGCACCTCATCGATACCGATGCGCGCGGCAATCGGCTTGACCAAATGCGTGCCCGACGCGGAGATCACCAGAATCCGGTCGCCCTGAGCTCGGTGGCGGGCAATGGTTTTGGTGGCGTCGCTGTAGATCAGCGGTTCGATCACGTCTTCGACCCACGGCTCCACCAAGTGCTCGATTTCCTCCGGCGTGCGGCCGATCATCGGCTCCAGGCTGAAGTCCATAAAGTCTTCCATCGCCAGTTTGCCCTGGCTGTAGGCGTCCATCAGTTCGTTGTTCCTGCGCATGAACGACTCGGGGTCGACCCAGCCCAGACGGCCCATCTGCTCGCTCCATAAGGTGGCGCAGTCGCCGTGGATCAGGGTGTCGTCCAAATCAAAAATTACCAATGCCATCCGTTACGCTCTCTCAATGAATCACTGCTCAGGCTACTTCACATAGCGCGCTGGGGTCGATGGAAAGTGCCAGGCGCTGGCCGTCAGGGTGCAGATCCTGCGCCGAACGGTTGAGCACATCCACCACCAGCTCTACGCCGCGGGCTTCGATACGATAGCGGATCACGTTGCCCAGCAGACTGTGGCTGCGCACCAGTGCGTCGAGTTCGCCGCTGCGGCTCAGTTCGATGGATTCCGGGCGAATCGCAATGCGGCCGCTGATCGGGCGTTGCAGCAAGCGGCTAGCCTTGTCGGCGTCCAGCAGGTTGTAGTTGCCGATAAAACCGGCGGCGAATACGTCCACTGGCGCCGTATAGAGCGTCTCCGCATCGCCGCTCTGCACGATCTTGCCCTGGTTCATCAGGAAGATGCGGTCGGACATGGTCAGCGCTTCCTCCTGGTCATGGGTCACGAAAATCGTGGTCAGCCCCAGCTCGCGCTGAATCTCGCGGATCTGTTCGCGCAGGTGCTTGCGAATCCGGGCATCAAGCGCCGACAGCGGTTCATCCAGCAGCAACAGGCGTGGGCGGGTCACCAGAGAGCGGGCCAGGGCGACACGCTGGCACTGGCCGCCGGACATTTGGTGCGGATACCGGCCGGCCAGGTCTTTGAGTTCCACCAGTTGCAGTACTTCCTGCACGCGCTTGTGGCTGTCAGCGGCGTTGACCTTTTGCATGCGCAGGCCAAACGCGACGTTTTGCTCGACGGTCATGTTGGGGAACAGCGCATAGCTCTGGAACACCATGCCGATGTGGCGCTTCTGTGGGCTCAGCGGAACGATGTCCTGGCCATCCAGCAGGATTTGCCCGCTGTCCACGGCGGTCAGGCCGGCGATGCAGCGCAGCAGGGTCGATTTGCCGCAACCGGACGGGCCGAGCAGGGTGACGAATTCGCCCTTGGCGATTTCGCAATTGATGTCGCTGAACACCGGCGTGCCGGCGTAGCTTTTCTGCAGGTGTTGCACGCTGACGAAGCTCATTGGCTTTTGTCCTTGTTCAAGAAGGTGGCGGCCCAGGTCAGTACCAGCACAAAGAAGAAGTAGGAAATGACCACGGCACTGGTGAAGTGGCCGCTGCTGTTGCGCATATTGTTGAGGTACACCTGCAGGGTTTCGTAGCGGGTGCCCACCAGGATGTTGGCGAACACGAATTCACCGAACAGGAACGAGAACGACAGCAACAGCGCCACCATCAGTCCTTTGCGCAGGTTGGGCAGCACCACCAGGATCGCGGCTTGCCAGGTGCTGGCGCCGAGCAGTTGCGAGGCGTCCATCAGGTCGCGCAGGTTGATGGCCTGCAGGTTGTTGGTGATCGCCCGATACATAAACGGCAGCGCGACCGTGAAGTAGCAGCCGATCAGGATCCACGGCGTGCCCACCATCGCCATCGGCCCGGAGCCGTAAAGCTGCAGCAAGCCTACCGACGACACCACCGGCGGCACCGCAAACGGCAGCAGGATCAGGATATTCATCAGCGCGTCGAGTTTGGGAAAGTGGTAATGCACCACGAACAGCAGCGGCAGGATCAACACCACCGACAGGATCAGCGCGCCCACGCACACTACCAATGATTGGCCGAAGGCCATCAGAAAGCGCGGGTCGCTCCACAGCTGCACATACCATTTAACGGTAAATCCGGCCGGCAGAATGGTCGCCGACCAACTGCTGGCAATCGAATAGACAAACGTGCCCACCAACGGCAGTACCAGAATGGCAAACAGCAGGTACACCATCACGCGATGGTAGAGGGAGGCCGGGCCGGCTTCAGCGCGAGACATGGTAGCTCCTCTTGAGCAGCAATTGATGGACCACGGTGATCACGGTCATCAACGCCACCAGTACCACGGCGAGGGCGCTGGCCATGTTCGGGTCCAGGGAGATATCCCCGGACACCATCGCGGCGATGCGGATTGGCAAGACGTTGAAATTGCCGGTGGTCAATGCGTACACCGTGGCATAGGCGCCCAGGGCATTGGCCAGCAGGATCACGAAGGTGCCGAGCAGCGCGGGCGTGAGCACCGGCAGGCCAATGTGTCGCCAGAACTGCCAGCCACTGGCGCCCAGCAGCGCTGCCGACTCACGCCAGTCCTCGCGCAAGGCATCGAAGGCCGGGTAGAGCAGCAACACGCCGAGGGGAATCTGGAAATAGGTATAGAGGATGATCAACCCGGTTTTCGAGTACAGGTTGAAGTCTTCGATGATGCCCGCCTGCTTGAGCATGATCGTGATACTGCCGTTGAACCCCAACAGGATGATGAAGGCGAAGGCCAGGGGGACGCCGGCGAAGTTGCTGGTCATGTTGGCGAAGGCGGTGACGAAATTGCGCAGGGGCGAGTCCACCCGGCGCAACGAGTAGCTGCCCAGCACGGAAATGATGATCCCGAACACGCTGGAGTAGAAACTGATCTCCAGGCTGTACTGGATGGCCTGCAGGTAGAACTTCGAACTGAAGATCCGCGTGAAGTTGTCCACGCCCCAGCCGGACTCTTCGGTTTGCAGGCTGTTGATCAGCACCCATACCAACGGCGCGATTTCGAACACGATAAAGAACAGTGCAAAAGGCATCAGGCACAGCAGGGCCAGCCATTTGCCGCGGGTCATGGCATTCACTTGAGCAACTCCCGGCAGACAGGTTTGTCGTGGGGCACGCCCAATAGTTCGCAGACAGTGCCGCACAGCTCGGTTTGTTTCGGCGCTGCGCCGGCATCCAGGCTGAAGGCATCGCCCAGCACAAACAGTGGTACTTCGCGCTCTTCCGGCAGCAGGCCGTTGTGGGAGCGGTCGTTGTTCATGCCGTGGTCGGCGGTCACCAGCACCTGGTAGCCGGCATCGAGCCAGCCTTGCAGGTAGTCGGCCAGGATGATGTCGGCCGAGCGCGCGCTGTTGCGATATTGCGCGGTGTCGAGGCCATGTTTGTGGCCGGCGTCGTCGATGTTCATCGGGTGCACCAGCAGAAAGTTCGGCGTGTGCTTGAGCCGCAAGCTTTCGGCATCGGCGAACAGGTGGGAGTCCGGGTAGTGGTCATTCCAGTAGAAATGCCCGTGTTGGATCGCCAGCGCCGGGTCGTGGGTATGACGGTCCCGCGCGGGCATGAACGGCGTGCGGTTGTACAGCTCGCTGACCCAGTGATAAGCCGCCGCTGCGGTACTAAGGCCGGCGGCGGTGGCGTAATGGAACATGCTGCGCTGGTTGGACAGGCGCGAGACGTTGTTGTGGACGATACCGCTCTGGATCGGCGGTACGCCGGTGAGGATGCATTCGTACAACGGGCGGGACAGCGCGGGCAGTTCACAATCCAGTTTGTAGAGGGCTGCGCGTCCTGCGCTGACATACGCTTGCAAATGTCCCATGGCGTGCCTTGCAACCTCGAAATTCAGGCCGTCGAGCACGACAAGGATGACGTTGTGCTTCATGGGGGAGAGCGCTCCGCAGCAATAGACTTGACTCAATTCCTCAGGAGGAACGAGGTCAAAAGTATGGGAGGGGGCTAGCCCCCTCTCATATTGGATCTCCAGTGGATTTCCAATGTGGGCGACAGGCTTATTTCATCTCTACGATGACCTGCTCGTCCCACAGCTGAGGCAACTTCTTGGACGTTTTTTCCCAGGCATCGGCGTCCTTGATCGGCTGTGGGTTGGCCTTGGTGTACTGCTCGCCCGGGATCAGGTTCTTGGCGATATCGGCCGGCAGTTTCAGGTCGGTTTCGGCACGGATCGGGCGCGCATTGCCACGGGCCAGGTTGAGCTGGCCGGCATCGCTGAAGATGTACTCGCGGGTCAGCTTGGCCGCGTTCGGGTGCTTGGCGTATTTGTTGATGATGGTGGTGTAGCCGGATTTCACCGAGCCGTCCGATGGGATCAGCACCACGTAGTCATCCGGGTTGGCCATTTTGGCTTTGTAGCTCAGGCCGTTGAAGTCCCAGACGATGCCCACTTCGACTTCGCCTTTTTCCATGGTGGCGATGGTCGGGTTGGACAGTGAGAGGCGCCCTTGCTGGGCGATCTTGGTGAAAAACTGCAGGCCGGGGGCAATGTTCTTCTCGTCGCCTTTGTTGGCGATGGCTGCTGCCAATACGCCGTTGGCCGCCTGTGCCGCTGTGCTGACGTCACCCACGGAAACCTTGTACTTGCCGGTTAGCAGGTCGGCCCAGCTGTGGGGGACTTCAGAGCCGTGCAGCAGCTTTTTGTTGACGATAAACGCGATAGTGCCGGTGTACGCCAGCGCCCAGTGGCCGTCCTTGTCTTTTGCCCAATCCGGCACCTGTGCCCAGGTGGACGGTTTGTAAGGCTGGGTCACTTCCTGCTTCACCGCAATCGGGCCGAAGGCAGCGCCGACGTCGCCGATATCGGCGCTGGCGTTGTCCTTCTCGGCTTTGAACTTGGCGATTTCCTGGGCGGAACTCATGTCGGTGTCGATGTGCTTGAGGCCGTAGGTCTTGGCCAGATCGTCCCAGGTGCCTTTCCAGTTGGCCCAGTCATCGGGCATGCCGACGCTGTTGACGGCGCCTTCCGCTTTCGCGGCGGCTTCCAGGGTTTTTAGATCGGTATCGGCAGCCATGGCGGCGGTGCACATGGCAATGGTCGAGCCTAACAGTGATGCCAGGAAAAGCTGTTTCATCCGAAGCTCCTATGGGCGTTAACAACGCTGCGTTTTTACGAACGATTGCGGTGGTTTGGTCTAGGTCAGCAATACCTGAGCCAATCTAGGCTCGATGGATGACAGTTTCATGTCGATGTCGTTTTTAAAGCGCTGATGTCGGTCAGCGCAAACTTAGCGTAGACCATGCCCATGGGCCCGCATTGCCTGGACTTGGCCGATGTATTGCAGAGTGTGGTGTGCCACTCCGGCAGGTGCTGTCATCTCTCGGTCATTTGTAATGCCTAGGCTGACACGCAGTAACAAGGGCCCATTTATCGAGCGCTTTATGCACCTGAACGGTGCTGGTCTAGTCCAGATAGGTAACGTTGATGCGTGATGAAGCAATCAAGGCGGTGACTTCCATCGGCCTGGCGCTGCAGGAGCAGATCGATCACGGTCTATTGCCCCCCGGCCACAAATTGCCTGCCGAACGCAAGCTCAGCGAGTTGTTTGGTACCACTCGCATAACCGTGCGGGAAGCCTTGTTACAACTGGAGGCTCAAGGGCAGATCTATCGCGAGGAACGCCGTGGCTGGTTTGTATCGCCGCCGCGACTGGCCTACAACCTGATGCAGCGCAGCCACTTTCACGCGATGGTCAGTGACCAGGGCCGGGTGGCGTCCACCGAAGTACTCAGCGCACGCTTGCAACCGGCCTCGGCGGCGGTGTGCGCCTGGCTGCAGTTGCCGGCGTTGTCCAGCGTGATCCAGATTTGCCGGGGCCGGCGGATCGATGGGCGCTTGGTGTTGTATGTAGAGCACTACCTGAACCCGCAGTATTTTCCCGGAATCCTGGCGTGTGATTTGACCCAGTCGATGACTGAGCTGTACGCACGCAAGTACGACGTGCATTACGGGCGGGTGCGTTTCGAGATCGTTCCGACCTCACTGCCCGTGGAGGCGGCCGCTGCGTTGCGCGTCTCGGTGGGCAGCCCCGGCCTGCGCATTGCTCGGGTCAACTATGACCAGCACCAGCGCCTGATCGACTGCGATCTGGAGTTTTGGCGGCATGACGCGATTCACGTGGGGGTGGATGTCGTCTGAGTGAACAGCGGCCAATCCAAGTCCCCCTTAAGACCGCTGTCATTTAGCCGCGCGGCGTAAGGCTTTTGATCACCTGATCCACATTGTTTTCCAACTCCGTCACCGGATCCGTACCGTCGACGTTAAGTACCAGAAGCTGCGCGCCACCTGCTGTCACTGCGGCTTTTACCGCCTCACTCGGCTGACGATGATGCAGCACCACGGCGACGTCATTGTCCTTCAGGTCAGCGGTGAGTTTGCGCAACGCGTCGGGCGTCCACTCGGCGTCGGGGCGGGCGTCCGTGCTGAGCGCTTCCAGGTTCAGGCTGCTGATCAGGTAGGCGAAATGATCGCTCAGGCTGACCACGCTCAGGTTGTCCGCTTTGGCCAGACGTGCCTCGCTGTCGGCGCTGAATTTAAGCAGGCGTTGCTTGAGGGCGGCGAGGTTGGCGTCGATCTTCGTTTTGGCCCCCGGCGCCAGACGGCTCAGGTCGGAGGCCATTACATCGGCCATGCGGCCCAGGTTGTTACTCGATTGCCAGGGCTGGCTATTCAAACCGTCGGAGGCGCCGGGTTGCACGGCGATCCCCGGCAACCCCCCGTCCACTGGACGCGCGGCATCCACTTCGACGATACGGATATTGCTCCGTCGCGCCACCGGGTACAGCGGGTCATCCGGCCATAGCGAGCGCAAGCCGATGGCGGCGTCGGCGTCTTGGGCCAACGTGCTGAGCGCCGATGCGCCACGCCCCGTGAAATACGATACCTGTCGCGTGCCAGGTAGGTTGGCCGGCGCGGCGCGTTCCAGTTGCACGTCGGTGCCTTTGAGCAACACGTCCGCCAGGCCATAGGTGATGGGTAGCGAGGCCAGCACTTTCACAGGTTTGGCGGCATGCACCGCCGGTTTTACCGATTCGGTCGCCATCAGCGGTGTGGCGATCAGGCAGGCGAAGGCCAGAGTCAGAGGGTGTAGAACGAAGCGCATTATCCAAGGTTCCCTTTCAGGCTGGGGACGACGCCCCGCGCGATGGCCGCGCAGGCGAAGGCGATACCGGCGACGAGGATGATCGCGGCGCCGGAGGGGATGGGCAGGTCAAATATGATTGGTAGCAGAATGCCGCAGAGGGTGCTGACGGTGGCGATCACCACCGAGACCCAAAAAAAACCTTTGAGCGACTGGCTCAACAGCCGCGCCGCTGCCGCCGGAATCACCAGCAGCGCGCCCACCAGGATCGCGCCGATGACCTTGACCGCCGCCACGGTGATCAGTGTCACCAGGATCACGAACAGATAATCCAAAGTCTTCACTGCCACGCCACGCACGGCCGCCAGTTGGGGATTGAAGCTGGCGAGCATGATGCGGTTGTACAGCGGCAATGCCAGGGCCATCACCAGGGAACCGACAATCGCCAGCACCAGCAGATCGTTGCCGTTAACCGTCAGCACCGAACCGAACAACACGTTCTCCAGGATGTGCACATTGATCTTGCCCGCCAGGATCAACAGCAGGCTCGCGCCCAATGCCAGGGAAACCGACAGGAACACGCCGATCAAGGTGTCCGGCGCCAGCCCGGTGCGGTTGCGCAAGTAGTTGAGCAGGATGCCGAACAACAGGCAGTAGCCGAACAGGCTGCCGTACGGCCCGGTGTAGGGCTCGCCGAGCAAAATGCCCACGGCTACGCCGGTCAGCGCGGCGTGGCCGACCGCTTCGGAGAAGAACGCAAAGCGTTTGACTACCACCAGGGTGCCCAGTCCACCCAGTACCGGGCCGATCAGCAGGCCCGCGAGCAATGCGTTGACTACAAAGCCGTAGGCCAAGGCTTCCGGCAGGTAACCCGAAGAAGCCCAGCCCTGGACCATCAGGCGAAATGCTTCATAACTCATGGCGCCGTGCTCCGAGGGTGAGTAGAGAACAGGGTCAGCAGGCGGTCGGGCGTCAGCGCTTCTTTGGGCGTGGCATCGAACAGCACGCGGCGGTTCAGACCAGTTACCCGATCGGCCAGGCGGCCAACCGCTTCCAGGTCGTGTTCGATCCACAGGACGGTGATGCCAGCCAGGCGCCAGTCGTTGAGCAGGCGTTCGAACACCTGGATACCGGCCTCATCGAGGGCCGACATCGGTTCATCCAACACCAGCAATTGGGGGGCCGGGATCAGGCCCTGGGCCAGCAGCACGCGCTGGCGTTCGCCGCCGGATAACGCCCCCATGCGGCGCTTGCGCTTATCCTGCATGCCCACTCGCTCCAGCGCCTCGCCGATGGCGGCCGCGTAATGCCGGGACAGGCCAAGAAACGCCGGGCGCCGCTGGCACATTGCAGCCATGAAATCGTCGACGGTCATCGGCAAACCTCGGTCGAACTCCAAGGCCTGGGGGACATAGCCGATGGTGCCGGGCGAGGACGGCCACGCCAGGCTCAGGCGGCCCTGGTGCGGTGTCTGCCCCAGCAAGGTCTTGATCAGCGAGCTTTTCCCGCCGCCGTTTGGTCCCACCAGCGCGTGGATGCTGCCCGGCTGGACCTGAAAACTCACCTCGGCCAGGATCGCGGTACGGCCCAGGGTCAGCGACACCTTGTCGAAGTCGAGGGTCGGCCCGATGCTGGCGACATTCAGCTGTTCGGCGGCGGTCATGCGCCTGACTCCTGAATGGCACGGACCACGGTGTTGAGGTTGCCGGTCATTTCCACTTCATACTTTTCAGCGCTGTATTCGCCGTAGGAAATATGCGAGAGCGGGTACAGCTTGACCCCGGATTCGCGCTGGATGGTATCGACGTAGGTGGACGGGAAATCCATCTCCGAGAAAATCACCTTCACATCCAAGGCGCGCAGTTCATCGATGGTTTTCTTCAACTGGCTTGGGCTGGGTTCGATACCGTGGGCTGGCTCGACCACTGCGGTGACTTCCAGGCCAAACTCACGCAGCAGGTAGTCGTAGGCCGCGTGCACCGTGGCGACACGCAGGTCAGGGTTGGGTGCGCTGGTGAGCTTGGCCAGGGCGTCGGCGCGCATCTGGCGCAGGCGCTTGCCGTAGGCGCGGGCGTTCTGGGTGTAGGTCTTGGCGTTGTCGGGGTCGAGCTTGCCCAGTACGCGGGCGATGTTGTTGACCTGGGCAATCGACGCGCTGATCGACAGGAAGGTATGTGGGTTGACCACTTTGCCCGCGCCGCGCGCGGCGTTGCCGGTGGCGGCCAGCAACGGCACGTTGGCGTTGGCCTCGATCACGGGGATGTCCGGGCGTTCGCTGGTGGCGATCATGCGGTCGGCGAAATCGTCATGGCCGACACCATTGAGCACGATCACGTCCAGCGTGCCGATGCGCTTGATGTCCTCGGCGCGCGGCTCGTAGGCGTGGGGGTTGAACCCGGCCGGAATCAGCGGCACCACCTCGGCCTTGTCGCCGACGATATTGGCCACGTAACTGTAATAAGGGTGCAGCGTGATGCCGATGCGCAGGCGCTTGGCCGCTTCGGCGTTGGCGAAAGGGGTGAGCATCAGGCTGAGCAGGCCAACCAGCAGTAGGCGCAACAGGGGAGATGAAATAGACATGGGCAATCGGTCTTCTCGTTCAGTGACGGTGCTGGCGGGTCACGCCGGCATCGAATTGCGCGACCACCTGTTGCCAGCCGGCTGCGATCAGCGCCTGGTCAGTGAGGTCGGAAGGGGAGGCGATATCGTTGGAGCGGTTGAGCCAGATATCCGGTTCGCTGCCTTGCACGCGCATCAGCAATGAGCCGCTCACGCCAGGTGCCTGGCTCACTCCCAGATAAGCCGCCGGTGCCAGCAACTGCCAGCGGTGATCGCCACGGCTGACCGAGCTGGCATCCTGAGCAAATGGAGCGAAGCCTTCCTCGGCCAGTTGCTCGGGCGTCGGCAGGGCGCTCTGCTCTTGTTGCAACAGATGGATTTCATCCAGGGTCACGCGCAGGTCGGCGTAGATGCCTTGCTCGGCGGCGCTCAGGTCGCGCCGCGCGTCCAATTGATGGCTGGGCAGAGTCGCGACCTGCTGGGACTCGCCGTGCAGGGCCACCACCGTGCCGGCGACCGCCAGGATGATCAGGCATAACAGCAGCACGTAGAGGGTTTCGTGGCCGGCACCAGCGGGGCGTACAACCTGGGTAGTACTCATTGGGGCTGGATATCCGCTTGATCGATTTCCACCACATGGCCAGGGCCGGCATCGAACAACACGTAGAACTCGGCCGAAGGTTTCTTGAACGTGAGGGTCGAATCCTCGCCGAGTTTGCCGGGCATCAGGATGGTTTCGTCGTAGCCGATCACGTCCAGGGTCACGCCAGGCGCGCCGCTGCCATCGGAGAATCCACCTTTGCACTGGATTTGCTCGCCGGGTATTTCCTTGCATTCGCACATGGGATTGTGGGCCACGGCGGTGGCGCTGAAGCCTACACACAGCAGCGCGATATAGGTGCGCAGGATTGAGGTCATGGTTTGACTCCTTGCTTGTTCAGCCAGGCAATGGTGGCAGGGGAGGCCTGGCTCAGCGGGATGGAACCCTGGTGCATCGTGCCGTCCCAGCCTTCCATGGTGACCCACAGTTCGGCGTCTACCGGCGTGCGCTCCGGCACCGGCAGACCGGCCCCCATGCGATACGGCGTGCCAAAGAAGATCACGCCGGCGGCGCGTAGGCTGCGGGGTTTGCCGATACGCAGATAAGTGGCCTTGACCTGATCGGCGCAGACGTCACACAGGGCGGCATTGAAAAATTTCATCGGGCCCGCCGGGTCGGGGCGCGGGCCCTCGTTACGGAACTCGGCGAGGGTCAGGCTCCAGGGGCCGACCTGCACTTCACCGGCTACCCGTTCGCCGATACCGGTGTCCCCGCGAAACAGTGCGGCGTCGGCGAAGTACTTGGGCATAAAGCCCAACGGCACCAGCACGAGGAGGATGTTGATATGGAAACGCCATTTCAGCCAGAACGCCCGCAGCGGCGACGGCGGTGCAGCGGCAGCGACTTTGCTCATCGGTTGGTCTCCGGGGTTTCAGCCTGCATGGCCGGGATGGACGCGGCCTGGCGCGGCGCTTTGTGGCTGCGTTTGAGGGCATTGGCGGTGGCCAGGGCGGTGCGTTTGGTCCAGATCAGCAGGCCACTCAATACCATCATGCTCAGCACCAGACCGAAGAACGCCCAGATCAGCTTGATCCACAGGCCACCGAAGTCTCCGGTGTGCAGCGGGCGCATGGATTCGGTGACGAACTCCAGGGCAGTGCGGTCGGACAACAGGTGCGAAACGGCGATATCGCCGTCATAAGGGTTCAGTTGCGCGGTCTGGAACATCAGCGGGTACCAGCCGCGGCCACCGATCTGCAGATGGCTGTAAGCGTTGAGCGGCAGGAATACGAAGCTGGCTTCCAGCCCTGGAATGCGCTGGGTGGCGATCTTGATGGCATCGTCCAAGGGAATCATCGGTGCCGGTACGCCAGGGGCGGATGTCGGTACTTTCTCCCGGGCGATTACCGGCACGATGGGTTCGCTGGAAATGGAGATCTGGTTGTCCCCCAGGAACGCTTGGATCAAGAACCAGGTGCCGGTGATGGAAATAACCGCAATGAACCAGATCGACCAGATTCCGCTCAGGCGGTGGAAGTCGCCCCAGAAGATCCGCGCACCGTGGCGGATACGCAAGGTCGGGCGCAGGAAACCTTTCCAGAAGCGCTTGTACACCACCAGGCCGGTGATCAGTGACGCCAGCAACGGCAAGCCGAGCAATGAAACCAGGTACCAGCCCCAACTGTAGCCGTTGGTAAAAGGCACCAGCCACCAGCCGTGCAGCGCGCGGGTGAATTGCTGGAAATCGAAAGCAGGGCTGATGCCCTGGATCGCGCCGGTATAAGGGTTGGCATACGCCTCCACCGAACGTCCGTCGGGATAGCTCAGGCCCACACTCAAGGCGAAGTGCGATTCATCGGGGCGAATGATGGAGCGCACGATGACGTGCGGATCGTCGCGCTTGATGGCGGCGATCACCTGGTCAAAGCTCAGCGGTTCGGCATCGTCGGACGGTTTGCTCGCGCGGATGTCAGGGTTGGCCAGCCAGACGATTTCCTGGCTGACCACCGCCAGGGTGCCGGTGACGCAGACGATCAGTACAAAAAACCAGATGGGCAACGCCAGCCAGCTGTGTACGAGAAACCAGAGTTTGGAGCGTGACTTCTTCGACATGTGAATGAGGGTCTTGATCGGAGGGGCAATGCGGGCCCGGAAAAGGCCAGTCGTAGCTTTTGCTGACGCGACAGGCTGTATCTAAGTTAAGACGGATGAGAATGAGAAATCCCTAAGGCACAAATGAAAGAAAATGTTTCAAGCTTTCAGTCGTGCCTTTTCGCTTGCTTGATATCGCCCAACAAATGGGGGGAGGGGCTTGCTCTAGTCAGGTTGGCGACGTCTATGGCCGAACGGGCTTCCATGGCGAGCAAGCCTGGTGCTACACAGCTCGAGGGTCTCAGCTTTGCTGGAACAACGCCTTCGCGCGCTCTTGAATTTGATCTTCGGACAAAGACTCTTTTTGCGTCGCCACGAACCACACATGGCCGAAAGGATCGCGCAGTGTGCCGGAACGATCGCCGTAGAATTGGTCGCTTGGTCTGGAAATGATTTCAGCGCCGGCGTCGATGGCTTTTTGATACTGCGCATCGACGTCCTCTACATATAAATGCAGGCCAACACTGGTATGACCGTTGTTTGGGCTGTGTAGAGCGCTTTCTTCGCAGGGCGAGCCCAGCATGAATGCCGAATCGCCGATGCGCAGCTCGGCGTGACCGACCCTGCCGTCGGGCATGTCCAAGCGCATGATTTGCTGGGCGCCGAAGGCTGTCTTGTAAAACTCGATGGCCTCAGCGGCTTCTTTGATTCCCAGATACGGCGTGATGCGGTGATAGCCTTCCGGGATAGGTTTGACGCTCATATCGCTCTCCTTGATCAGGTGGATTGGAAGACGCCGGTGTTTACCGACCACTTCACTATAGGTCACGCCAATCAGGGAGGCGGCGATGTGGACCAGGACAGTCAATCCGGTTCGAGCAAGTGCGCGCCTGGCCCGCGCTCGCCGAGCTGATCGCCCTGATTGCGTAACGGGCACGCCTCCAATGACAGGCATCCGCACCCAATGCAGCCGTTGAGCTTGTCGCGCAGCAATTGCAGTTTATGGATGCGCTCATCCAAGTCTTCGCGCCATTGCGCCGACAAGCGCTCCCAATCCTGCGCCGTAGGAGTACGGCCATCCGGTAAGGCCTGCAACGCTTCGCCGATCGTCGCCAACGGAATCCCCAGGCGTTGCGCGATTTTGATCACCACCACGCGACGCAATACGTCCCGCGGGTAGCGCCGTTGATTGCCGGCGTTGCGATGACTTTTGATAAGCCCTTTGGTTTCGTAAAAGTGCAGGGCTGTGACGGCCACACCGCTGCGCGCGGCCAATTGGCCGACGGTCAGTTCTTTATTGAGCATGAAAACTCCGAATCAGTGCTTGACCTTGACTTAACTCGAGGTTTTACCCTGCGTGGCATCTAATCGCAAGATTCCGCCTACATAGAAAGGAGGCAGTTCATGCAAGTAATAGAGAAAAGTCGCAGCTTCACTCAACTGATCGAATTCCACGTCGAGCCCCCGCAACAATTGGCACTGGTGGCGGCCTTGTCTACCCAGAGTGAGCGCCTGGCCCAGAGCCAGGAGGGTTTCCTGAGCGCCAGCGTCCAGATCAGTGCTGACGGGCGACGCGTGCTTAATTACCTGCAATGGCAATCGCGTGAGGAGGGCGAGGCGGCGTTCCAGCGTTTCGAGCAGGGCGATGAGGGCTTCTGGATGCTGATTCGCACCCATCGCGCCACTGCGGTGACCTTTGGTTCTTTCCAAGTGTTGCAGAGTTTCGAACGTGGCCCCGATAACGCTTTGCACTGTCGTCTAAACGGATAGGTGCAGCATCCGCCCACCTTGAAGGGTTTCCCCTGGCCGACGTTTATTCACCGCCAATTCACCTATTTTGATCAGGCGGCTGCGGGCCACATTCCGGCTCAGGCCCAGCAGGTTGGCGGTGTGTACCTGGTTGTAATGGCTGAATCGGTAGGCGGCGCGCAGCAGGGCGTCTTCAACCTTTTCATGCAGGGCACCGGCCTGTTCTTCGAACAGCTTCTGGAATGCGCGCTCTAGCAGGGCTTCGGCGCTGTTGTCGAGCGCGTGCGCGGAGTCGTCCTGGCGTTCGATGCGCAGATTCGACAGGCGCAAATCCTCGCGCTCGATCACGCCATTTCGGCAGATCAGCAGGGTGTGATGGATAACGTTTTCCAGCTCGCGGATATTGCCCGGCCAGCTGTAACTTTTCAGCTTGAGCTGCGCCTCGTGATTGATAGTGACCGACCCGTAGCCCAGGCGCTGGCTGTAGGTTTGGATAAAGTGGCGCACCAACGGCAGGATATCGCCGGGCCGCTCGCGCAGCGGGCTGAGTTCAAGGCTGACTACATCCAGGCGGTAATAGAGGTCCTCGCGGAAATGTCCGGCGTTGATGGCTTTCTCTAACTGAACATTAGTAGCAGCCACTACGCGCACATCAATCGGAATGCTCTTACGCGAACCGAGGCGCACCACTTCTCGCTCCTGCAGCACCCGCAACAATTTGACCTGGATCGCCATGGGCAAATCGCCGATTTCATCCAGAAACAGCGTGCCACCATCGGCCTCCTCAAACCAGCCGGCCTTGGCAGTGAGGGCTCCGGTGAAGGCGCCTTTTTCATGCCCGAACAATTCGGCTTCCACCAGTGATTCAGAGAAAGCCCCGCAGTTCACTGCCACGAACGGTCGGTGACGCCGTGCGCTGAGGTTATGGATGTGGCGCGCCACCAGCTCTTTGCCAGTACCGGTTTCACCGATAATCAGCACGCTGGCTTCGCTGGGCGCTACTTGCTGGATATGGGCGAGCAGGGCCTGAGACTTCGGGTCCTCGAAAACCTGGGCCGTGGCGCGGATAGAGGTCGCCAGGGCTGGGGAGGAGGGCAAGGTCAGAAGCTGCATGGATACCTCTCTTGTCAGTGCGCGTCAGGACTGGTTTATTTCGTCGATGGGGGGAGCGCGGGCACATGTTGTGGCTTGTTATAGAGGGTTGTTGTTATTCCGTAAATTAATCAATTTCCATATTGGTAGATCAAAATAGAATATTAGACGATATAGCTATCGAAGGTGCCTGAGCGGTTGATAGCAACTATCGAAGACGGTGATTTTTCACTGTGAATAGGCGGGAGTAGCCTGTGTTCATTGACTTGAGCCCCACCCACAGGACCGTCGCCATGAACCGATTTCTCGCTGTCTCTTTATTACTTGTAGCCTCTGTGCTGGGCGGTTGTGCGAGCCACCATTCGCCCGAATTGCGTCCCTACACGGCGGAAGAAACCAAGCAGTTGGCGCTGGAAACCCTCAGTCGTCGCGGGCTGTCCTTTGATGAGTACCAACGCCAGCGCGCCGCTTTGATGGGGCAGCCACAGCAACCGTTCGGCTTTGATCGCCAGGGTGAAATGAACGCCGAGCGTAGCGTCACGCTGCACGGTCGTCCCAGTTGAGCCTGCGTCCAGTAGCAAAAAGCCCGAGGTTTCCTTTAAGGACCTCGGGCTTTTTGTTTGCCTTGGCGCCGCCCGAGCCTGTTAAGCTCAATTTCAGGAGCGTTCCTACGCACATTTAAATAACGTGGTCCTTTTTCAATGGCATCCGATTGGGTAAACCTGACGACCTCTTGTTCTGGTCGATGCCCCTGAGACGCTGTTCTCGGGAACCTGCTCTGCGAGTGTTTGAACGTTATGACGAAACGTCCGTTGTATTTCGACTACGCCGCCACCACGCCGGTGGATGAGCGGGTCATCCAGGTGATGGTCGAATGCCTGGGCTTTAATGCCAATTTCGGTAACCCTGCGTCCAGCTCCCATGCCTTCGGCCAAGCCGCCAAGCAGACAGTCGAGCAGGCGCGCGAGCAGGTCGCCGCGTTGGTGGGCGCACGGCCCGAACAGATCGTCTGGACCTCCGGCGCTACGGAATCCAACAACCTGGCGATCAAGGGCGTGACCCAGGCGCGGGGAGTGGCTGGTGGGCATATCATCACCAGCCAGATTGAGCACAAGGCCACTCTGGATACCGCGCGGCAATTGCAGGAGTCCGGCGTGGCCGTGACTTACTTGGTGCCGGACGCCGACGGGTTGATCAGCGCCGATGCGGTGAGTGAGGCGCTGCGTGAAGACACCTTCCTGGTGTCGCTGATGCTGGTGAATAACGAACTGGGCACCCTCAATGACATCCCCACCATCGGCGCGCGCGTGCGCAAGCATGGCGCATTGCTGCACGTTGACGCGGCGCAGGGGGCAGGCAAGGTGGCGATTGACCTGGCACAGTGGCCAGTGGATCTGATGTCGTTTTCCGCGCACAAGTTGTATGGGCCCAAGGGCATCGGCGCGTTGTACGTCGGCCCACGTGCGCAGCAGAAGGTATTGGCGCAGATCCACGGCGGTGGGCATGAAGGCGGCTTGCGTTCCGGCACCCTGGCAACCCATCAGATTGCCGGCATGGGGATGGCGTTTGCCCTGGCCGCCGAATCGTTCGCCGAAGAACAGGTTAAGATCGCGGCCTTGCGTCAACGCTTGTTGGATCAGTTGGACAGTGTTCCTGGGATGCGCCTCAATGGCAGCCCAACCCAACGTATTCCCCATACTCTGAGCCTTACGTTTGGCGAAGGTGAATTCAATTCGGCTGCGCTGAGTGCGGACATTGCGTTTTCCGCGACTTCGGCGTGTAACTCGGCCAGTAATACGCCTTCTCATGTGCTTCTTGCATTGGGACATGATGCCCGTGGCGCCGGTCGCACGATTCGCTTGAGCCTGGGACGGTTTACCTCTGAGCAGGACATCGATCGGGCAGCACAGTTGATCAAGGCCGCACTCGCCAGTGCGCCGGCCTTCTGGGCCATCTGAATATTCATTCGCAACGCATAACAATTATTTGTGGTTAGCAGGAGACACAATGAGCATGCAGCCTTTGACCCATGGAACGGTTCCCCAGCGCCTGGCGCATACCCGTGAACTGATGAGCCGCGAGGGGATCGATGCCTTGCTGGTGCCGTCGGCCGACCCGCATCTATCCGAATACCTGCCGGGTTACTGGCAGGGGCGCCAGTGGCTGTCTGGTTTTCATGGGTCAGTGGGAACGTTGATCGTTACAGCGGATTTCGCCGGTGTATGGGCTGACAGCCGTTACTGGGAGCAAGCCACCAAGGAACTTAAAGGCAGTGGTATCGAGCTGGTCAAGCTGCAGCCAGGTCAGCCTGGGCCATTGGAGTGGCTGGCCGAGCAAACACCCGAAGGGGGTGTAGTGGCAGTGGACGGTGCGGTGATGGCGGTTGCTTCAGCGCGAACCTTGAGCGCCAAGCTCGCAGAGCGCGGCGCACGGTTGCGCACGGATATCGATTTGCTCAATGAGGTTTGGAGAGACCGGCCGAATTTACCCGATCAACCGATCTATCAGCACCTGCCGCCCCAAGCGACCCTTGGCCGTGGCGAGAAACTCGCCGCATTGCGCGCCAGTCTGAAAGAGAAGGGTGCTGATTGGCATTTTATTGCCACCCTGGATGACATCGCCTGGTTGTTTAACCTGCGCGGTGGTGATGTGTCGTTCAATCCGGTATTTGTGTCCTTTGCGCTGATCAGTCAGCAGCAGGCCACATTGTTCGTAGCGTTGACTAAAGTCGATGCCGAGTTGCGTGCAGTGCTGCAGCAGGACGGTGTGACATTACGCGACTACAGCGAGGTAGCGCAGGCGCTGCGTGCGGTGCCGTCGGGTGCCAGCGTGCAGGTTGATCCCGCGCGCGTGACGGCCGGTTTGCTGGAAAACTTGGATGCCGGCGTCAAACTGATTGAGGGGCTAAACCCGACGACGCTGGCCAAATCCCGCAAAAGTCTGGCGGACGCGGAACATATTCGTCGCGCGATGGAACAGGATGGCGCCGCGTTGTGCGAATTTTTCGCTTGGCTGGACGGCGCGTTTGGGCGCGAGCGCATCACTGAACTGACGATCGACGAACACCTGACGGCAGCTCGTGCCCGCCGTCCCGATTATGTTTCGCTGAGTTTCAACACTATCGCGGCATTCAACGCCAATGGCGCGATGCCCCACTACCACGCCACTGAAGAAGAGCATGCGGTTATCGAGGGCGACGGCTTGCTGTTGATTGACTCTGGCGGTCAGTACTTGGGCGGCACTACGGACATTACGCGCATGGTGCCTATCGGCACGCCAAGCGACGAGCAGAAACGTGACTGCACTCGTGTGCTTAAGGGTGTGATCGCACTGTCGCGCGCGCACTTCCCCAAAGGGATTCTGTCACCGCTGTTGGATGCCATTGCCCGCGCTCCTATCTGGGCCGAAGGCGTGGATTACGGTCATGGCACGGGGCACGGCGTAGGTTATTTCCTCAATGTGCATGAGGGCCCGCAAGTGATTGCCTATCAGGCGGCTACCGCGCCGCAGACAGCGATGCAGCCGGGGATGATCACTTCTATCGAGCCGGGTACCTACCGGCCTGGTCGTTGGGGGGTGCGCATCGAAAACCTGGTGTTGAACCGTGAGGCCGGCAAGACCGAGTTTGGCGAGTTTCTCAAATTCGAAACGTTGACCCTCTGTCCCATCGATACCCGTTGTCTGGAGCCTTCGCTGCTGACAACGGATGAGCGCGAGTGGCTCAATGCCTATCACGAACAGGTGCGTGAACGTTTGAGTCCATTGCTCAGTGGCGCTGGTCTTGAGTGGTTGCTGGTCCGCACGTCGGCCATTTAAAGGTTGTGGTTCTCAAAGCGTGGGCGGCTATAAAATCGACCCACGTTTTGAAAGTCGGCTACTTACAAATGACAATCATGCTCCGGCTGGTGTAACCCGCCGGGTTGAGGCCGAAGGGGTAATCGCCAGGTTCTTCAGAATTGTCACCAGACTTCGCGATCACCCGATAGCCCTTAGTGCCGCATGAATTTGTTGCGCTGGTGTAGCACTGCTCCCAAGAGGAGGACAGGCCGGAACAGTTGATATGCAGCCCTTTCTTGCCCCGTTTTACTTCTGTTTTTGTGGTCGCGGCACAGCCTGCAATCGCCACGACCATCAACAGTATCAATATTCTTCTCATTCCTATCCTTAAAAAGCCGCCTCGTAAGAGTTGAGGCAGGCTGTGCTCGCTGCCGAGCTTGGCGTTCGCGCTGTCCTTGTCGAAAAACTCCATGAGTAACATTCGTTGAGGGCTAAACATGGCTCAAATGAGCGGCAAATACCAGAGCTACGTTCAACGATGCATCAATCCGCCGGAACCAACGGCTTGGACTCATTGCGCATCGTCAGTGTGGCACCTACCGAAGCCAGGATAATGCAGGTTATGGCCAGCCATTGGGGGATGGAGAGGTGTTCTTGTAGGAACAACAAACCAGAGAGTGCACCGAATGCAGGTTCGATGCTCATGAGCGTGCCGAAAGTACGGGCCGGCAGACGTGTGAGTGCAACCATCTCAAGAGTGTAGGGCAGCGCGGTAGAGAGGATAGCCACACCGATGGCGACCGGAATCAAGGCGGGTGTCAGCAATGCCGTTCCCGCATGAACGATGCCGATAGGTGCCACGAACAATGCAGCGATCATCACGCCCAGGGCCGCGGTTTGCACGCCGTTATCGTTCCCCGCCTTCTGCCCGAACACTATGTAAAGCGCCCAACAGATACCGGCACCCAGCGCATAGGCACCTCCCAACAAGTCGATGCCATTGCTGGCTTCTCCCATCGGAATCAAGAGGAGTAGGCCGACGATCGCCAAGGCAATCCACAGGAAATCAACCGCTCGCCGGGAGGCATAGATAGCTACGGCCAGCGGCCCTGTGAATTCGAGTGCTACGGCAATACCCAAAGGGACACTGCGTAATGACATATAGAAGAGAAAATTCATGCCGCCCAGTGCCATGCCATAGACAACCACTGTACGCAGAGACTTTGCAGTCAGCCTGGCGCGCCACGGACGTAACAGAACCAGCATGATCACGCTGGCGAAAATCAAGCGCAAAGCAGTAGTACCTTGTGCGCCCACGACCGGGAACATGCTCTTAGCGAGCGATGCGCCGGATTGGATGGATGCCATGGCAATCAAGAGCAGGCCGACCGGAAACAGTGTTGATGCCAGGCTGCGGGGAGAGGAGGTCATTTGTTGTCGTCCGAGATCATATTGGATAGGCGAGGACGGTATGATGCTCAAGTAGATACGGATGAGCAATATATTGCTCAACAATAGTGAGGCGCTTATCTACATAGAGTGTTTTTGGCTTCTTTCATGGGGGTTAATAGAAAACGCAAATTAACGCTTGACGGCAGATTCCAGAAGTCTATAATTCGCCCCACTTCCGGCG